>UQVP01000015.1 GCA_900544605.1 uncultured Mycoplasmatota bacterium | reverse complement strand
CATCTATATTATATGTTCCATTTGGTACTGACTTATTTTCTAACTTGGCTTCTGCCACTGCTGTCTCTACTTGCTTGATGTAGTTATCTGCTGTTCTTTCTGCTGCTCCTTTCTTCGCATTTTTAATTGTATTCATTACTATTGGTGTAGCTATTAGTGCAATAATTGCTAATACTACTATTACCGCTAGTAATTCTATTAAAGTAAAACCTTTTTTATTTTTCATATTTTCTTCCTCCTTCTTTTATTTAGATTTACTTTATTTAGTAAAGGTACATCAAAAAAACACAAAGAAATCTAGACCGCCAAAAAGTCTAGAAACTTTGTATTTTCTTTATTTTTTAATATTATAGTATGATTAAATACCCCCCCCCAGGTTGGTGTTTCTGCTATTATTTTTGAAGTCATGTTCTACGAATACTTTAACCATACTATCGCTACCTTTACTGTATTTATTATACAATTTATTGTTTGTTATTGTCAACAATTATTAATCTATTCTTCTACACTTACATCAAAGATTTTGTTTCATTTTTTTCAATTTCTTTAATTGATTTATCTGGAGTTGGTAAATCTTCAGGCATAGTTCCACCTAATTCTTCTATAACTTTTCTTATAGCCTTACCTACTTTATAATGAGTATCAGTTGCCAAATTTTCGCTTTTTTCTTCTTGTTTTTCTAATAAAGCTTCAGTTTGAGTTATTTTAAACACATTAGCTCCGAATTCAGTACTTCCCATATTATCTAATATATCTTCTCTATACCTTAAACCTTTTCTTTTAGCAATATCGTTTGCTGTTTCACCATTGTATAAACCTTTATAACCTGCATTTGTAAATCTATCAAAGTTTTTAACTCCTTTTTCTCTTACTATTTTATACAAAACTTTATTACCATCTTTTGTTTGTTTTCTTCTATACAATCTTTTTTCGTCTTCTGATAATTTACTATATTCAGCTTCCGTTAACTCCATTTTTCTTGTTTGTATTGCAAAGTATGTCTGGCCTAAAGCAACAGTTTTAAATTTAGGATTAGCATTTTGAACTATCAAATAACAAGCATATCTACTTAGCTTATAATCGATAATTGGTTTAGTTGTTGATCCAGCTAATACGATTTTGGTGTTTACACCAAAATGGGAATTAATGTTGTTATTACTTTGAGAACAAGCTATTTGAGCTTTTTCTATAACACTAGAAAAATATCTCCATTCTTTATAACCAAGTACTTGTTGTAATTCTCTTCCTTCCCAATATTCATTATCTGAATCATCAATATGCTTAATATCCTCAAAAATTTTTTCAGTATATTCTTCTATATTACTCATTTTTTATTTCTTCTTTTTGTAATATTTATGAAAAGATTATACAAAACATTTATTCTTGCTGCAATATCTTTTATTAAAAAAAATAGTATCTAAATGATATGAACCTCGTTTCTATGTCCAAGAAACGGGGTTCAGTTCAAAAATACTATTTTAATATCATTGTTATTAACTCTATTATAATTCCACTAATAACCCCTAATCCATATAATAAACTCAATATAGTTACATTTTCTTTTATATCTTTATTTTCTTTAAATAAAACTAAAAGGGCAACTCCACTACCTGTTAAAAGGCCAGCCATAGCAGATCCTAATGATATTGCACCATTTAAATAAAGTTCAGTGATAACAATACTTGAACCACAGTTAGGAATTAAACCTAGTAAACTTGATATAAATGGTCCAAAAATACTATTTTTTAAGAATAATTTTGATAAGTTATCTTCTCCTATAAAGTGCAACAATATATTTAATAGAAATGAAACTAACATAATAAACAACAATGTTTTTAAAGTATGAATTAGAGTGGATTTAATTACTCCTTCTTCATGACAATTACAATGATCTTCATCACATATTTCATAGTTTATATTTTCTTTTTTAGATTTTTTATTTAATAATAAATCAATAATAAATCCCCATATTATTCCACATATAAACTTAATTCCTAATAGTTTTACTATTTCTATAAAGGCTATCTTTTGTGATAACATAATTGGTAACATCTCATCACTTGTAGCTAGATAAATAGAAATTAACGTTCCTAAAGTAATTATTCTTGTTACATATAAATTAGTTGCCATAACAGAAAAACCACATTGTGGAAATAATCCAAGTAAACTACCAATTAGTGGTCCAACTTTACCTGACTTACTAACTAACTCTTTTGTTTGTTTATTTAATTTATGTTCTATTAATTCGATAATTAAAAAAGCAATAAATAGAAATGGTAATAATTTTAAACTATCTATTAAAGTATCTAATATTATATCTATCATAGTATCTCTTCTTTCGTTTAAAATTATAACAAAAAATAGATAGAAAATCTATCTATTTTGCAACAATACTAACCAATTTCTTAGGAATAGTAACAATTTTTACAATTTGTAATCCTTCCAAATGTTTCTTTACATTTTCAATTTGTAAAGCTTTTTCTTTCATTTCTTCTTCTGTAGTATCTGTATGTGTTTCTATTTTTCCACGTACTTTTCCATTTACTTGAACTACTAATTCATAAGTTTCATCTATTGTCTTTGTTTCATCATATGTAGGCCATGGTTCATAAGCAATAGTATTCTGTTGCTTAAACACTTCGGTCCATAGTTCTTCAGTAATGTGTGGAACTATTGGATTTAATAATTTTAATAATCCTTTTGCATATTCTAAAGGGAATACTTCTTCTTTATAAATAGCATTAATAAATATCATCATTTGACTAATAGCTGTATTAAAACTTAAAGATTCGTAATCACTAGTTACCTTCTTAACTGTTTTGTGATAAATCTTTTCAAGATTTGAATTTGCTTGATCTGTTATTTTATTTTCTTCGGTATAAAGTCTCCATATTCTATCCAAGAATTTTTTAGCACCATCAACGGCATCATCATTCCATGGTTTATCAGCTTCCAAAGGCCCCATAAACATCTCATAAAGTCTTAATGTATCAGCACCATATTCTTTTACAATATCATTTGGATTTACAACATATTCAGGATATCTTTTACCCATTTTAATACCATTGGAACCTAAGATCATTCCCTGATGTACTAATTTTTTAAATGGTTCTTTAACTGGAACAATTCCTTTATCATATAAATAATTATTCCACATTCTAGAATATAACAAATGTCCAACAGCATGTTCTGGACCACCAACATATAAATCAACTGGCATCCAATGTTCTAGCAATTTTTTATCAGCTAAACATTCATTATTATGTGGATCAATATATCTTAAGAAATACCAACTTGAACCAGCACTACCAGGCATTGTAGAAGTTTCTCTTTTTCCTTTAATACCATCTACTTCTACATTAACCCAATCAATAGCATTTTCAAGTGGCGCTTTTCCATTTTTACCTTTGTAATCTTCTAATGTCGGTAAAATTAAAGGTAATTCAGAATCAGCAAGCGCTATATCTTTACCATCTTCTAAGTGAATAATTGGAATTGGTTCACCCCAATATCTTTGACGAGCAAAAATCCAATCTCTTAAACGGTAGTTAACTTGTTTTTTTCCACAGTTATTTTCTTCAAGCCAATCAATCATTTTATTAATAGCGTCTTCTTTATTAAGTCCATCTAGGAACTCAGAATTAATATGCACACCATCTTTAGTGTAAGCGTGTTCTTCTATACTATCACCATCTAGAACTTGAATAATTGGAATATTAAACTTCTTAGCAAACTCATAATCACGATCATCATGAGCAGGAACTGCCATAATTGCTCCAGTGCCATATGTTGCTAAAACATAATCACTTATCCAAATAGGAATTTCTTTATTATTGACAGGATTAATAGCGTATGCACCAGTAAATACTCCTGTCTTTTCTTTATTTAATTCTGTTCTTTCTAAATCAGATTTAGAAGCACACATCTTTTTATAATTTTCAACTGCTTCTTTTTGTTCTTCAGTAGTTATCATATCAACAAGTTTATGTTCAGGAGCTAAAACACAATATGTTGCTCCAAATAAAGTATCACAACGTGTTGTAAAAACTGTAAATTTAAAGTCAGTATCTTTTACTTTGAAATCAACGTGAGCTCCGATACTTTTTCCAATCCAATTTCTTTGAATTTCTTTAGTTGATTCAGGCCAATCAATTTCATCTAAACCTGCAAGTAATTTTTCAGCATAAGCAGGAATATCTATAACCCATTGCTTCATGTTTTTTCTAACAACAGGATATCCTCCACGCTCGCTCTTGCCATCAATAACTTCATCATTAGCAAGAACTGTTCCTAACTCTTCACACCAATTAACTGGCATATCAACACATTTAGCATATCCATCTAAAAATAATTGTTTAAATATCCATTGTGTCCATTTGTAGAAGTTTGGATCAGAAGTAGAAACTTCTCTATCCCAATCATAAGAAAAACCTAACATTTTTAATTGTGTTTTAAATGTTTCAATGTTTTTCTTTGTAAATCCTTCTGGATGATTTCCTGTTGATATAGCAAATTGTTCAGCAGGAAGTCCAAATGAATCAAATCCCATTGGGTGTAAAACATTATACCCTTGCATTCTTTTCATACGTGCTATAATATCTGTTGCTGTATATCCTTCTGGATGTCCTGCATGAAGACCAACACCAGATGGATATGGAAACATATCTAGGGCATAATATTTAGGCTTACTAAAATCATAAATATCAGTTTTAAAAGTATTATTGTCTTCCCAATACTTTTGCCATTTCTTTTCTATATTTGTAAAATCGTACATTATTTATTACCTCTTTTCAACATCATTAAACCAATTATATGATATAAAATTAAAATTAGTGGAACTATCACTATAAAAGCAACTAATACTTTTAATATATAATTTTGAACTAACTCTATTATAACTATAGTAATACTAATAATAAAAGCATTAGCAAGCGCTACTAAATTAGCGAGTAACTTTGCATTACTATCATTAACTTTAATTTTATATTTTCTTGTAAAATATAAAGCTTGATTACTTGTTTCAAATTTTTTCAACTTCTTTTTATTTAAAATAACAGTAAAAAGATAAGCTAAATAAACCACTAAAAATGATACCACAAACATAACAATATATTTCATAAAAATCCTCCTTAAAAAACAAAAATATTATAAATATAAGGACGATTAATCGCGGTACCACCTTATTTCATAATATTTTATTACACTCTCAAATCTTTAACGCAGAATTACGGCATACGCAACTAGAAAAGCAAGTTCATAATATCTTATCAGAAGTTTTCACCATCCACTTCTTCTCTAAACATAATAAATTATTATTACTACTCTCTTCGTTTGTTTTTTAATATAAGAATATTATATTATAATTTTTTTTATTATTCAAGTGTTATCTTTATTTTGTTTGTATTTTATCATTTTCGTTATATTTATATTTCAATAAATTATCTTTTTTAATAACAGACTCACATAATCTTTTTTCAATATCTTTTCGTGTATTTCTAGCAACTGTACCACCTTCTTTAGCAATTTTTATGTTATTATCTAATCCATAAGGCTTATATTTCTTTGCAAGTTCTCTAGTAGTAATTTCACCAATATCAGCAAGTACCACTTCTAAATCAGACATATTATCTCTTAAAGACTCTTTTCTTAATCCTTTATATTCTTTATATTCATTAGCATTCATTCCTGACCATCCCTTGTAAATTTCATTTGTTAATATTGCATATTCTATTTCTTTTGTTACTCCATTTTCATTCCACACATCTGTTAGTTTTTTTCTATCTTGTATACCTTTTACTCTTCTTATTATCCATTCTTCACTGTATCCTTTTTTTCTATACAAATCTATTGCCCTTTGTGCTGCAAGTGATGGATCAAATGTTTCATTTATTCTTTCACTCCCTAATCTTGACAACCATTGTTTTATAGGTTCAGCATTTTTACTAGGTATTGATTCTATTATTCGAAACATTTCTTCTATATCACACACATCAGTATTATAATATTTACCATCCGAAGATTTTAATTTCAGTTGGTGACAATTTGTCACCGACTCATTTCCCTCAAACTTAAGACGTTGTTTTAACTTGTTCCAATATTTTCTACCATCTTTACTTTCTGATAAAATCCCAACTATATCAACAACACTAATGTAATATTTTTCCTCATCTTTATCCCACACAGTTCTTATTGTTTCATTATTAAATAACTTATTTATTAAATGCATTTTATCTTCTTTCATTTTTTCCTCCTTCACTTCTAATATTCCACAAAAATATTGTATTTCCTTTTTATAGCACAAAAAAACCAGCGATTTTTTCGTTGGTTTTTTCACATTACATATTTGTATTGTTAAATCCTTGATTAGCAAGACCACTACAACTTCCACAGTCATTATTTACAACAACATTTTCTTCAGAACAAGAATATTGTGGAGTATATGTATGTGTGTAGATATGTTTATTTATAGTGTGTGTATGAATTGGACAGCAATGTGGCACTTCATGATAGAACTCTTTTTCAATACATTTATTAATAGTTGGTTCTATAACAGGTTGTTCCATCATTGGTTGATTACAACATCCACCACCGAATCCAAAAGCATTACCTATTTGACGATTGCATCCACAGTTTCTATTAAATAACATTTAAAATCCCCCTTACCTAGTTTATCATATGAGGTAAGTCTATTTATGAATATGTTATTTGCCTTTAAACTCTATAATTCCTTTTAATCCATGTCATAATTATATTAACTACATAATCTACTTCTTTATCAGTTAATATTTTGTTCTTATTTATTTTGTGCCACTTCTCTAGACATCCCCTACAACACGTAGCTGTAGCATGTTGGGCTAAAAAGACAGGATGTCCTCTCATTGGTGTTTGTTTTCCATCTACTAAGTTAGAAACATCCTTTAATCTTTTATTAACAAAATCATAAGCATGACTTTTTATCTTATCTAATCCTTTTTCCTTTATATATAAAATATCTTTTTCTTTTAAATGAAAACTAGATCTAAATTTTGATTTTGCTAATCTATCAAATATATCATTATTCATTTTATCACCTACTAAAAAAGAAAGTTAAACTTTCCTTTTAAAATGGCATTTTTAAACTACCATTTTGAAATTTTTTCATCATATCTTTCATTTGTTCAAATTGTTTTAGAAGTCTATTTACTTCTTCTACACTTCTCCCACTACCTTTAGCAATTCTAACTTTACGGCTTGCTTTAAGTACCTCTGGATGTCTTCTCTCATAAGGCGTCATTGAAAGAATAATCGCTTCTACGTGAGCCATATCTTTAGGATCAATATGGACTTGATTTAATCCCATTTTTTTAGCTCCAGGAATCATTTTAAGTAGATTTTCTAAAGGTCCTAGTTTCTTTATTTGTTTTAATTGATTTAAAAAATCTTCTAAATCAAAATTTCCCTTTTGCATCTTTTTAGCTGTTTTTAAAGCTTCTTCTTCATCTATTACTGACTCAGCTTTTTCTAGCATTGTCATAATATCTCCCATACCTAAAATGCGAGTTGCCATTCTTTCAGGATAAAATTCTTCTATTCCATCCATCTTTTCACTCACACCAACAAATTTAATTGGAACATTAGTTAAATGACGAATAGAAAGAGCAGCTCCACCTCTAGTATCACCATCCAATTTTGTTAAAATGGCACCAGTTAATGGAAGAGCTTCATTAAATCCTTCAATAACATTTATGGCATCTTGACCTGTCATACTATCAACTACTAATAATATTTCATCAGGATGAATATTTTCATTAATACTTTTTAATTCATCCATAAGTTCTGTATCAATGTGTAAACGTCCTGCTGTATCTATTAAAACATAATCAAATTTATTTTCTTTAGCGTAATTAATCGCATTTTTAGAAATCTCTAATGGATTACCTTTTCCTTCACTATATACTTCAATATTTAATTCTTTACCTATTGTTTTTAGTTGGTCAATAGCAGCAGGTCTATAAACATCACAAGCAACTAAAAGTGGTTTCTTGTGATATTTTTTTCTAAGCATTAATCCAAGTTTACCTATCATTGTTGTTTTACCTGTACCTTGAAGACCAACAAGCATTAAAGTGGCTGGATTACCGTTTAAATTTAAATCAGCTTTTTCACCACCAAGTAATTCAACAAGTTCATCTTTAAGAATTTTAACAAATACTTCTCCAGGTTTTAAACTCTTAGCAACTTCTTCTCCTAAAGCTTTTTCTTTTACATTATTAACAAATTCTTTTACTACTTTATAATTAACATCAGCTTCAAGTAAAGCTAATCTTATTTCTCTTACTACATCACTTATATTATCTTCAGTTATTTTTCCATAACCTTTTATTTTATCAATAGCGTTTTGTAATCTTTCTCCTAAACTTTCAAACATTTTATCACCATACCCATTATATAATATTTTCAAGCAAAATAAAAGAGATAAAACATATCTCTTAAGTTAGTAATATAATTATTCATCCTTTATTTGCCAAGTATTAACAACATTACAATTTCCACTTTGAGGAGCTGGGTTAGGCATTTCAAAATGGACAATAATAGGTACTTTAAAAGCATTACCAAAAGCTACACAAGTACCAGCTTGTAAACTTTTTTGTTTTTCTATTATATTAGCATTAATATTAGGAAGCATCTTTTTCATATAATCAATATCAACAGGATGAGTTAATTTAAAAATTAAAAAATTGGAAACTTGCGATATCACTGTTTCTGAAAGTTCAACAGGACGTTGAGAAATTAGATTTAATATGATTCCATACTTTCTTCCTTCCTTAGCTACTCTTTCAAAAATATTATAACCAAGTAAATATTGATCATTATCTTTTTGAACATAACGATGAGCTTCTTCTAAGAAAATATTAAAAGGCACAGAAGCACGATTACTCAAATTTTTAGAAAACTCAAATAATAATTTAACCATAAATTTTGTTATAACTTTAGCAAACCAATCATCAACATCTTCAAAATTAAAATTAACTATTTGAGCTTTACCATTATTATCGTAAGCCATGATTCTAGAAATAAACTCTTGTTCTGAAATGAAATCATCATATTCAAAATACTCTGCATATTCCCCTATTACTAATGAATGAAGACGAACTTTAAGTGTTATAGCATCGCTATAAACTTTTTCATTATGTAGCATTCCTTCAGATATTAAAGTAAAATCTAAAGCTTTTTCTAAATCTTTAAATGTATAAAAATTTTTTTCTCTAATATCTAACGCATCATATTCATCGCGTACAAAACTTGATAAATATTCCATAAGCAGATTGCTCTCTGAGAAATTTCCGTTACTGTCAATCATAAAACAATCTCTAAATTTACGTGTATAACCTAATCCTTGAACTGGAGCACTTAAATTAAATTGAGGTGTTGAACATGTAGAAATTATCGCAAAAGCATCATTTCTTTTAGAGGCAGAAGTTTGATTTGTATATAAAATATTAATAATAGCTTTAGCAATTAAGTGATTTTTATAAGCTAAAGACATTTCATTATTGGATGCAAATATATTAACAATTTTTAACATCTTTTCAATAATTGGAAGTTGTGAATGTTCTGTTGCAGAAAGTAATAATGCCATATCATTAATGTCAAATAAATAAATTGGTATACGAAGTTTTTTACCATTATTATCATATTTATTAGTAGTATAATATTTAAAATGATAATTAGGATTTATTTTATCAATATCTTTAAAAGCAGTATGATATTCTCCGTAAGCATCAAAAATCAAAAAATTAGCTTTACAAGGCATAATATTTTTGTTCAAAAATAAATTTTGAAGTATTCTGGCAACCCCACAAGATTTACCACTACCACTATTTCCAAAGATAGCAAGATGATTACTAAATAGTTTGTTAATATCACCATATACTGGATAATTATTATATAAAGGACTAACACCTAAATGAAAACTATTTATATCATTTCTACCTGTAATAACAGACAATTCTTCATTATTAATAATTCTAATTTTAGCATTTAAAGTCGGTTTTCTAATAACACCTGTATAAAAAGTATCACCAACATACTCTCCAAGTAACCCTATTTTAATAAGATTACCAGTAATATCGACTACTTCACCAACTACTCTTTTCTGTTCATCCTCTAAAATAACATGAATATTAATAATATTTGTTACTATATTAGCACCATCTGGCACCCTTACATGAACTTCATTATCACTAACATACACTACCTTACCCAACATAATATCACCCTTTTATATTAAATCTAATATTTCTTCTTTTATTTCTTTTTCACTTATGTTATTTAGTAATTTCTTTATTTTTCTTTCTTTTTCTTCCAAATGCAATTTATTTTCATAATTAATCAAATTCTTTTCAGCATCTTTTATTTGCTTATAAGCAGCATTTCTACTAACACCATTATTTTCACTAATTTCTGTTATACTTAAGTTCTCCATATAATAATCAGTAAAATATTGTTGTTGTTTATCGGTTAATAAGCAACCATAATAATCAAATAATTTTGTTAAATAGATATTTTCTTCCATATTAAAATCCTAAAATAATTTGAAATGCAGCAAAGAAAGCAATTGTTGCTCCTAGAAAATAAGGAATAGTAAATACTTTTCTTTTATATACTTTTAAGTTGTTATATGCCATTGTAACTAAGGTAAATCCCATTAAAAACTCAAATATAACTAACATTTCTCCTTCAAAAATAGTAGCTATTCCAGCAGCTATTGCAAATAAAACAAAAGTACATTCAACAAGCAATCCTACTTGATTAACCATAAAATCTTTCATCACTAAATCATTTTTATTTACTCCTTTTTTATTATTATTTTTCTTCATATATACCCTCCATATCTTTGAATAATCCATAAATATATTTTTCTATATCAAATACTTTAATATCATCTTTTTGTTCACCAAGTCCAACAAATTTAACTGGAATATCAACTTCATCTTTAATAGCCAAAACTATTCCACCTTTTGCGGTGCCATCTAATTTTGTTAAAACTATTCCTGTAATATTAGTTACTTCTTTAAAACTTTTAGCTTGACTTATACCATTTTGTCCCGTTGTTGCATCTATTACCAATAATGTTTCATGAGGCGCATTAGGTATAATCTTACCAATTACTTTATTAATTTTTTCTAGCTCATTCATTAAATTAACTTTGTTCTGTAGTCTACCCGCCGTATCTATTAAAACATAATCATAGTTTTCTTTTACTGCTTCCGTAAGACCATCATAAACTACACTAGCAGGATCAGCATCCATCTTAGATACTACCTTACATCCTACTCTAGTTCCCCACTCTTCTAACTGTTCAACAGCACCAGCTCTAAAAGTATCACCTGCTACTAAAAGAACTTTATTGCCATCATTTTTTAATTTATTAGCAATCTTACCAATAGTTGTCGTTTTACCTACACCATTAACTCCGACAAAAAGGACAACAGTAGGTCCATCTAACGATTTATTTATTTTATTAACAATAATATTATTATTGACATATATAATAAACATTTCATCAACAATTACTTCCATCAAATCATTAGTATCTTCAATATGTTCTTTTTTTACCCTCGATTTTAGTTTATCAATTAAATTCATAACAGTATTAACACCAATATCAGCCATAATAAGTATTTCTTCTAATTCATCAAAATAATTATCATTTACCTTAGTATATTTATGATTTAGAATCGTCAACTTAGAAACAAACTCTTTTCTTGTCTTCTCTAAACCACTTGTATATAAATCTAAATCTTTTTTTTCTTCTTTGTTACCAGTAAAAATATTTTTAAATTTATCAAATAATCCCATATGTCACATCCTTTGTAGTATCTACAACCATTTTACACTAAAAAAAAGAAAAACTCTAGTATAAACTAGGGTTTTCTAATTTTTTTACTTTTTGTCTATCAACTTTATAATAACGTTCTACTTTCTCATTGATACTTTCAACTTGTTTTAGTGATACATTATCTAAGTCTAAAACACTATTTAATTTAACAGAATCATTATTTTTTTGCTTAGTCAATTGTTTTTCTTTTTCTAATATTTGTTGATAATCGCTTAATTTATTTTTTACTTGTTCAAAATATAATTGATACTTCTTTATATATTTTTCTTTACTTTTCATATTAAGCTTTGAAACTACTACCATTAGACCTGATAACAATGATGCTAACCATGCTATAGTAGTATATATTGTAGCCCCTAAGTAAATCTTTAATCCTACAGATATCATTAACATGCCTGCAAAAATCATTACACAAATTAGAAAAAACAACTCTCTTCTTTTTAAAATTTTTCCTTTTTTAGAAACAAACATTTTTCCTTGTTCTTCGGCAATTTCTTCAATTCTCTTCAAATTTTCATTATTTAAATCAAAAACATCTTGTGTACCATCTAAATAATTAACAATAATAGCTTTATCACTATCTTTTTTATTTATTATTTGGGTTGATTTAATAATTCTTGATTTTTCAATTCCTTCAATACTATATTTCATATCAAATTCCCCCTTAAGTACCATGTATTATAAGTCAAAACCTTATTTTTGTCAAATAGTAGACAAATTTCAAAAAAAAAGGTATAATTATTAAGTCAAATTTTTTATTAACAAAAAAAAGAAAGGAGAATTTATGAAATTTTTTGATGAGTCAGACACTAAAGTATTTGCTTTAGGTGGTCTTGGCGAAGTTGGGAAAAACATGTATTGTGTTATGACGGGTAATGAAATTATTATAACTGATGCCGGTATAATTTTTCCACAAGGAGAAGTACTTGGCGTTGATTATGTTATTCCTGATTTTAGTTTTTTAAAGAAAAATGAACATAAGATTAAGGGTTTATTTATAACTCACGGGCATGAAGATCATATTGGTGGTATACCATTTTTATTACAAGCAGTAAATATTCCGGTGATATATGCACCAAATCAAGCTGCTGCTTTAATTAGAAGAAAATTAGAAGATAGAAATATTCGATATGATAATTTAAAAGTATATACAGAAGATACTAGAGTTAAGTTTAAAACGATGGAAGTAGAATTCTTTAGAACTACTCACTCTATTCCTGATTCTCATGGAATATGTATTCATACTCCTAATGGAACTATTGTTACAACTGGAGACTTTAAATTTGATTTTACACCAATTGGTCCAATGGCTAATTTACATAAAATGGCACGTATTGGCGAAAAAGGTGTTACTTTACTTTTAAGTGATAGTACCAATGCTTTAAATCCTGGTATGAGTGCTAGTGAATCAAAGGTTGATGAAGCTTTATCAGAAATTTTTGATAGACATCAAGGAAGAATTATTATTGCAACATTCGCATCTAACATATATCGTTTAAAACATATTGTTGAAACATGTAAAAGACACGATCGTAAGATTGCTGTATTTGGAAGAAGCATGGATAACAATATTGAAATTTCTATTGAAGGTGGATATATTAAAGGTAAAGAAATGTTTGTAACACCAGATGAAGCAAATCATCTTCCTCCTAATAAAGTATGTTTACTTTGTACAGGCAGTCAAGGTGAACCATTAGCTGCTTTAAGTAGAATTGCTAATGGTAGTCATAAACAAATAAAAATACAACCAAATGATTTAGTAGTATTCTCTTCATCAGCTATTCCAGGAAACGCTTTAAGTATATCTAGAACAATAAATAAGTTATACTTACAAGGAGTAAAAGTTTATACTAATACTTCACTTAGTGATATACATACTTCTGGACATGGTAATGAAGAAGAATTAAAACTTATGTTACATTTAATAAAACCAAAATATTTTATGCCTTTTCACGGCGAATACAGAATGTTAAAAAAACATACTGATATAGCTGTTGATTGTGGTATTCCAAGAGAAAATACTTTTGTTATGAAAAATGGTGAAGTATTGTCTATTAAAAAAGGTAAAATTACCAAAATGGGTACCGTACAAGCTGGTGACATTTATGTAGATGGTAATCGTATTGGTGAAGTAAGTAATGCGGTTATGAAAGATAGAAAGATTATGTCCAGTGACGGTATTGTTGTTGTTATTGCTAATGTTGATACAGAACAAAATAAACTATTAGGTAATCCTAATATAACAACACGTGGTTTTGTTTTAGTAAATGATAACATTGAATTATTAAAAGAATTAGAAGAAGTTAGTAAAAGTGCTATTAATTCTAAAATCAATAATCATGTAAATTATAATGAAATAAAATCTGAAATAATTACTACTCTTTCAGCCACTATTTTAGAAAAAACTGGAAGAAGACCAATTATCTTACCCGTTATAATGGATATTAAAAAAAATGTTAAGAATTAGTCTTAACATTTTTTTATATATTCCAAAACTTCAATTACAGTATTATCAAAATTGTTAAAATCTGTATTAAACCATTTTACATTCATTTGATTATTAAACCACGTATATTGTCTTTTCGCATATCTTCTACTATTTTGTTTTATTAAATTTAAACATTCATCCAAATTTTTTTCATGTGAAAAATAAGGAAACAATTCTTTATATCCAATTGGTGTTAAAACAGCTTTAGTACAAATATCAGATTCATATATTCTTTTTGCTTCTTCTAACAATCCATTTTCAACCATTATATCTACTCTTTTATTTATACGATTATATAAAGTTTCTCTATCTGTTGTTAATCCAATATAAACTGTATCATATAATTCTTTATCTGTTTTTTCTTTAGAACTAAGTGGTTTTTTATTTTCATTATAATAGTTTAGTGCTCTAACAACTCTTTTACGATTGTTTTTATGTATCTCTGTTTCAGGGTCTACTTTAAGTAGCATTTCATATAATTCATCATTACTAAAATCTAGATAATCATTAGTAATCTTACCTTCTTCAGTAAATTGATAATCATATAAGCAAGCTTTTATATATAATCCCGTTCCTCCAACTAAAATAGGTGTTTTGCCTCTTTTTAATATATCATCAATACATCCTCTTGCATCTTTTTGATAATCATAAACAGTATAATCATCTGTTATATCTTTTATATCAATCAAATGATGAACAATATTTTCTTTTTCTTCCTCTGTTACTTTAGCTGTAGCTATATCAAGCCCTTTAAAAATTTGAGTACTGTCAGCATTTATAATTTCACCATCAAATTTTTTAGCAAGCTCGATGCTAAGTTTAGTTTTACCTACTGCTGTTGGACCTACTATCACTATAACTTTTTTCATATACTTCACCCATTGCTATTTCTAAATTATCCTTACAAGCATTTAACCATTCTAAATACTCTCCAAAATTAGTATCTAATGTTTTAAAAACATCTTCTATTTTCATACTGTTTATATTGTCATTAATATATTTCATTTTTATATCATAAATAATCGGTTCTTTTAAAGCATAAAAAGAAAGTAAAGTACCTATTACATAACTAACATCATTATTAAAATCTAAAATACCATCTATAAAATCTGAATCATGATAAAACTTTACTAAATCATCTTTATTATAATCATATATTTGACGATACTTATCTAAAAATTTAATATTTCTTTTATTTATTTCACCTGTATTATAATAAATATCTAATGATGAACTAGAAAAACACAAATTATCACCAGATAATAAAGCATTATCTAACCTCTCACAAACCTCTTTATTAAATAAATCTTTGGTTATACCTTTTTCTTCTAAAAAATTACAAAATCTAAGTTCAAAATAAATAGAAATCATTTCGGTAAATACTTCTCTATTAACTACAATATCATCATTATCATTTAAATAATGAAAAAATTCATGAATAATAATTTGACCATCTGTTATTTTATTTTGAACAGGTATATAAATAATAGCGTTAGGTTTAGGCATTGTAATAGGTTCATCTGGTCTTTCCACTAAATCGTCTTCTTCTAGAAATAATTCAAATGTACCATCATTAAGAGCTTTATCAAAAATTTCTAGATATTTTTTATCAATATTAACTAAAAATTCACGAACCAATTTAATACTATCTCTAATATCCATTTTTTCATAATCAAATTGAAATCCTTCTTCTGGGATAATTTCTGATAATTCTACTAAAAAATCTGTCCCAATAATAGATAAAATTCCAAACAAATCTAACATTTCCTTACCATTTAATTCATAACGTTCTAAGATACATTCTATTGCTTCTTTATTTTGTTTTATTATTTTTCTTTTTGTCATACTATCTTATTAACATTGAATCTCCAAAAGAGAAAAATCTATATTTATTAATTACCGCTTCATGATAAGCTTTCATAATTAATTCTTTACTAGCAAGTGCACTTACTAACATTACAAGTGTTGATTTTGGTAAGTGAAAATTAGTTATTAAATTATCCACAGCCTTAAATTTATATCCTGGATATATAAAAATATCTGTCCAACCACTACATTCTTTAAATTCCCCATATAAACTCATTATTGTTTCTAAAGTACGTGTTGAAGTAGTACCAACACTAATTATTTTTTTACCATTTTCTTTAGTTTTTTTCAAAGTATCAGCGGCAGATTTACTCATCATATAGTATTCACTATGCATTTTATGTTTAGTTACATCTTCTACGTTTACTGGTCTAAAAGTGCCAAGTCCTACATGAAGTGTTATATAAACGATATTTACACCTTTATTTTTAATTTTTTCTAACAACTCTTTTGTAAAATGTAATCCTGCTGTAGGAGCAGCAGCTGATCCTATATTTTTAGCATATACTGTTTGATATCTATCTTTATCTTCTAATTTTTCATGAATGTAAGGAGGAAGTGGCATCTCCCCTAGTTTATCAAGTATTTCATATAAAATACCATCATAAATAAGTTTTAATTCACGAATACCTTCATCTTCACATCTTATACATTCAGCTTTTAAAATTCCATCACCAAAGCTAATTATAGTTCCCTCTTTAATTCTTTTAGCAGGTCGTGTTAAACACTCCCATTTGTTTTCTCCTAAAGCTTTTAAAAGCAAGACTTCAATAACCGCATTAGTCTCTTCTTTAACTCCATAAAGACGTGCTGGCATAACTTTAGTATCATTTAAAACTAAAGAATCTCCTTCTTCTAAATAATCTACAATATCAGTAAATACTTTATGTTCAATAGAACCATCTTTTCTATTAAGAACTAAAAGTCGTGAATGATCACGTTCCTTAATAGGTGTTTGCGCTATTAACTCCTCTGGTAATTCAAAATCAAAATCATCTGTTTTCATACTATCACTTCCAATGCCATTATTATAACATTGATTTAATTCTACTGTAAAGAAAAAAGTCCAATAAATTGGACCTTACGCTACCATACGTCTTTGTTCTTCTAAAGCTTCTGCTTTTTTCATTTCAACTATTTTATTAAAAACTTCATATGATTTATTATTACTTGGTTGCATATCTAAAGATGCATTATTTTTTACCATAGCATTTCTTAATCTATCAAGTTTTTCATTAGATAAATTACATTTTGAAATCATTTCAATAAACTCATTTTGAATAACATCTTGATTCCAATTATTCTCTCCTGTTTTTTTACTTATTTCACTATAATAATTCATCTTATCATTTAAATTTTTAAATGTCATAATTCCACCCCTGCTTCTGTTAAAGCATTTAATAACACTTTAGCGTCATTATTAAAATATGCATCAAATAATTTATCTTCACCAGCTATAATACCAATCATATTAGCCATAACTGCTTCATTAGGATAAACTAATTTCTCACCATTATTACCTACTAAAAAATTAGCAAGTATCTCTGTATATCCAGTATTTAAAGCTTCAAATTTACCATCACTATTAAATCCTGTTTGAAAACCATTCGATGAAATAATGTTAATAAGTTCATACATTAAGACATGACGGAAATCATAATCATCATTCATTTTATTTTTATTAAAATATAAAACATTATTTTTACAATCATACATTGAAATATCATTATTTAAAAATTTATTCACTTTTCTAATTTTTAGTGTCTTTAAATGTTCTTTTAAGTGTTCCAAACTTACATTAGGAAACTTATTATTAAAAACTACCACTAATTCAAATATATTATCTCTAACATCTGCATTAATACCACTGTTATTATGAAGTGCAGTTTTTATTTCATATAAATCAGTCATATCATCACCCTATACTCATTTTACCATA
The DNA here is from genome assembly GCA_900544605.1 of uncultured Mycoplasmatota bacterium. Taxonomy (GTDB): domain Bacteria; phylum Bacillota_I; class Bacilli_A; order RF39; family UBA660; genus SIG204. Next base: position 8,551 of record UQVP01000015.1, on the reverse strand, counting down.
ATTTTAATTTTGTGTATACCTTTTTGCTAATGAGAACAAAAAAATCATGAAATTTATATTTCATGACTTATTTAATATTAATATCTTCTTTTGTTTTAACTATTTCATCAATTCTTCCAGAAAATATTCTGTTCTCTACAACGTATTTAAAACTATCACCTTGTTTTTTAGCTACAATAGCTTTACCTAAAGGACTATTTATAGATATAAAATTAGCTGGATCTTTTGGAAGTCTTGTTTCTACTAAAGTAAAAGTTTCTCTTTCTTCATCTTCATCAAAGAATAAACTTATTTTAAATGTACTTCCAATTCCTATTTCATCACTATTATTTGGTTCAATAACCTCACAATTAAGTAATTTATTTTTAATATCATTAAGTGCATTAGTGTTTACAACAAAATTTCCTAGTAATGAATTATCAACTGGAAAACTTGTTTCTTGACCATTTCCTGTTTTCATTTCTGAATAATTTTGCTTTCTAATATTATTAATTCCTTCTAGTTTTAAAGTTTTAGCTTGTAATTGTTCTTTTAAATTTTCAATTTGTTCTGGTAAAAATTTATACATAATACCTCCCCCTTCGTAGGGCATACTATAACATAAAACTCTAGCCTTGTCAAATCAGTAAGATATTAATTTAAATAAATATCTTAAACACTAACTTTATTATTTATTGACATGACATTAACATTAGTAACATCATTCATACATTTTTCAATAATTTGATTCTCAACTAATTCTTTTATTATTTTACTAATTTTTCTGGCGCCAAATTCCTTGTATTTACTTTTTTCAATTATTTCATTTACTACATTTTTAGAAATAGTAACTTTTATGCCTTTATTTTTGTATTTACTTTTTAATTTTTTTAAATTCATATCAACTATTTTAGTAATATCTTCTTTATTTAGTGATTTAAAGAAAATAGTTGTATCAATACGATTGATGAATGGTAAAGAAAAATTTTCTTTTAGTTTTTGTTCTATTATACTATTTTTATCATTAGCAAAACCAATACTATTCTCATTAAAACCAATATTAGATGTCATTATAATAGTTGTATTATCAAAACGAACTTCTATCCCCTTAGAATCTTTTATTTTTCCTTCATCTAATATTTGAAATAATAAATTTATAATAGTTGGATGAGCTTTCTCTATTTCATCTAAAATAATAACCGAAAACGGTTTATTTCTAACTTCTTCTAATATATTTTTAGAATCTGAATATCCGACATATCCTGGAGGCGCACCAACTATTTTACTAACAGAATGCGACTCAGAATACTCACTCATATCTAATTTAATAATGTTTTCTTTCCCTACTAGTTCACTACCAAATATTTTAGCCAAACAGGTTTTCCCAACACCACTTGATCCACAAAAAATAATAGAATTACACTTATTTTCATCTACGAACCCCAACTTAATTCTTTTAGTCAAATCGATTAATTTACTAATAGCTTCATCTTGACCAACGATGTTATTTTTTAAGTTTTCTTCGATATTTAAAATTATTTGTTCTTTTTCTTTTAATAACTCATACACTGGTATTCTAGTTCTTTTATTTATAACAAGCGCAACATCTTCTTTAGATATAACTCTTTTATTAGTATCTTTAATAACATCTAATTCTAACTTGTTTATTTTATCCATTAATTCTTTTTCTTTTTTTCTAAACTTTGCTGCACTATCAAAACTATTATTAATAATAGCTTCATTTTTACTATTAATCACAAGTTGTAAATCTTTGTTATAACTTTTATATTTTTTTAGTTCATCACTTTCTTTTAAACTTGCAAAACTGCACACTTCATCTAAGATGTCAATCGATTTATCTGGTTGGTTACGATCATATATATATCTTTCAGATAAATCAACAATTAAATCTATTATGTCTTCACTTATAATTACATTGTGATACTTTTCATAAATTGGTTTTAGTTTGCTTAATATCTTTTTTACAGTTATTTTATCAGGAGTCTGTATTAATATTTTTTGAAATCTTCTATCTAACGCCCCATCTGCTTCTATATATTTTTTATATTCTTCCGTTGTTGTAGCTCCTATACATTTTATTTTACCTCTAGCTAAAGCCGGCTTAAAAATATTAGAAGCATCTATTGCTCCTTCAGCCCCTCCTGCTCCTACTAAGGTGTGTATTTCATCAATAAAGAGAATAATATCGTCATTATCTTCTATTTCTTTTAGTACTTTACGCATTCTTTCTTCAAATTCACCACGATATTTAGTACCAGCTACCATCGTAGCCATATCTAAACTTATTATACGTTTATTTTTTAATTTCTTAGGAACTTCTCCAAAGGCAACCATTCTGCTAAGCTCTTCTACAATTGCTGTTTTACCAACACCAGCTTCTCCTATCAAAATAGGATTATTCTTTGTCCTACGGCATAATATTTCTAAAAGTCTATTAATTTCTTCCTCGCGACCTACAACAGGATCTAACTCATTATTTAAAGCTTTCTTTGTTAAATCATAACCAAGTTCATCAATTAATAATTTTTTAGTTTTTTTAGTTTTGGAAGACATTATTAGCTTGCTTGAAAAATCTTTATATAATTTATCAAGATCAATATCCATTCCAAGCATCACTCTAATACCAACACCTTCTCCTTCTTCAAGAAGACTTGCAAAAAGATGTTCTACAGTTACATCACCATTATTATTTTCTTTACTATCAACAATAGCATTTTCAATTATTCTTTTGAGTAATGGTGTATATAAAAACCATTCTGGGTATTCACTCCCTGTGCCAATAATACTTATTATCTCATTTTTTAAAACATCATAAGTTAAATTATATTCTTTCAGTTTTTTTGAAACAGCATTGTTATCTTTTAAAATAGCCAAAAGTAAGTGTTCACTACCAACATAAGGATGTTTTAATTCATACATTTCTTCTTTAGCGCTAACTAATATTTTACGTGCTTCTTCTGTAAATTCTCCAAACACATTATCATCTCCTTTATATTCTATGTTATTGTGTAACTGATTTATTATTTTTAATCATATATAATCATTGCTGAAAAACAAAATATTTGTTCCTCTGAAAAGACACTAACACCAACTTGGTATTTAATATCTATTACATCGCCCTCCAAGTCTTTTAAAAAATCATTTACTGCTGCCTCTAAATCTTTTTCATGACCTTCATCAAATATTTTAACCTTCATTTAAATCACCACTATCATTCTAATACTAAAGGTGTAAAAAAAAAGACGTATTATATCGTCTTCTTATAATAAATTGTTTTTTCTTCAATAGCGCTATTAATATAATTTATTAATAGTTTCACTTCAGGATGAAAATCCTCTTTATCTCCAGTATAATCAATATATCCAACAAGAACAATTCCTTTATTAGTATCATCTTCAGTTCTTTCTACCATTAAATTAATTGGTTCTTCATCAAAAACACCAATACTTGGATACCCATCATGTGTTTCCATATTATGACTAACAACAATATTAATATTTCTCATATCTTCTTTCGGATTATCAATAACAATTTGATAACTATATTGTGTATCACTTATTTTATCATAAGTTATCTCAATATCACATGGAACATATTCGCTATTTTCATTCGATGATAATAAATTATTCATATACTTATCATAGTCAATAGTCATATTATCTTTTACAGCATTACACCCTGTAAGTAATAAAATCATTGCCAACACTAATACTATCTTTTTCATAATTACTCCTTCAATTCTTTTCTGATTCTTTTATAATCAGGTTTATACTTTGCCACCAAATTCCAAAAACTATTTGAATGATTAAAATGAATTAAATGAGAAAGCTCATGAACAATAACATAATCTAAAGCTTCTAATGGATACTCTATTAGCCTAGAGTTAAGGGTTATTGTCTTACTTTTAACATTACATACACCCCAACGCGTTTTCATTTCTCTAATTCGCATTCTGTAAAATGGAATTGACTCTTCGAATCTATTATATAACATTTGATAATGTTCGTCAAAAATATTTTGCATCTGTTTTTTGTACCACTTGTCAAATTGTTTTTGATCATGAGCATATATCTTATTTCCTGCAATTTCCACTTCGTCAAACAAGTTACCAAACACTAAATCATACTTATTTCCAAAATATAAAATATATTCTTTTTTTTCGATTTCTTTTTTTCTTTTTTCAATCATCTTCATTATATAAGATTGATTTTGATCTAAAACATCTAGAATTTGTTTTTTAGTTGTTAAATAATTAGTTGTAACTAATATTGTTAAATCTTCTTTAACTCTAATATATAAATTTTTATTATTCTTTTTTTCAATAACTACATCATATACTTCATTATTTATTTCATACTTCATAAGTCACCTATTTTTGTAATATTTTATTAAGTCTTTTATAAATTTTCTTTTCAAAAAATATTGTATTTACTTTAAGAAGTAGTATAGTGTTTAAAAATAAAACTATCATTACAAGTAACATTCTTAAATTAAATATAGTTAGAGAAAATAAATTGTTAAGACCAACTACACCAAAAGTAAAGAAAATAATTAGTGTAACAATTAAAGTTGTTCTTAATTTATTTAATGGTTTACAAATTCTATACAAATGAACGAAACCTGTAAATCCAACTAAAGTAACTGCTATAGTAGATACTTCTTTTGAATCTATATTAAAGATAGAACCAAATATAACCGTAATTAAAATATTAATAACAATTGTTAGTGCAGTTGGAATCGCAGCTTTAAAGATATTATATAAGAAGTTTCCTTCAATAAGATCTTTATTAGGTTCAAGCGCTAAAATAAATGAAGGTATACCAATTGTAAATGAACTAGTGAGTGTTAATTGAATTGGAATAAAAGGATACTTTAGGGGAAGGAAAACAAATATTAAAGCAAGTAATGATGCATACACTGTTTTTACTATGAAAAGACTTGCCGATCTTTCAATATTGTTGATTGTTCTTCTTCCTTCTTTTACGATCAATGGCATTGCATCAAAGTTAGAATCTAGTAAAACAAGTTCCCCAACATTACGAGCAGCTTCACTACCATTATTTAAAGCAATGCTTGAATCAGCTTCTTTTAATGCTAAAACATCATTAACCCCATCACCAATCATTGCTACTTTATGTCCTTTTTTCTTTAAAGCATTAATAATCGTTTTCTTTTGATAAGGACTAACACGCCCAAATATTGAATAATCTTCTACTATTTCTTCTAGTTTTTCATCACTTAGTTTTGATACATCTTTATACTTTTTAATACCAAGATTTAATCTATTTGCAATATTTAAAATAGTTTTAGGATTATCACCAGATACTATTTTAACATCTACGTTTTCTTTTTTAAAATACTCGATTGTTTTCAAAACATTTTTTCTAATTTTATCTTGAATTAAAATAATTGCAATAGGATAAATATCTTTATATTTTTCTTCTGCTAGAAGTACTATTCTTCCCTCTTTAACGTATTTATCAATATCATAATCGTTATACTTTTCTTTTAGTATTATTTCTGGAGCACCTAAAATATATGTCCCTAAAGTTTCAAAGCTAACTTTAGAGTATTTACGATCTGATGAAAATGGTATACTTTTTTCCACCTTATAATTATTATGAACGCCAAAATAACGGGTTAAAGCAGCCATAGTTTCATTTTCATTATCAAAGACATTACATATTTCACTCATTATTTCTTTAATATCATATTTTTTATTAGTAAGAGGAACATATTTACTTACTTCCATTACCCCTTCTGTAAGAGTACCAGTTTTATCAAAACATATTGTATCAACACGCGCTAAAGACTCAATTGAATATAATTGCTTAATCAAAACTTTATTATGTGCAAGTTTAATTGAACTAACAGCTAAAGCTGTACTAGTAAGTAAGACAAGTCCTTCTGGAATCATTGCAATTAATGCGGCCACAACATTTACTATCGCATTAGAAAATGATTGATGAATGATAAAAAATTGATTTATAAAAAGTAAAATTCCTAAAGGAACTATAACAATAGAAACTAACTTTATTATTTTATTTAATGAATTTAAAAGCAAAGAATCTATTTTCTTTATATATTTAGCATCATTAGTTATTTTAGATGTGTAGTTATCTTCTCCAATATGTATAACTTGGGCTAAACATTTACCACTTACAATAAAACTTCCAGAAAGAATAGTATCGCCAATTTTCTTTACACGTGGTTTGGATTCCCCAGTAATAAAAGATTCATCAACTTCTACTCTACCACTTCTTACAACACTATCAACAACTACTTGATTACCAACTTTAAAGTTTATAATATCATCAATAACAATTTCATTAATGCCTATAACACTCTCTTTTTCATCTCTTTTTACATTTACTTTTGTCTCTGCAATAATAGATAGTTTATCTATTTCAATCTTAGCCCTTATTTCTTGAAAAATACTTATCAATGTATTACATATAACAACCCCTAAAAAGAGTAAGTTTTTATATGATCCTACTAAAAAAATTAATAAACCTAAAACTAAATTTAGTAAATTAAAAAGAGTAAATATATTATCTCTTATAATTTCTTTTATACCTTTTGTAGGCACTTCTGAATTATAATTAACTAACTTTTGTTTTTTACGAATCTCAACTTGTTTTTTTGTTAACCCTGTATCTATATCTGTGTAATTCATAACTGCCTCCAATCTTATTTTATTATATCACGTATACTTGTTTTTTAAAACTTTTTATAACAATAAAAAATGACACTTATTTAATAAGCGTCATAATAATTTTTTATTACTTACTAGTTGTTAGTTTAACATTGCTTGGACTTACCTCAGTATTTATTGATAGTGTATTATATCCATCTAATAATTGTATATTTGGTAAATCTATTGTCTGTTCTATTGAGGTTGCTATATCATATTGAACTTTAACAGGACTACCTGAATTATATTTGTTAGCAAGGTATTGTTTCCATGTGGTTGAAGTATATCCTTTACCAAATGCATTAAATTCAATATATCCAGCTCCACTACTTTTAAAACTAAATTTACTATCATCCTTTGTTTCAGTATAAAAAGCAATGTTACTAAACAATAAACCTTTAGACTTTTTTATATATGGTTCTGTTGAATCAAACGCATAAGATGCGTCTCCATTATCAGCAAGCCAGCTTTCTTTACCTGTATAAACTATTTCTTTTACGTTCCTTACTATTTTTTTATTATTATAATCTATGTAATCTGCATAATCCCCAACTTTTCTTAGTGGTTCAGTTAAATAGATATTTGTTAATTTATCTTTATATGGTTCGTATGTAGTTGCACTTGTTCCTTCTTCTAGTTGCATACTATTTATGTCAAAATAACATCCTTGCCCATAAAAATAATTCATTTCTAAATGATCAATGGTTTTACCATTAGATGCGCATGTATAATTCTTCCATGTTGCTTCATTATCAACATAACAAATAGTTGTAGTTCCATCAGTGTATATAAATCTAAAACCTGTTGATCTATCCGTTCCAACAATACCTTTGGCTCTATAACTAAATATATATTTAGTATTTTTCTTAAAATTTCCTTTCATCCAAGGTTTATTATAAGTTAATTGTGGTTGATAACGAATAGCCTCAATTCCATCAACAGTTTCTTTTGTTACATAGTGCGTTGTAAATGTTCTAAGCCAACTATACCAACCATTTGCATCAAATATATTCTTACCAGTTGCTTTTAATTGTACTACATACTTACCAACATTATTACAAGCATCATTACCATAACTGGCACAATTATCTTTTGTTATTAAATCTCCTGTACTTTTTATTTCGCTTGGATATTCTGGACTTGGTCTTAATCCATATTTTTCATATGTTGTTGCATTAGTACCAAATTCGAATTGAATGTTATTAACTAAATAAGAACCTGTATAATCAGATTTATATATAATAATTTCTCCCTTAGACTGATCTTCTTTAGTTCCTAATTCTTTAACAACGCCTGTTATACTAATTCTTTTTTTGGTATTAGCTTGCATTGATATATTTCTTTCTTTTGGTTGCATTTCAATACCTATTCCATTATTTTGATATTGATATACTCGGAAGCTACCATCTTCACTAGTTGTAAGATCAAATGAAATTGTTACTGTTTTTCCTATATAATTTTCTAATGTTTTATATGTATAAAATTTTATATTATTACTACTTGAAACAAAATATCCATTATCTTGCTTTGTTCCAAGTGACACTGGTACATTATTGTAATCATATAGATTGACTGCTTGAGTTGAATTACCATATATTAAATAATTCTTTATTTTTTGATTATTCAAAGTTAAAACTGTTCCTTCTGTTGTCTCATAATTATCTGTCGCATACCAATTACATTCTTCTTTATTCGTTTTACTCGCATATAACTCGCTATCATATTCTTTTGTTACACAATAGCCATTTATATATGCATATACCCTAGAATCTCCATTTTTATTTACTTCTACTTCCCCTAACTCTGGTTTTTGTCCATCATAATCAAGTTTATCATCTAACAAATTTAATTTACCAT
>UQVP01000014.1 GCA_900544605.1 uncultured Mycoplasmatota bacterium | reverse complement strand
AGAAAATACAACATGGACAAATGAAGGAGTATCTATAGTTTTAACAGGGTCAAAGGATAAAAGTGATGGACTTCCAAAAGCTCCGATGAAAGGGTCAAATAAGACCAAGACTTATAATGAAAATGGAACAGAATTAAGAAACGATAATTTAAGCTTTGATATCGAAGATGAAGCAGGGAATGTAACAACATGTAGTAAAACAGTTAATGTTTACTATGATACAAAAAAACCAGTAATCACAAGTATAGACAATCCAACAAAAGGTAATTGGGTAAATTATGATTTTTCAGTAAAACTAAATACAACAGAAGAAGGTTCTGGACTTCAAGATGTTTATTATTCCTATCCATCAAAACCAGAATGGACAAAAGAAGATGCTTCAATAGATGGAAATATTGTCACATCAACACCTTTTTCAGCGGAAAGAAATGAATTAGCTTATTTTAATGTGTGTGATAGAGCAGGAAATTGTTCAGGACAAAAATCAACATGGATTAGAATAGATAAGACGGCCCCAACAATCCCAACAATAACAGGGCAAAGATTATATAATGAAAGTAATGTTGGTACATATACAAGCAATACATGGACTAATAATAATGTTAGAATGAATTATTCATCAACAGATAGTGGTGTGGGAAGGGTATATTATCAATATTCACATGATAATTCTACTTGGATAAATAATAATTCAAATAATGGATTTACATCTAGTAGTACATCTTGGACAATATCATGGGAAAGTGTATATAATTATTATATAAGAGCATGTGATGGATTAAATAATTGTAGTTCTTCAAGTTTGATGACGATTAAAATTGATAAAACAGCACCTAGTGTTTCAAAAATAGAAAATTGTCCAACAGATGCGACTTACAACAAATGTCAACGTTTCACATTCTCTGATAATTTTCAAGATGAAACAAATAAATTAACACTTTATAGATCAACTTGTATTTCTGGTTACAAAACTGATCCTGTAGCGTGTAGTGTTAACACAGCTGTACAACGTATAGAATATTATAAAAGTCATGGTAATGTTGCAATTAGTGGTGATAATAGAACAATACATCATAACGTATCATCAATAATATCTAGTTATCGTGATGCAAATGGACATGTTTATGATAATCCATATGATTTGAGTACTTCTTTTGGACCATACACTATTGATTATGCTATAATTGTATGTGATAGTGCAGGAAACTGTAGTGGTACAAAAACTCATAGTTATTAGAAAGCAAGATTACTTGCTTTTTCTTTTTTTATATTGTAAAATTATATAAGACAGGTAAGGTGGTGTTATGAAGAATATGATTAGCGCCATTAAGAAGTTTGCAATGGAAAAGAGAAAAGCATTTACGTTAATAGAACTAATGGGTGTACTAGTAATAATAGGAATTTTAACATCAATACTAATTCCTGTTGTTAGTAATACCATAAAAAATAATAAACAAAAATTACATGATAAACAAATAGAACTTATAAAAGTAGCAGCACAAAATCTAGCGACCGATAACACATATATATTGCCAGAAGAAGATGCTACAGGAAATAAAAGTACACTTTCTGAAATAGGATGGTTAAATAGAACTTGCAAATCATCATAAAAACGATTCAAAAAAATGAATCGTTTTTCTATAAATAATATTCGTCAATTTCAGGTTCAATATTCCTTTTATTATCTGTTATCTCCCAAATGGTTTTAATAGTACTTAAAACCTTTTTTTCATCTAAAGAAATAATATCAGAAAGTGATAAAATCCCTACTAATTTCATGTTATTACTGATGAGTATTCTTTTTATTTTTTCTCTAGACATTATGTTTAAGGCATCACTTATTTCTCTATTCCAATCAACATGAATAATATTTCTATTAATATAAGAACCTATCTTTTCATTGTTGTCACAGTTATTACTAATACAATTAATAACTATGTCTCGATCTGTTATAACACCAATTATTTTTTTGTTGTCAGATATAGGTAAAAAACCTATATTATGCTTTTTCATAATATTAGAAATTTCTACAATACTATTATTAGCGTCACCAACAATAATATTTTTATTAACTACTTCTTTTATTCTCATAAAATCACCATTAATATATTTAACTTATTTATAAAAAATATTCATAATATTAAATAGGTGATATATTGAAAAAAGCACACTTACGAAAAAAAATTATATTATTTGATAAGAATAAAAAGTTTAATATCATAATATTAACAGTAATTATGTTAATATTATCTTTAGTTATGATATTTAAATTTATTAATAAAAAAGTCTCACCAATTATTATGAATTATGCTGAATTAGAGACTCGTAAATTAGCAACCCTTGTTATTAATTCTTCAATCAATAAAAATATTTCCAACAAAATTAAATCTGAAGAAATATTTTTAATAACAAAAGATTCTAATGGTCAAATAAATACTATAGATTTTAATCCTTCGATTGTAAATAGTATTTTAACTGAGACTACTACTGTAATTCAAAAAGAATTAAAAAAAATAGAAGAAGGCGATGTAGAAGCAATTAAAAATTTTGATATAGATTATATAAGTAGTGATAAAAAGAAAAAACAAGGTATAATATTTGAAATTCCTAGCGGTTTAGTATTTGAAAATGCTTTTTTTTCAAATTTAGGTCCTAAAATTCCTATCAAAATAAATTTGGTTGGAGATATAACAAGTGAGATTACTACTCAAGTTACCAATTATGGAATCAACAATGCTTTGATAGAAATAAGAATTAGTATAAAGCTTGTTGAACAAGTTATTTTACCTCTTACAACTGACAAAATAGAAATTCAAAATAGTGTTCCTATCGCACTTAAATTAATACAAGGAACAGTTCCTAATTATTATTTAAATGGTATAAGTAATAGTTCTAATTCACTTACAATTCCAACACAATAACTTGTAAATAATTGAAAAATAAAATATAATAATATTGGATGGTGGTAAAGTGAGAACTAAGAATTATACATTTGAAAATATAAATTATGAATTAATTAATAATTACAAAGATGGTTTTGATAAGGCTGCAGTAGAAAATTTAATTACAGATTATTTTAAAGATTATGATTATATTGTTGGTGATTGGTCATATGGTCATTTACGTCTAAAAGGATTTTGTGATAAAGAAAATAAAATGTTTAAAAAAATAAATAACATTGATAATTTAGATACTTATATTAAAGAAAATTGTGCTTATGATTGTCGCTATTTTGTTTTAAAAAAATGTTCTTAGGAATATTTTTTTATTAAGAATTTCTGATTTTACTTATAACCAATAATAACCATTTTAAAAAATCAATATTCGTGGTATAATGTTATCGTATTGGAGGATAGATATGGAATTAAATGAAATATATAGTATATATCATAATTTTCTAGAACATATCCAAGAATTATGGAGGTTACTTTGACTTTGATTCTAAAAATAAAGAAATAGAAAAACTTGAATTGAAGATGAAAGAACCTAATTTTTGGGATGATAAAAGAGAGAGTGAAAGAGTAATTTCTAATATAAAATCTTTAAAAAATACTATTGATAAAGTTAAAAATTTAAAAGAAAAAATAACAAATAATTTTGAAATAGTAGAAGAATTAAAAAATTCTTATGATGAAGAACTTTTAGAACTCGTATCTAATGAAATAAATAATATAAAAAATGAAATAGATGATGTAGAGGTTTTACTTTTATTATCTGGACCATATGATAAAGAAAATGCGATAGTAGAAATTCACTCTGGTGCTGGTGGTACAGAAGCTTGCGATTGGGCTAATATGTTATATCGTATGTATACAAGATGGTGTGAAAAGAAAAATTATAAAGTTGAGGTTATTGATAGTCAACCCGGAGAAGAAGTTGGAATTAAAAGTTTAACAATGTTTGTTAAAGGGATGAATGCTTTTGGATATTTAAAAAATGAAAAAGGAGTTCATCGTTTAGTTAGAATTTCTCCGTTTGATTCAAATGCTAGAAGACATACATCATTTGCTTCAATTGATGTAACTCCACTTATAGAAAATAGTGATATTAAAATAGAAATAAATCCTAGTGATATTAGGGTTGATGTTTATAGAAGTAGTGGTTGTGGTGGACAAGGCGTTAATACAACTGATTCTGCTGTAAGAATAACTCACTTTCCAACTAAGATAGTTGTTACTTGTCAAAACGAACGTAGTCAAATACAAAATAAAGAAAAAGCTATGGAAGTATTAAAAAGTAAGCTTTATCAATTGGAAATGGAAAAAAGGAATAATGAATTAAAAGAACTAAAAGGAAATCAGAATGATATTAACTTTGGTTCTCAAATAAGAAGTTATGTTATGTGTCCATATTCTATGGTAAAAGATCATAGGACTAATGTAGAAACAAGTAATGTTGATAAAGTTTTAGATGGGGATATAGATCTATTTATTAATGCTAGTTTGAAGGAAGTGAAGAAGTAATGTTTTTTAAAAGAAAAAATAAGATAGATGATAATTCTATTATGAAAGCTATTTATAAAAAAGGAAGAATGCTTAGATATGCGCAATTTCTTTTAGGAATTATGCTTGTTGCTTCTGCCTTTAATATTTTCTTACTTCCTAATGATGTTGTATATGGCGTTGGTGGAATTGGTGTTATTTTAAATAAAACAAAAGGAATTAATCCTTCAATCATTATTTTAATAAGTTCTTTAATTTTACTTATCTTAAGTTTATTTTTACTAGGGAAAGAAGAAACTAAAAACTCTATAATAGGTTCCTTGTTGTATCCTTTATTTGTAGAGTTAACTAATCCCTTAGTTCAATATGTCAATCTAGGACATACAGAAATAATTGTTCAAATCGTTTTTGGAGCTGTTATTTCAGGTATAGGTTTAGGTTTAATATTTAAATCAGGTTTTACAACAGGAGGAACAGATATTTTAAATCAAATATTTGCTAAATACTTTAAAACTTCAATGGGTAAAGCCATGATTTTTACAGATGGATTAATTATATTAATTAGTTTATTTATCTTTGGTTTTGAAAAATTTATTTATTCTTTAATAAATATGTATATTATAAGTGTTATGGCTGATAAAGTAATGCTTGGAATATCTAAATCTAAAGCTTTCTATATAATAACTGATAACGAAACAAGTGTTAAGAAATTTATATTGAATCACTTATCTCATGGGGTTACGGTATTAGAAGGAAGAGGAGGATATACAGGTAATAATCAAAAAGTTATTATGTGTATTATTCCAACAAAAGAATATTTTATTGCTAAAGAAGGAATACACGCTATAGATCCTAATGCATTTTTCTTAGTAACTGATGCATACGAGGTATATGGTGGAGAGTAGAAGAGGTGTTATATGGATTTAATTAGAATGAGAAATGTAAATAAAACTTATAAAACAGGTGTAACAGCTATATATGATTTAAATTTAGATATCAAAAAAGGTGAGTTTGTTTTTATTATCGGTTCGACTGGTTGTGGAAAAAGTACTTTAATAAAAATGCTTTATCGTGAGGAAAAAGCTGATAGTGGAAAAATTATCGTTGGTGGTATCGATGTAAATAAGTTAAGAAATAGTAGAGTTTATAAATTAAGAAGAAAACTTGGTGTTGTTTTTCAAGATTATAAATTATTACCAAAATTAACAGTATATGAAAATGTTGCCTTTGCTTTAGAAGTGTTTGGAAACTCTAAAAGTGAAATTCATCCTAAAGTTATAAAAGCTTTAGAGTTGGTTGGTTTAAAAGGTAGAGCTAAAAATTTCCCAACACAATTATCGGGAGGAGAACAACAACGTGTTGCTATTGCACGTGCTATTGTTAATGAACCAAAATTATTAATTTGTGATGAACCAACAGGAAATTTGGATGAAACAACTAGTATGGAAATTATGAAAGTACTAGAAGAAATCAATAAATTAGGAACAACAATTATTATGGTTACTCATGATACAACAATTGTTAATGCCATGAAAAAAAGAGTAATCGTCTTAGATTCAGGTCGTATTTTAAAAGACTACAAGGAAGGAGAATATAAACATGAAGGTATTTAGAATTCTTTTTAGAGATATAAGAGATGCATTTAAAAGTGTCTTCAGAAATTTTTCTCTTTCTATAGCGTCAATTTCATGTATAACAATTACTTTGTTAGTAGTTGCCATTGCTTTTATTCTTTCTGAAAATGTTAATAATTTTGCAAACATTGTAGAAAAAGATGTTACAATTGTTGCTTTTATTGATGGTGATGCTAAACAAGATGATTTAGAACAAATTAAAAACAAAATAAATGAATTAGATAATATTGAAGAAGTAAAATTTGAATCAAGAACTGAAATCATGAATGATATGAAAGCATCTTCTGAAGTATTTAATAACATTATGGAAAATTATACTGAAGATGATACACCTGTTCAAGATACGTATTTAGTAAAAGTAAAAGATATTGAAAAAATAGGAGATACTGCTAATCAGATAAAAGAAATAGAATTAGTCTCAAGTGTTAAATATGGTGAAGGAATGGTTGATCAATTAATATCTGTATTTGATGTTGTTAGAAAAATAAGTATTATTGTAGTAGCAGCTTTAATTCTAGTAACAGCATTCTTAATTGCTAATACAATTAAAATTACTATTTTTTCAAGAAAAAGAGAAATATCAATTATGCGTTTAGTAGGAGCTTCTAATATAAATATTAAAATACCATTTATTTTTGAAGGATTATTCCTAGGTCTTCTAGGTTCGATAATTCCAGTCCTCGCAACAATTTTTGGATATGTTAATTTATATAAACATTTTGATGGACAACTATTCTCTCCATTCATACGTTTAATAACACCAGAACCATTTATATATCAAGTATCATTATTGTTAGTAACAATTGGTATGGTTGTTGGTATGTTTGGTAGTGTTAGAGCTGTCAAGAAACATTTAAAAATATAATAATTTGTTGACAATCATAAAAACAATTATGTATAATTAATACAGTAAAGGAAAGTGGTAGTATGGTTAAAGTAGTTGTTAAAAAATTAGCAAAAATACCAACCTGGGGGGGGGTTATTTAATCATACTATAATAGTAAAAAATAAAGAAAACACAAAGTTTCTAGACTTATTTATAGTCTAGATTTCTTTGTGTTTTTTTGTTATGTCCTTTACTAAATAAAGTAAATCTAAATAAAAGAAGGAGGAATATTATGAAAAATAAAAAAGGTTTTACTTTAATAGAATTACTAGCGGTAATAGTAGTACTCGCAATCATTGCACTAATAGCTACACCAATAGTAATGAATACAATTAAGAATGCGAAGAAAGGAGCCGCAGAGAGAACAGCAGATAACTACATAAAACAAGTAGAAACAGCAGTAGCAGAATCAAGAATTGATGGAACAAAAATTTCTAATGGAATATATAATATTCAACCAGATGGTAATTTATGTCCAGCATCAGGATGTGGAGAAAATGATAAAGATAAAATTACAATAGATATGAGTGGAAATAAACCAACATCGGGAAAAATAAAAATATTTAATAGCGAAGTATTACAGGATGGTACAAAACTAGTGGTAGGAGATTATAATGTAAAATATAAAAATAATAAATTGACTGCTACTGAGCCATACAAAGGAGTATTGTGTAAGGCTAATACAACAAAAGCTACAGCTTTAGTTTATAATGGAGGTGATGATTCTACAAATGAATCATCATACACACGTGAAGAAGTAGGGTTGTTAGCTAGTGAAGCAACAAGTAAATATGATGCCGGAGTAACATATACTTGTGAATTAGGTGATGGAGAACAGAATACATTTTATGTATTAGAAACAAATGGTGATAATGTGTCTCTGATAGCTGCAATGAATTTAGGAGCACCAGTAGCATGGATAACAAAAGAAGATTATTTAGCAGCCGGAGGAACAGAAAGTGATTATGGAAGTTTAGGAAATAATAATTTAGGACCAATTACAGTTAATAAAATATTAAAAGAAAGAACATCTATTTGGACAAAATTAGATGAAGATCAAATTAAATTACCTAGCGGAAACCAAATAGCTACAGCTGGAGGAGATACAAAATGGACAGAAAATAATTATACTGGGACAACATTACAAACTTGGTTAAATAGTTACACAAAATTTACAACAGGAACATTAGGGTATTGGACTTCTTCTAGTGTTGCTACAGATGTTATTAGTGCTTGGGATATGCGTTATGACAACATTCTTCACCGTGACTATGTCAGCAATTCAAGTAGCTATGGCATTCGTCCAGTTATAACCATCTCAAAATCTAATTTAAGTTAAAATAAAAAAACTAGCCCGCAACAACTATTTTTGATGGGTTAGTTTTTTTTAATTTCAATGTTCTATGTTCTTGAGCATTTCTATTAATAGTATTATGTCTATTAGCAGCATTTTCAATTTCATCTTCATTTTTATTATTAACATCAAATCTAAATTCAAGATTATTCATATATATTCTTTGTTGATAAAGGTTATTTTTTTCTTTAAGTAATCTAGAAATAACAACTTCATTGTTGCTAAAAATATTTAGTAAATCATCTATTAAAAGGTTGTATAATTCTACTAAATTTTCAAAATCATGTTGATAAATAATTTTATCTTTTGCTTTATCAACAATATCAATTCTTATATCATTTTTATATCTATATATATCAACTAAATAATTACTTTTAGAACATAAATAGTTAACAATAAATACTATATTTTTTACCATACTATTGTAATCATTAAATACATAATTCATAAAAGCATCTCCTTTCTTTATATTTTTAGGGGGCAAAAAAACCTAGGTAGAAACCTATTTTAATACTTCTCCCTAGGTTTTTATCTTTATTACTATCTATTATAGAATTCAACGATTAATGATTCATTAATATCAGCATTTAATTCACTACGTTCTGGTAATCTAATGAATGTACCTGCCATATCTTTTTCATTGAAATCAACGAATTCAACACGTTTAGATAATGCTTCTAAAGCATTCTTAACAACAGCTAAATCTTTATCATTTTCTTTAATAGCAATGATATCTCCAACTTTACATCTGTAAGAAGGAATATCAACTTTTTTACCATTAACGGTAACATGACCATGGTTAACTAATTGTCTAGCAGCTCTTCTTGAAGAAGCAAAACCAATACGATAAACTAAATTGTCTAAACGGCTTTCTAATAATTTTAATAAGTTTTCACCGTGAACACCTTTTAATTTACCAGCATCTTCGAAAGTTTTTCTAAATTGTTTTTCATTTAAACCATACATAAATCTAACTTTTTGTTTTTCTTGTAATTGAACACCATAGTTAGATAATTTTTTAGCTCTTTTTTGCCCGTGAAGACCTGGAGCATATGGTTTTCTAGCTAATTCTTTTCCACTTTCTAAAGTAGAGAAACCTAAACGACGAGATTTTCTATAACTTGATCCTGTGTATCTTGACATTATAACGTCTCCTTTCTTTTCTGCATAAAGCATCAAAGCCAATTTCAAATATATAGGGTGTTTTATTTTAATTTTTTCACTATACAGCTTAAGTTACTTAAACCCCTATAGGTAATAAACACATTATATACTTAAATTAGTGCTGCAACGCATTTGCACTTAACATTATATTATGTTTTCCCTTGATAGTCAATACCAAATTAGTGATTAAATATAGAAATTTTATTAATATGTAAAAAATAATACTAAAAAGTCGAATTTTGTGGTATCATTATAATAGCGAGGTGAATATATGGGAAGTAATACGATATTATTAATTATGATTTCAACATTCTTTATAGCCATATTATGCGTTGTAGTCACCTTAAACTTAATTCAAAGAAAAAAAGATCATCAAATAAAAACAATTATTGATAATTTGGAAGTGGAAAAAAATAAAATAAATAGTACGCCAATAGCTCCAGAATTATCTAAAGTTGAGTCATTTTTAAAAAATGATAAATTAGAAGAAATGTATGACGATTGGAAAGAACGTTTAGATGATATTAAAAATAAACAAATTCCTAAATTAACTGATATGTTAATAGAAGCTGATTATTCACTTTCAAAAACAGATTATCGAAGTGCGATGTATAAAATTGCTAAACTAGAAATGGAACTATATAAAGTTCGTACTAATTCTGATTTTTTACTTAGTGAAATAAAAGATATTACTTCTAGTGAAGAAAGAAATAGAGCAATTATTACAAAATTAAAAGCAGAATATCGTGATTTATATCAAAAATTTACTACTAATCAAGCTGATTATGGTGAAATAGCAAAACCAATCGCATTACAATTTGAAAATATTAGTAGACGCTTTGAAGATTTTGAAATAACAATGGAAAATAATGAGTATACAGAGGTTACGCAAATTATTAAAGCTATTGATGAAATGCTTGAACATATGAAAGTGACAATTGATGAAGTACCACCAATTGTTATGATGGCAACTAATATTCTACCAAAGAGAATTAAAGAAATTGAAGCAAATTATAATTCAATGGTAAGAGCTGGATATCCACTTGATTATCTTAATGTTGAATATAACATCGAAGAAGCTAATAAAAAAATAAATGAAATCATGGATCGCGCTAATGTCTTAAATTTTGAAGATAGTTTATTTGAATTAAAAGTCTTGCTTGATTATTTTGATTCATTGTTTGCTGACTTTGAAAAAGAAAAAATTGAAAGACAAAATTACGAAGATAATGATGCCAAATTTAGGCAAAAATTAGATAAAATTAACAGTTTAGTTAGAGATATTTTTGATCAAATTGGTGATCTAAAAAAATTATATAATCTATCTAAAAATGATATAGATTTACTTAATTCGATTCGTGATGATTTAAGAGATTTAAATAACGATTACAAAGTTTTAGTTGATCACACAGGAAATAAAGCATTTGCTTATTCTAAACTTACTAAAGAAAATGAAGGATTATTTTTAAGACTTGTTCAAATTGAAGATACATTAGATAATTCTTTAGATGCTATTGGAAGTATGCGTGATGATGAACTACGTGCTCGTCAACAATTAGAAGAAGTAAAAGCTATTTTAAAAGATTCTAAATATCAAATTAGAGAGTATAATCTACCTGTCATACCACAATCATATTTTGTTGAGTTAAAAGAAGCTCAAGCTGCTATTAAAGAAATTGTAAGAGAACTTGATAAAAAACCAATTACAATATCCACTTTAAATACTCGCGTTGATACAGCAAGAGATTTAGTTTTAAAACTTTATACCAAGACAAGAGAAATGATGAAAACAGCTATGTTTGCCGAAATGGCTATTGTATATGGTAATAGATATCGTAGTAAAGAAGAAGATTTAGATAAAAATCTAACTCATTCAGAAATATTATTTTATCGTGGAGAATATAAAAAATCTTTAGAACTTACAATAAATTCTTTAAATCAAGTTGAGCCAGGGATTTATAATAAACTTTTAAAATTATATGGTGATGGAAAGTAATAACTTAGTTATTGCTTTTTTTCTTATAAAAATATATAATTAAACACGAAAGAAGTGATTCGATGGATAAATTAATATTTATTAAATATGGTGAATTAAGTACTAAAAAAGATAATCGTAAGATGTTTATTAAATTACTTTTAAAAAATATTAGAAGAAAATTAGAAGGATTAGAAATAGAAATAAATTATACTACTGCTAGAATGTATATAAAAACAACTTCTAAAGACATAGATGAAGTAGTAAATAGATTAAAAGAAGTATTTGGAATTAGAAGTATAGTAATATGTGATAGAGTTAATAATAATAAAGAAGAAATAGAAAATAAAATTAAAGAAATTATCCAAACTTTAAGTTTTAAAACATTTAAGGTGGAAACAATTAGAAGTGATAAATCATTTCCTATTTCTTCACTTGAATTTAGTCGTATGATGGGTGCTGTCGTTTTAAAAAATAAAGAATGCAAAGTAGATGTTCATAATCCTGATTTAATTCTTAATATTGAAATAAGAAGTGAAGGAACATATATCTACACGAAAGAAGTATTAGGTCTTGGTGGATATCCTGTTGGTGTTCAAGGAAAAGGATTACTAATGCTCAGTGGAGGAATAGATTCTCCTGTAGCAGGTTATCTTGCTTTAAAAAGAGGAGTAGATTTAGAGTGTTTATATTTTGAATCTCCTCCACATACAAGTTTAGAAGCTAAAAATAAAGTTGTTAAACTTGCTTCTATTATTGATAAATATTCTGGTAATATAAAAGTACATGTGGTACCTTTTACAGAGCTTCAAGAAGCTATATATAAAAATGTACCTGATACTTATATTATAACCATAATGCGAAGAATGATGTATCGTATTGCTGAAAGAGTATCAAAAAGAAGAAATTGTAAAGTAATTATTAATGGAGAAAGTATTGGTCAAGTTGCAAGTCAAACACTTACTAGTATGTCTGTTATAAATAATGTAACTAATTATCCTGTTATTAGACCAGTCGCATGTTTAGATAAATTAGAGATAATTGATATTGCAAATAAAATAGATACTTATGAAACAAGTATTCTACCATACGAAGATTGTTGTACAATCTTTGTGCCAAGACATCCCGTTATCAATCCAGAATTAAATAAGTGTATTGAATATGAAAATTTATTTGATTATGAACCTTTATTAGAAAAATGTATTGATAATATAGAAACTATAAAAAATTTAAAAAACGATAATTTTAGTGATTTATTATAAACCAAAAATTACCACTAAAAAATTTGTATTAAAACACCAACTTGTACACATTCTATAAGTGTACAGGAGGTGAATATAATGAAAAACAATACTAGTAAATTAGTAGTACCAGGAGCTAAACAAGCTATCGAAAGAATGAAATATGAAATAGCTTCAGAATTTGGTGTAAATTTAGGACCAGATGCAACTTCTAGAGCTAATGGATCAGTAGGTGGAGAAATCACTAAAAGATTAGTACAAATGGGTCAACAACATATGAGTGGTTCAGTTAACTACCAAGCTAAATAATAAAGAAAAAACGGACAGTCAATGTACTGTCTTTTTTGAACCTTACACTATTATTATTTCCTTTTCAATAAATCATATGTCTAGAAGTATTTTCTATGAATACCAAAAAATGTCTATTTAATTATGACATTATTGAGAATAATAATAATGAAGGTGGTGAAATTATGAATAATAATAAATTAGTAGTACCTGGATCTAAACAAGCATTAGAAGCTATGAAGTATGAAATAGCTCGTGAATTAGGAATTAATTTAGGTGCTGATACAACTTCACGTTTAAATGGAACTGTAGGTGGCGAAATGACTCGTCGTTTAGTTAAATTAGGTGAAGAATACTATGGAAAACAAACACGTTAGTGATTATAAAAAAATAGTTAAACATGGTGTTATTTACTATAAAAATATATTAAAACATAAAAACTGCCTTTGAGCGGTTTTTATTTTAATAAAAATTAAAAAACTGCTATAAAAAATTGTCAAATTTTGGAATTTGATGTTATAATATAGGCAATTAATGAGAAAGACGCTAGTACAGGTCTATGATTAATAGATTTTGTAGTGGCGTTTTTTTGTAGTAGGAGTTGAAGTAAATGAAATTATTACTGGTATTTTTTTTCTTGCCAATGATTGTAGCTATATTGTTAAACTTAATAGATAATAAAGAAGATATAGGTACTGAAGTAAAATGTATTCTTATATTTATTCATAAAATGTTTTGGGTATTTTTTTTAGTTTTTTTCTTAAAATTCTTTTTTGACAATCCGTCATCAGCAAGTAACACAAAAGGAATTTTATTTAATTTGTTATATCATTTGGCATTTTGGTCTTTTGTTATTTTTATTAATTATTTTAGTACTAGATATATTGAGTTTAAATCATGTATTAAAATTTTTTTGGAAGAAATTAGTAAATTTTTAAATGAAAACTTTATTTTGAATTTGTTATTTGTCGCATTTATTATTTTTTTAAAAAATGATAAAGAATTAAGAATAGGTATTATTGGATCATATTTTTTCTTTGCATTAACTAGTGTTCATTCAGAATATAAAGAAAGAAAAAAACATAAAAAATATGAGTTGCTAAATATAGTTTTTCAAACTGTACTAAATATTTCTTTAGTTTATGCATTTATTACTATTGAAAAAAATCTTTCAAATCTTTTTAATGATTCTTCTTTAATTTATGAGATGAAAGATTTTGTTGCACTTTTGGTATTATTATTTTTGATAGTAATTAATAGTTTTTTGCCACAAATCGAGAAGTCTTTAAAAAAGTTTTTTTCAAAAATAATGATTTATGGTAAAATGATTGTGTGTGGAGGTGCTAAAATGTCTGAGAAAGAATTAGATTCAAGTATAAATGACTATATAGAAACAAAAACACCTAAAAACTATGCAAAACAATTAGAATGGGATATGGCTATTGGACTTCAAGAAGTTGATAACTTGAAACCATCAAAATATTTAGAACAATTATTACAAGAAAATGTAACCGGTGAGAAAACAATTTGCGAAGTTGAACAAGAGTTAAAACAATATTATTATGAAAAAGAAAAAATGAACGAGGTAAACTATGATGAATTAGAATGTGACTTAGTATCAACCAGAATTGTAGAACTTTTACAAGAAGATAATTTTGAATTATCAATTGACTATTTAAAATATATTCATAAATATCTATTTCAAGATGTTTATGATTTTGCGGGTGAATTTAGAAAAGTTGATTTTTCTAAACATGAGAGAATATTAAATAATGATTCAGTAGCGTATGGTGATTGTAAATTACTGGAACAATCATTAGATTATGATATATCTTTAGAAAAAAATAAAAATTATAAAGATATGAATATAGTTGATGTTGTTAATAATATAACTGAATTTTCTTCAAGAATATGGCAAATTCATCCTTTTAGAGAAGGTAACACAAGAACAACAGCGTTGTTTATAGAAAAGTATCTAATATCACTTGGATATAATGTGGATAATAAGATGTTTAAAGATAAATCAGTTTATTATAGAAATGCCTTAGTAAGAAGTAATTATTTTAATAATTATTTAAATGTAAAACAAGATAGTAGTTTCTTAATTAAATTTTATGAAAATTTATTATTGGGTAAAAATAATAATTTACATTCCAGTGATTTAATTGTAGAAGAATTATTTAATAAATAAAATAAAAACGTTAATACAATTTATAAGTTTTTGTATTAGCGTTTTTATGTGATAAAAACGCTATAATAATTTTATTTGCCAAAAATCTACAAATGTGTTACCATATATCTCAATTAAGGGGCGTTTATTATGGTGGATAACGATGTTAAATTAAAAGAAATGTATATTACAATGTGTTCTTTTCTTGAATATGGTAATTTTTTAGAAAATATTAATGATGATAGAATGGATTATAAATATGTTGACTTTGATAAATTATATGCTATATTTATAGGTTTATTTTTCACAACGGTAATAGATGAATATATTGAAATTACCGAAAAAGATGGTATTAAATCCGCAAAAATTTTATTAAATCCAAACTTTGTTGAAAAGTTGGCTTTAATTATTTCAGAAAAGAAAGATGGCAGATATTATCTTCCTGGTGGTCTTTCATATGGAAGTAGTGATGCTTTAATTGATAAAGTCAGAAACAAACTTGCTCATGGTGATTATATTGTTAAAGATGGTAATATATGTTTTGTTGAAAAAAATATTGAAGCAAAGATTAGCATAAATAAATTAATTAAGTTTATTGATAGCTTTACTATGTCATATAAAAAAAATAAATTATATGGTGTCAATAGTCATACCATAATTAATACATATGATACTGATATTTATCGTAAAATGGAATTAAGTGATGAAAACCTTGATAAATATTTATCAAAAATAACAGTGTGTTCTGTAAAAGATAAGCCACAAGAGAAAAGGAATCAAAAATATGTTGATTTATATGATAAAGTAAATAAATATATATTAAAACTGATGAGAGATTATCCTAAAATGGATAGTATTGAAGTTTTGAAAAAAGCGAAGGAAAAATATGATTTAGATTCTGTCGGAATGGAACTAGAAATAAGCTTTGAAAAATTAAATAATAAAGAATATTTTTCAAATGTGATAGATTATTATCGAAGTAACTGGGAATTGTTAAAAAAAGGTAAAAAGAAATACATTAGTGCAACTATAGATAAAATTGTTGGCCGCTATGAAAATAAAGATGTAATGAAATCACATTGCTTGGAAGGAATAGCTTTAAACTTAATTCTTATTAAAATAAAACGTGCATTTCCTAAAATGAGTGTTTATAAAGCTTTAGATGTAATAGGTCAAGATTATAGATATAAAGAAGCTGTAAATACAATTTCTGAATTAATTTTAAACAATTATGAAGATGCATTAGTTTCAACTTACATAGGTGGTTTTAATGCTTTATATCAGTATGGACTAGAAAATGGTTATAGGTTATTAGGAGATTACACAATAGCTAAATTAGCTAATGGTAATTATTTGGATTTTTCACAATTAGAAATAGATAATTTGCATTGTGATGATTCAAAAATAGAATATAAGTTTGATTCATATATAGCTAATTTAGAAAAATATAATTCTGATTCAAATGAGAGAAAATATTTTGATGCCACAAGAAGAGCGATGGAGATAAAGCAAAAATATTTGGAAAGCGTTCCAGTGGAAAAGCAAGATGCAAAAAAAATAACTATGTTTGAAGAAATGATAAAAGAGGAATTAAATCATTTGAATGAGTATTGGAGACAAGGCGTTAATTCAGAGTATTTTTTAGAAAACTTAGATAAAGATTTATTTATCAAAAATGTTGATACTATAACGCATATTAGAAATGCTATTGCACATGGGCGTGTTTATATAGATGCTTATGATAATAGAGAAGCGCTGGATAAAGATATTACTTTTGTTGATATAGGTAATGATGGAAATATAGTTTATAAAAAAACAATTTCTATAAAAGAATTTGTTCAAATATTTAAAATGAAAAACTTTTATATTTTGGAAAATTTTATGTTATATAATATAAAAGATAATTCTGGTTTAAAACTTGATTATGGTGATAAGTTAAATGAAAGAATAGATGCAAAAAAAGTTTATAAAAAATCTTTATAAACTTTTTTTATGTATTAAAGTATTTTATCAATAATACCATATTCTAGAGCTTCATGAGCATCTAAGAAATAATCTCTTTCAGTATCAAGTTCAACTTTTTCTATCTTTTGACCAGTATTTTTAGCAAGCATTTTATTAAGTTTATTTTTAAGCTTAATAATTCTTTCGGCCGCAATTTTTATTTCTGTAGCTTGACCTTGTGCGCCTCCTAAAGGTTGGTGAATCATTACTTCACTATTTTCTAAACAACATCTTTTTCCTTTTTTTCCACAGCTTAATAAAAATGCAGCCATACTAGCAGCCATCCCAATACAGATTGTAGATACATCACTTTTAATAAAGTTCATAGTATCTAATATAGCCATACCAGCAGTTACTGATCCCCCTGGGGAATTAATATATAAACTAATGTCATTATTATTAATAGAATCTAAATATAAAAGTTCTGCTACAACAACATTAGCAACTTCATCAGTGATCTCACCACTAAGAATTACAATTCTATCTTTTAAAAGTCTTGAATAAATATCATAAGCGCGTTCATAGTTATTATTTTTTTCCACAATAGTAGGTATAATCATTTTATCATCTCCTAATGTTATAATAGTGTTAATAAAGCAAATTTATACATGAAAAAAAGTGACAAAATACTTAAAATTTGTTAAAATGTAATTGTAAAAATAGAAAAGAGGAACATAATGATAAAAGTAGCAATTAATGGTTTTGGAAGAATTGGTAGATTAGTATTTAGAATTATGGAAGAAGATCCAGAATTTGAAGTAGTCGCAATTAATGATTTAACAGACGCTGAACAACTTGCATATCTTTTAAAATATGATACTAATCATCGTAATTATCGTGTTAATGATATAAGTTTTGAAGGTAATGAAATTATTGTAGGAGATAGAAGAATTAAAGTATTTGCTGAAATGGATCCCGCTAATTTACCTTGGGCTGAACTAGGTGTTGATGAAGTATTTGAATGTACTGGACATTTTACAAAAAAAGAAACAGCAATGGCTCATATTACTGCTGGTGCTAAAAAGGTTATTATTTCCGCACCTGCTAAAGGAGATTTAAAAACAATTGTTTATAATGTTAATGAAGATATTTTAGATGGAACTGAGCAAATTATAAGTGCTGCAAGTTGTACAACAAACTGTCTTGCTCCTGTTGCTAAAGTAATTAATGACGAATTTAAGATAGTAAAAGGATATATGACTACAGTTCATGCATATACTAATGATCAAACAATTCTTGATGTAGCGCATAAAAAAGGAATTAAAGCTCGCCGTGGTCGTGCTGGGGCAATGAATATAGTACCATCTTCTACAGGAGCAGCTAGTGCTTTGGGACTAGTTATTCCTGATCTTGCTGGAAAGTTAGATGGAAGTGCTTTGCGTGTTCCAACTCCTACTGGCTCAGTTGTTGATTTAACACTAGAGTTAGGACGTAATACAACAGTAGAAGAAATAAATAATGTAATAAAAAGTCATACTAATGAAACATTAGGATTTACGATAGACCCAATTGTTTCTACAGATATTATTGGCTCACATCTAGGTGGACTTGTTGATGGACTTTTAACTAATGTTTTAGAAGTAGATGGAAAACAATTAGTCAAAGTAGTTGCTTGGTATGATAATGAGATGGGATACAGTTCTCAAATGGTTAGAACTGCTAAATATTTAATGAAAAAATAAAAAAGAGCATAAGAACTCTTTTTTATATTGCAAAAAATTGATATAATGAGTATGGTGATAATTATGAAAAATAAAAGAGCTTTTACTTTAATTGAAGTTATTGGTGTAATTGCAACATTAGGATTAATCCTTTTAGTAGCGGTTCCTTCTATGACTAAAACATTAAAAAGAAATGAACAAAAGAAGTATGATAACTATATTACTAATTTAAAATTAGTTTCAGAAAATTATCTTGTTGATCAATTACAAAAAGGAAAAATTACATTTAATGAAGATAGTGATATAACATACTTTAGTTTAGGTGATATTATAGATGCGGGATACATTAAAGATGTTATAACAAACCCTAATAATGATAAAAAAATATCGAGAGATACCAGAATTAAGGCCACAAAAAATATAGATAGTACATATTCTTTTGAGGTTCAAGAGTATTATAATGACATATCAGAATATAACAAAGATAACTTAATAATACATTATGATGCTGTTAAATATCCAGGAAAAAATAAATTTGTAAATAACACAGATGAAGTAGATTATGATTTTGGAACTAATGCGACTTGGACAGAAAGTGGAATGGTATTTGAAAAGAAAGGAATTTCTTCTATAAATTTAAATAAAACATATTCTACAGATAGGTTAACAGTTAGTTTCAATGTTAAAAGTTTAGAAGATTTAGGCCGTGGTGGCAGTGATTACACTTACCCTTTATATTTTTATAATGACTTAGCTGCACCTTCACCGGCATATTTTGGATTTAGAAAAGACACATGTCTATTTTATGGCACTGTTAATAATATTAAAAATTTTACAGTTTTATCAACCACTTCTTTTCCTTTAGAAAAAAACAAAAACTATACACTTACATTTGTTCAAGAAGACTTAACAACTAGAAGAGTATACATTAATGGGGTAGAGGCTGCATCACAAAATGGTTTAAGCTTAAGTACTATAATTTATAATCAAATCAAAATAAACCCAGTCCTTTATAATTTAAAAATAAATAATATGCTTATTTATAATCGTGCTTTATCAGCACAAGAAATAGAAGCATTATATAATCTTGATAAAGAGAGATTTGGAGAATAATATGAAAAAAACAATAAGAGATTATGATCTAAATAATAAAAAAGTAATTATTAGATGTGATTTTAATGTGCCAATGAAAGATGGTAAAATAACTGATGATAATCGTATTAAAGAAAGTTTAGAAACAATTAAATATGCGATAGATAATAATGCTAAAGTAATTTTGATGTCTCATCTTGGAAGAGTAAAAACAGAAGAAGATAAAAAAGATAAATCTTTAAAGGCTGTAAGTGATAGATTAAGTGAATTATTAAAAAGATCAGTAACTTTTATTAATGTAACTCGTGGTGAAAAGTTAGAACTAGCAATTAATAACATGAAACCTCAAGATGTATTACTAATAGAAAATACTAGATATGAAGATGTTGAAGGTAAAAAAGAAAGTGGAAATGACTTAGAACTTGGAAAATACTGGGCTTCGTTAGGTGATATATTTATTAATGATGCTTTTGGTACTTGCCATAGAGCACATGCCTCTAATGTTGGTATAGCGTCACATCTTCCAAGTGGTATAGGTTTTTTAGTAGAAAAAGAATTAAATATTTTAGGTAATACCTTAGAAAATCCTAAACGTCCTTTTGCAGTTATTTTAGGAGGATCTAAAGTAAATGATAAAATAAAGGTTATAGAAAATCTTGTTACAAAAGCTGATTACATATTAATTGGAGGTGGAATGGCTTTTACATTCCTAAAAGCCAAAGATATAGAGATAGGTAAATCAATATTAGATGAAGAAAATATTTCTTTTTGTAAAGAAATTATGAGTAAATATCCTGACAAAATAATTTTACCAATTGATACAGTTTGTAGTAAAAAAATAGATGAAGATTCATCATTTCAGAATAAATTTATTACTGATTTAAAAACTGATGATATAGGATTAGATATTGGCTTTAATACAGTTAAGTTATTTTGTGAATATTTAAGCGAATGTAAAACTGTAATATGGAATGGTCCTGTTGGTATGTGTGAAATAAAAAACTACCAAGAAGGAACAAGAAAACTATGTGAATTTTTGTCAAAATTGGATTCTAGTGTTATAATTGGTGGAGGAGATACAGCAGCTGCTGTTATATCTTTAGGTTTTAAAGACAGTTTTACTCACATTTCTACAGGTGGAGGAGCTTCTTTAGAACTAATGGAAGGTAAAATTTTACCAGGAGTTGATATTATAAATGATAAATAAAATTATAAAAATAAAATCTGGGATTGATATTAATAGTCAAGCTTTTAAAGATTATTGCAACCTATTAAAAGAAAATCACGCTAGAATTTCTTTTTTAGAGTTAGCTATTAATGGTAATTCAAAAGTATTGTCAAGCCCTATTAATTTTGAAGAAAAAGAATACAAAGAATTTACTGTTGATGATATATCTTTTGCTTGGAGTGATGATAAAATTATTGGTCATACTTTAACAAATATAAAAAAAAGAAGATTTGCTATTCCAACATCTTCTGGCTCTAGATTTCATCTAGATGATTATATAAAAAATCAAGATGGAACAATATCTTTTAGTAAAATAGAACAATTTGTATTAAATAATTTAAATATAGATGAAGCGATGAATATATATTTACATAATCGTATTCATGGAAAATTAGAAAGTATTGGTTCAATTGAATATGAAGAAACTAATAAAAAACAAAAAGTTTAATTTTTGCGTAATAGTACTACTAACAATTATTGTTTTGTATTTTTCTTTAAAAGATAATTTTTTTGAAACTATTAATCAAATAAAAAATTTAAATTTTTTATGGTTAATAGTAGCTCTTTTATTACTAATAGGATATTGGCTATTTTCATCTTTAGCAATGGAGTTAATTACAAAGAAATTTAAAAAAAATATTAAAACTAGCAGAATATTTAGATTAAATGTAATAACACAATTTTTTAATGGAATAACACCTTCATCTTCAGGAGGTCAACCTTATCAAATTTATGCTTTAAAAAAAGAAGGACTAACAATTGTTGATAGTACTAATGTTTCTATTCAAACTTTTGTTTGTTATCAATTTGCTCTTGTTTTTCTTGGATTAATAGCTATTTTATGTAATAAAATATTTCATCTTTTTAATCAAATGAACTTTTTAAAAATATTAGTAGTATTAGGATTTTTAGTTAATACTTTAGTTGCAGTTTTTCTTTTTTTAATAACTATAACTAAAAATTTTAATAAAAAAATAATTAATTTTATTATCAAAATAGGCGTAAAATTAAAAATAATTAAAGATAAAGAAAAAATCTCAAAAAAATTAAATGATAGTATTGATGAATTTCAAGAAGGTACCTATTTACTTTTAAAAGATAAAAAAACTTTATTTATAGCTATTTTATATCAATTATTTGGTTTAATAAGCTTTTATTCTATTCCTTTAGCGCTTTTGTGTGGAATGGGAATTTATGATATTAATTTAGGAATATCTATTGTCACAACGGCATACATAATGGTTTCAGGTTCGTTTATACCTCTCCCTGGTGGAACGGGTGGATTAGAATATTCATTTGTCTCATTTTTTGGGAATTTTATAACGGGAAGCAAATTAACAGCACTTATGATAATATGGCGTTTTATAACTTATTATTTAGGTATGATAATAGGTGGGGTAATGTTAAATATAGGAAAAAAGGAGAAAGAAAATGGAAAATAAAAAAATAATAGTGGCAAATTTAAAAATGGATATGAATGCTCAAGCTATTGGTGAGTATTTAAAAAATATTGTTGGAAAAATTAATGATTCTAATGTTATTATTTGTCCATCTTCTATTTACATTCCTTATTTTTTAAAACATCGCTTCAGTATAGGAACACAAAATATTTGTGAAGAAAATAGTGGAAATTATACAGGGGAAATTTCTGCTCGTCAAGTATCTTCATTAGGTATTAAATACTCTTTAGTTGGACATAGCGAAAGAAGAATTAATTATTTTGAAGATAATGAAGCAATAGGTAAAAAAATAAATTGTTTATTTGAAAATAATATGATACCTATTTTATGTATCGGTGAAACTAATGAAGAAAAAAATTTGTTGAAAACAAATAAAATTTTAAAAAGTGAGTTAGTTTCTTGCTTAAGTAATGTAAATAAAGAAAATATTTCTAAGATAATAATTGCTTATGAACCAATATGGGCTGTTGGAACTAATAGAGTTCCAACAATGGCTGAGATACGTAATACTGTAAAATATATAAAAGAATTAATAAAAAAAATATATGATACAGATATAAAAGTTTTATACGGTGGAAGTATTAATATAAATAATATAGAAAAAATAAATAAAATAGAGTGTTTGGATGGAATAATGATTGGTTCAAGTGCAACAAATGCTCAAGAATTTTTAAAAATTAAAGAAGTTGTTGATGGTGAATAACTTCTTTTTATTTTTTTCGACAAAAATCGACAAAACTAGCTATTTTTCGTTCTAGCGTAAATTAAATAAACAGTAGTATAATAAGTAAGACAGATATGATAGGAGAAAATGAATATGGATAAAATCAAATTATTAATGGTAGATGATAATGTTAATTTAGTTAAGATGGTAGAAGAATATTTTAGTAATAATGAAAATATTAGTTTGGACATAACAGCTTATGATGGAGCAGAAGGTATCAAGCTAATAGAAGAAAAACAAAATGATTATGATGTAATCTTACTAGATTTAATCATGCCTAAAAAAGATGGGTTGTATGTTTTAGAAGAAATGCAAAAAAGAGGTATAAACAAAAAAGTAATAGTAGAAACTAGTTATAATGCTAGTGAAGTAATTAAAGAAGTAGCTGAGTTTGGAGTAAATTATTTCATTTTAAAACCATTTGAACTTTCTGATTTAGAAAAAAGAATTTTAGATACAGCTAAAAATAAACAAGCTAAAAAGAAAGAAATTGATTTTTATAATAGTAATTTACAAGTATCAATTACAAAGATTCTTCATGAACTTGGTATACCATCTCATATAAAAGGTTATCAATATATAAGAGAAGGAATAGGAATAATCTTTGATCATCCTGAAACAATTGGTGGAATAACTAAAGAACTATATCCAGAACTTGCAACAAAATATGATACAACAGTATCAAGAGTTGAAAGAGCTATAAGACATGCTATCGAAGTTAGTTGGAATAGAGGTAGCTGGGACTTAATGGAAGAAATATTTGGACATAGTGTAGATATCGATAAAGCTAAACCAACTAATTCTGAATTTATTGTAACTATAGCTGATAAATTAAGATTAGATTATTATAAGGTTGGTAGTGTTTAGATAAAAAATATGCTATAATTTATTTAGGGGGAAAATAAATTATGGAGAATATCAAATATATTTTTATTGTAAATCCAGTTGCAGGGAATGGTAAAGCAGAAATAATTTTTAAAAATATTTTAAAATTTGCACAAGAAGACAATATGGAAAACGAATTATTGTGGAATTATACATATGATAAAAATGTTGCAAAATATTTAGCAGTATTTTATTCTGAACAATTTCCAGATGCAACTATATATAGTGTCGGTGGTGATGGCACACTAAATGAAATAATAAATGGTATTAAGAATAATACTAAATTAGGAATAATTCCTGCTGGTTCAGGTAATGATTTTTATCGTGTTAGCAAAAATATTAAAGGCACTAAAAAGATTAATCTAGGAATTGTTAATGGCCATAAGTTTATTAATATAGCATCCCTAGGATTTGATGCTAGAGTTGCTAATAAAGCAAATGAATTAAAGAACAAAAATAAAAAGATGTTGGTATATCCTAGAGCAATTCTTGATATTTTAAAAAATAATCAAGCAATAGAATATACTATGGATAATATAAAAAATAAATCTACTGTTCTTGTTATTGGTAATGGGAAATACTATGGTAATGGAGTTCCGATTAATCCTGATTATGATTTAAAAAATGATTATTTAAATGTATTGAAAGCACCTTTTTTTAATAGAAGAGACATAGTAAAATTTTTATTAAAAGTACTTAAAGAAAAACACATTGATGATCCACTTTTAGATTATTATTTAGTTCAAAAATTAAATATAGTTTCTGATGAAGAATTAATTTGTAATGTTGATGGAGAAATAATAACTTCTAAAGATTTTAATTTTGAAGTGATAAAAGATGGAGTAACAATAGACAATAATTATCCACAATATGTAAAAAAAGCAATTAATTTAATTAAATAATTGTTTTCTTTTTTTTTTTAGTCTATAATAAAACTAGGAGATGATAGAATGAAACCGTTAGTACTTTGTATATTAGATGGAGTTGGAATAAGAAAAGAATTACATGGTAATGCTTTTATGAATACTAATAAACCTAATTTTGATTATTTAAGTAGAACTTTTCCCCATACTTTGTTAAACGCTAGTGGTGAATTTGTAGGTCTTCCTAAAGGACAAATGGGTAATAGTGAGGTAGGTCATCTAAATATTGGTTCAGGACGTGTGGTTTATCAACCTCAACAATTAATAACTAGTAAAATAGATGATAAAACCTTTTTTGATAATAAAGAAATACTAAAAGTATTTAAACATGTCAAAAAAAATCAAAGTAGTTTACACCTTTTAGGCCTTGTAAGTAATGGTGGTGTACATTCTCAAATAAGTCATTTATTTGCTCTACTTGACATGTGTAAACTATATGGAGTAAATAAAGTGTATATTCATGCTTTCACTGATGGAAGAGATACTAAACCAGATTCAGGCATTGAATTTTTAAGACAACTTCAAGACAAAATAAATGAAGTTGGTATTGGTGAATTAGCAACCATTTCAGGACGCTATTATGCTATGGATAGAGATAATAACTGGGATAGAATTGATAAAGCATATCAAGCAATTGTTGATGGAATAGGAGAAACATATTATTCTTTTGAAGAAGCTATGCAAAAAAATTATGAAAGAAACATTGGTGATGAATTTATTGTTCCAGCTATTATAAATAAACAAGGAATAATTGAAGATGGTGATGGTTTAATAACATTTAATTATCGTGCAGATAGATTAAGAGAGTTATTGGGAGCTTTAACAAATCCGGAAAACAAAAAATTTGAACACACACATCTTCATAATATTAAATTAGTAACAATGTTACCTGTAAGTGATGAAGTTATATTTAAAAATGCTTTTGAAATGCCACAACTAAAAAATACTTTTGGGGAATATATTTCAAAATTAGGATTAAAACAACTTAGAATAGCTGAAACGGAAAAGTATGCTCATGTTACTTATTTCTTTGATGGTGGAAAAGAAATGAAATTAAAAAATTGTGATCGTATTTTAATACCATCACCTAAAGTTCCTACGTATGATTTAAAACCAGAAATGAGCGCATATGAAATTACAGATACATTGATTTCAAAGTTAAATGATTATGACATAGTAATTTTAAATTATGCTAATGGAGATATGGTTGGACATACTGGCGTTTATGATGCTACGGTAAAAGCAGTAGAAGCTTTAGATGATTGTTTAGGTAAACTTTACAACAAAGTAAAAGAATTAGATGGAACAATGGTTATAATCGCTGATCATGGTAATTGTGATTATATGTTAGATGAAAATGATAATCCAGTTACAACCCATTCAACTAGTTTAGTTCCACTTATCATAACAAAAGAAGGATTTAAATTAGAAAAAGGTTCACTTTGTGATGTAGTACCAACAATGTTAGAGCTTTTGAATATTAAAAAACCAAAAGATATGACAGGAGTAAGTTTAATAAGAAAGTAAAAGATGCAATTAAGCATCTTTTTTTTGTAAAAAAAGGAAATAAGGAAAAAATGTAGAATGTTATAAGTGAAGGGTTATAAAAATGTAATCCTTTTTTAATACAATAATTTCAAAGAAAGAGATGAGAAAATGAATAATGAAATTGTATTATTTGAGAATCAAAATGTGAAGTTGGAGGTGAATGTTAATGATGAGACAGTTTGGCTTACTCAAAATCAGATGGCACAGCTATTTGATAGAGATAAATCAGTTATATCAAGGCATATAAAGAATGTATTAGAAGAAGAGCTTGCTGGTGAAGTGGTTGTTGCAAATTTTGCAACAACCAGTGAACATGGAGCTCTTAAAGGAAAAAAGCAAACACATATAGTTGAATATTACAATTTAGATGTAATAATAAGTGTAGGGTATAGAGTAAAAAGTAAAAACGGAATAGTATTTAGAAAATGGGCCAATA
>UQVP01000013.1 GCA_900544605.1 uncultured Mycoplasmatota bacterium | reverse complement strand
CTTTATTATTTATTATTATAGTATGATTAAATAACCCCCCCCCAGGTTGGTATTTCTGTTAATTTTTTAACAACAATTTTAACCATACTACCACTTTCCTTTACTGTATTAATTATACAAATTTGTTTTTAGCTTGTCAATAAATTTTATAAACAATTATTTTAAAACTGTTTTTAAAAACTGACCTGTATAACTTTCTGCAACTTTAGACACAGCTTCTGGAGTACCAGTTGCAACAACTTGTCCTCCACCTTCTCCACCTTCTGGACCTAAATCAATGATATAATCAGCTACCTTAATAACATCTAGGTTATGTTCAATAACAATTACGGTATCACCATTATCAACAATTCTTTCTAAAATAACAAGTAATTTTTTAATATCATCGCTATGGAGACCTGTTGTAGGTTCATCTAGAATAAACAAGCTTTTTCCAGTAGGACGTTTTTGAAGTTCTTTAGCAAGTTTAACACGACCTGCTTCTCCTCCCGATAATGTTGGCGCACTTTGTCCAAGTTTTACATAAGAAAGGCCAACATCTTTTAGCATTTGTAATTTATTTTTAATTTTAGGAACATTATCAAAGAACTCTAAAGCTTCTTCAACACGCATTTCTAAAACATCATAAATACTTTTTCCTTTATATTTTACTTCAAGTGTTTCAGAATTATAACGTGTACCACCGCATACCTCACAAGGTACATAAACATCAGGAAGAAAGTGCATCTCTATTTTCTTAACGCCATCACCCCAACAAGCTTCACATCTACCACCTTTAACATTAAATGAGAATCTACCTTTGTCATATCCTCTAATTTTGGCTTCTTTTGTAGATGCGAATAAATCTCTTATATCATCAAATACTCCTGTATATGTTGAAGGGTTAGAACGAGGTGTTCTTCCAATAGGATCTTGGGTAATATTAACAACTTTATCGATATTTTCAAGTCCTTTAATGGATTTATATAGTCCCGGTTTTTCTTTACTTTTATATAAACTGTTAGCAACAACACGATATAAAATACTATTAACTAAACTACTTTTTCCACTTCCACTTACTCCTGTTACACAAGTAAATGTTCCAAGTGGAAATTTAACGTTAATATTTTTTAAATTGTGTTCTTTCGCACCTTTAATTTCTAAATATTTACCATTACCTTTTCTTCTTTTTTTAGGAACTTCTATTTTTTCTTTTCCTGTTAAATATCTACCAGTTAAACTATTTTCATTTTTCATAACTTCTTCTGGAGTACCGCACGCAACAACCTGTCCACCGTTTAAACCAGCTCCCGGACCGATATCAACTAAGTAATCACTTGCTAGCATCGTATCAGTATCGTGTTCTACAACAATTAAGGTATTACCTAAATCACGCATCTCTAAAAGGGAATTAATAAGTCTTGCATTATCTCTTTGATGAAGACCAATACTAGGTTCATCTAAAACATATAGAACACCAGTTAATCTTGAACCAATTTGGGTAGCAAGTCTAATACGTTGTAACTCTCCTCCACTTAAAGTACCTGCCATACGAGATAAAGTTAAATACTCAAGTCCTACATTAATTAAGAAACTTAATCTGCTAGAAATCTCTTTTAATATTAAATTAGCTATTTGTGCTTGCTCTTCCGTTAATTTTAAGTTATTAATAAATTCATATAAATCTTTAATACTTAAACATGTTACTTCATATATGTTTTTTTTATTTATTTTAACGGAAAGAATAGATGAATGTAGTCTAGAACCATGACACATAGGACATTCTAATTCTGTCATATATCCTTCTATCCAATCTCTAATCCAACTACTTTTAGTTTCTATATATCTTCTTTCTAGATTAGTAATAATACCTTCATAATAATCTTTAGCATTTCTTGTATTACCATTTTTAGATGTATAATTAAACTCAATTAAATCTGGAGCACCATATAAAATAATATCTAAATCTTTTTTATTTAAGTCTTTAACTGGTTTATCAAGATCAATATTATAGTATTTAGCAACTGTATTAACTTGGGTTGTTAAGATACCATCATCAACACTAAATGTTTTAATAGCGCCTTCATTGATACTCAAACTATCATCAGGAATAATTAAATCAATATCTATTTTTTGTTTAATACCAAGTCCTTTACACTCTGGGCAAGCACCATAAGGAGCATTAAAACTAAACATTCTTGGTTCTAGCTCTGGAAGTGAAAAATCACAATCTGGGCAGGCATATGATTCACTCATAACAATCTCTTCATGACCAATAACATCAATTACAACTTTACCACGAGATAGTTTAGAAGCAGTTTCAATTGCTTCATATAAACGACTTCTAACATCTTCTTTAATAATTAATCTATCTACAATAACAAATATATTATGCTTTTTATTTTTATCTAGCACAATTTCATCAAATAAATCGTATTCTTCACCATCTACTTTTACTCTAGCATAACCTTCTTTTCTTAATTTATCAAAAGTAGCTACTTGCGTTCCTTTTTCTCCATATACAATAGGACTTAACACTTTAATTTTAGTATTTAGTTCTAATTTTAAAACTTGATTAGTCATCTCTTCTACACTTTGACTACTAATAGGTTTATTATGAATTGGACAATAAGGAATACCGATTCTAGCATATAACAATCTTAAATAATCATAAATTTCTGTTACAGTTCCAACTGTACTACGAGGATTTTTACTAGTTGTTTTTTGGTCAATACTAATAGCTGGTGATAATCCTTCAATTGAATCAACATCTGGTTTATCACTACCACCTAAAAATTGGCGAGCATAAGCACTTAAACTTTCTACATATCTTCTTTGTCCTTCAGCATAAATAGTATCAAAAGCTAAACTACTTTTTCCACTTCCACTTACTCCTGTCATTACAATAAGTTTATTTTTAGGGAGTTCTATTGAAACATTTTTTAAGTTATTTTCTCTAGCACCTTTTACAATAATTTTATCCATGGTAAAACCTCCACATCATATAAATTTGTATTTATAACTAAACGTCATTATTATAACACATTTTTTAGATTTTTATTGAAAAAGATTTTTAATGCGTGTTATAATTAAAGAGAGCCTAACAGTTCTCACGACTGTTAGTTTTTTTATTTGGAGGTACTATGAAAAATATTGGATTTGATAATGAATTATACGTAAAATTACAAACGGAAACTATTAAAGAAAGAATAAAAATGTTTAACAATAAGTTATACTTAGAATTTGGTGGTAAACTATTTGATGATTATCACGCTAAACGAGTATTACCAGGGTTTGAACTGAATGCTAAAATAAGATTATTAGAAGAATTAAAAGACCAAACAGAAATAATTTTTTGTATTAACGCTAAAGACATTGAAAAAAAGAAAATAAGAGCAGATTATGGAATTAGTTATGATATGGAAGTCATTAGACTAATTAAAATATTTAGAAATCTTAATATAGATGTAAATAGTGTTGTTATAACAATGTATAAGGGTCAAAATTGTGTTGAAGGGTTTAGAGCTAAATTAGATAATTTAAATGTTAAAAGTTATGTTCATACCCCAACTAAAGGATATCCTACTGATGTTGATATTATTGTTAGTGAAGAAGGATATGGCGCTAATCCATACATTGAAACTACTAAACCACTTGTCATTGTTAATGCTCCAGGACCTTGTAGTGGTAAACTA
Source organism: uncultured Mycoplasmatota bacterium (assembly GCA_900544605.1). Taxonomy (GTDB): domain Bacteria; phylum Bacillota_I; class Bacilli_A; order RF39; family UBA660; genus SIG204. Next base: position 23,636 of record UQVP01000013.1, on the reverse strand, counting down.
GCAACTTGCCTTTCTCAACTATATCATGAATATAAAAGAGGTATTAAAGCTGGGTATGCTAAATTTGAAACATTCCCTGTTTGGTCACTTCCTTTAAAACATCCTGTAAATGTTGCTTATGAAGCTGCTACTGCTGATTTAAAAGATGTAAATATGATTGACTCTTTCCATTTAGATGCCTATGGTATCAGTGCGGTTAATTATAATCGTGATTTAGAAGTGTTCCCTATTTTAAAAAATATTTTATCTAAAATAATGGGTAAAGAAATATATAAATCACCTACTGATATGGGCGTAAATTCTATTGGTAAATGTATTATAGATGATAATATTGTTAAAACCGCTGCTCGCAAAGAAATAATTAGAAGATACTACAAAGCTTTAGTAGATAGTAAAGTAAATGGTGCTGATAAAGAAATTTATAAGCGTATTAAAGTTTTAATGAATGAACTTAATATAACTAATGATGAATTAAAAGTAATTGATGCAGCTAATGATAAAAAAGATAAATGTAAAAGAAATGTTATTGCCATAGAATTACCAAATGGTAAAATTATAACAGGAAAACAAACAAAACTATTAACACCAGCAAGTAGTTTAATTTTAAATTGTATTAAGTATTTAACTAATATTCCTGATGAAATAGATTTACTATCACCAAATATTTTAAATCCGATTTTAAAACTTAAAAAACAATCTTTATATGATAATGAATTACTTAATTTAAACGATGTTTTAATAAGTTTAAGTATTTGTTCAGCAACTAATTCAATGGTAAAAAAAGCTCTAAGTAATTTAAAAAAATTAAATTCTTGTGATGCTCATGCTACTTATATTGTAGAAAAAGCTGATTTAGAAGCTTTAAGAAGTTTATTAATCAACTTAACATGTGAACCTATATTTAAAGAAAATTAATCTCCTAATCGGGGATTTTTTCATAGGAACAATCTTTACATTTTTTTAATAATTCATTAAGTTTATCATAAGTTAAAAAAACTTTAACTTTTTCAATACTAACACCGTTATAATCAGTAAGTATTAAATCATTATTATAATTATTCTTTTTTAAAATATTTTTATAATATTTAGTAAAAGATAATAAATTTTCTTTTACTGTACTTTGATTAAAACTATAAAAAAGCTTTCCAATTTTATTTTTATAAAGCATATTTATTTTCGGATATATTCCCAAAATTTCAGTATAGTCATCAAAATAATTACTAAAGTTTTTAGTATTTAAATTAGGTATGACAATATTAGCAGTTAACATATCTTCATCATTATACTCAAATACCATTTGTGTTTGATTTTGTTTATTGCTAGATATAATTAACAAAACAATCATTACTATTAATATAAAATATTTTTTCATAAAAAAACCACCATTAATAATGTGGTCTTTTTTATTTATGCTATTCCTAAATATTCTTCTAAAGTTAAATTCTTTTGCATAATTTCAGTTGCAACATCTACTCCAACATAACGAATATGCCAAGGTTCATAAGCATAACCTGTAATATTTTCTTTACCTTTTAAATATCTTAAAATAAAACCATATTTATAGCAGTTTTCTTTTAACCATTTTCCTTCTTTTGTTTCGCCATAATTATTACTCAATTGTCCAACATCAAAAGCAAGTCCAGTTTGATGTTCAGAGTGTCCAGGACGAGCAGAAACAGTATCTGTATATTCTTGTCCCCATCTTTTTATATAATTGTTATAAATAGTATTTTGTGTGGAATAAGAACGATATCCTGAAATAAGTGGTAAAGAAAAGCCCGATTTATTAGCTGCTGTTTGTAAATTAGACAAAGCATTACTTGCTGTTTTATCAACCCCACCATAATTACTTGGAAGAGAATATTTCTTATTAACAATTAAAATACCTTTGATATAAGTAGGCTCTTCACTTTTTACAACCTTCTTTTCTTTTACTTCTACACTTCTTTTAACACTAACTTCATTATTACTACTATCTTTTACTTTATATATTATTTCATAACTACCAACTTTATCTGTATCAACTTTATTTTCAATTTCAACTTTATCAGTTAAATCACCATCATAGTTATCACTTGCTTCATACCCTGCTTCACTATACTTTTCTCCTTGATATAAGCTTACTGTTTCTTTACCTTTTAGCTTTATGATTGGCTTTTCAGTATCAACAATCTTTACTGTTCTTTCTGTTTTTCTATTAAACAACTTATATGATATTTTATATTCTCCTAATTTACTAGTATCAACATCATTATTAGTTTTAATCTTTTTATTTAAATTTATTCCCAAAGCTTTTGCTTCTGCTCCTGCATCTTCATATTCACTATTAACTTCTAGGGTTAAAGAACTAGGCCCTATTAGTTTAAATGAAATACAAAAATAAGTAAGTATTAATAAACTAGCTAGTACTATTAATACCAAAGCTGTAACTATAAAAATTATTTTTTTCCTTTTTTTCATACTATCACCACTATCATTATAAACCATATCAAAATAAATAGAAATATTTTTTATAAAACTAATTGATTTTGCTAGTATTTTGCGTTATAATAGCAAGCAATTTGGGGTGATTTAAAAATGAATTTAGAAACTATGGCCATTTGTGATGGTATAGATTTATCAGATTGCCACACAAGAAAAGATATAATTTCTAAAATAATTGCTAGTGGCAAACAAGAATTTTCTTATCTTTTTACTTATTTAACAGAGGAAGAAAAAGAACAGTATTTCTATAATTTACAAGAATCTAAAAGAATTGATTATTTATCTACTAAAAATGATGAATTTATATTTGATTATATCATAAACAATTATAAAAATTTAGAGGAATTTCTAATTTTACGTTTAACACGATTATTAAAAAATGAAAAATTAAAATATGAAGTCGCTATGAAACTAATAGCTAATGGTAAAAATTTTTATATTACATCTATCATAGATTTAATCACAAGTGATATTTTAAAAATGAAGCTAATCAATCGTATGATAAAACAAGGAGATAGTGAATTTCATTTTTTAGATTTTATTAAATCTTTAAAAGATGATAAAAATAAGGAATTATTCATGCCATCTTTGTCTATATATTCACAAGTTGAAGTAATTAAAAGTTTTAAAGATAAAAATCTAAAAAAGCAATATTCTTTAAAGAAAGAATATAGTATTTATCGTTCTGTTTTAGTTGCTGCTACTGAAGATTCTGAATTTATAAAAAAACAGTTTTTAAGAATAAATATTCCTATTTTTCAAAACAATTTAATTAATTTAGTGACAGATTCAAAATTAAAATTAGAATTAATTAATTTATTAAAAGATAAAAATGTCCAGAAATTTCATATGTCTAATGTTGATGAATGTTACAATAATTTTAAAACTGAGATAAATAGTGAAGAAATAGCTGAATATAACATTGATGATGCTATTACAATTGGTGTTGAATTAGAATGTTGTAACAAAAACATTAACAATTATAAAAAAGTTAAAACTGTATTTAAAGATTTTGAAATTAAATCAGACTGTAGTGTTAAAAGCGGTTTTGAAATAGTTTCACCAATTTTACATTATACTAAAAAAGACATGACAAAATTAAAATCAGTATGTGAAATTTTAAAAGATTGTAAATTTTATACAGATAGCTCATGTGGTGGTCATATTCACATAGGAGCTGATTATTTAGAATCTACTAGGGAAATGTATATGTTGCTATATCTTTATAACAATTGTGAAAACATAATTTATTTAATTTGTAATAAAGAACATTCTAAAACAAGAAAGTCAGGCATTGTATATGCTAAAAAAATAAAAAATGCTTATTTAAAAGCAAGTAAAAAAGGAAGTTTAAATGAAAACTTAACAAAAGAAGAAATGATTAAAGTTTTAGAACAAATTAATGAAACAAGATATAAAGGGCTTAATCTTCAAAATCTTGATAACTATTATAAAAAAACAATAGAATTTAGAATGCCAAATGGTGAAATAGAATTTGATGAATTAATACTCAACATAAAATTATTTACAAAACTAATTCAAAAAGCTCATGACCTTGTTAATGCAAATGCATCAAATGAGGCTAAAATCCAAGCATTGCGTTTAAGTGAAAAAATGAAAGAAGAAGATAGACTTGAAATATTTTTAAGTATTTTATTTGATACAGAGGAAGAAAAAAATGTATATCGTCGAAGATATAAAACAAATAAATTATTTTTTGAAAGTTTAACCAATAAGTTATTTTATAAGAATGAAGATTTTATAGAAATAGATGAAGATAGTAAAAGGCTATCAAAAAAAAGTAATCATTGATTACTTTTTTTGTAATTTTTTCTCTTTCTGTTCTTCTTTTAATTCTTTTTTTTGATATCTAATAAAAGGATTTATTAATTCTGCATTTCTATCTATTAATTTTAGAAAATCTTGCAAATTAATTGAAGCTTCAAAACTTGTCTTGTCATCATGAATATCTTTAAAAATTATTAAACTTTCTTCAATCGTATTGTTTAATTTAACATCGTAATTACCATGTGAAATAGAATTTCTTATCCTTCTTATAATATTTTTATTTGTTATAAACCCTTTACGCTGCTCAACAAGATCAATATTTTCATAATTATTTTCTAACTCTGATTCCTTTTGATTTATTGCCGATATTAAAAACGTTATACCTTTAGGATTATTTTTTTCTTTAGCCTTTTCTAACTGTTCTTTATATTGATTAATTTTATTTCTTATTTTTGCTATTTCATTTTTATATTGTTCTTTAATATCGTTAACTATTTTCTCTTCTCTTCCTATATCTTCATTATAAACAATGTTAAGTAAAGATAAATCTAAAATTGAATAATCTAACCCCGTAAAATCAATATTTATTTGCTCATTTAAACCATCATATAAATCTTCCATAGGGTATAAAAATAAAACATTAAATAGCGCTATTAAAGTAGCTGCCACCTCGTTATAATTAAAGTATAAATCATTACATTCTTTACTAACAATTTCAAGAATAGCATTTTTATTAAGTGTAGAATTTTTATAAGCAGTATTAATTAGCTCTATATTGTAAACATTAGACAAAATAGCAACATCTTTTTCAAAATCATCATCTATAAAGCGAGCAACCTCTTGACAAATATGAAATAACATCTGTCTATGTTTTAATCCATACGGTAAAATATTAGCAATACTTGTAGATAATTTATCAAAATCAATATTATTGCCTTTTGGTACTATTCTCCAGCTAAAATCATATTTTGGTTTTAAAGCATCTTTAAATTTATCTAAAATTTTATAATCTATATCGTACTGAAAACAACCAATAATCTTTTCACAATAATCTATTATATTTCTATCTATTTTTGTTCCATCTTTTGTTTTTAGAGTAAACTCCATTTTTTTCGTTCTTTTAACAACTTCTTTTATATCATTAACAGTTTTTACTTCTCTTTTTTTAGTATTTTTATATATAAAAATATTTTTAGTATATGTATCTCCATCTACTTTCCTCAAATAATGTGTACCAGCATTTACAATAAAGCTACACAACTTATCAATATTTATTTTTATTTCAGTACCATCACAATCTAAAATTATTCTTGAGTGACTTAAATCTAAATAATAAAATCCATGCGCTATTTTATTTCTTAAAGTAGCAACTAAGGTAGGAGCATCTTTGAATATATAACCATCAATAACATAGCCTTCTTCAGTTTTATTTGCAATTATACCAACAGTTTCTTCTAATTCACTTAAAAATTTACGAGCAGTATAAATTGTCTCGCCTTTATTTTCAATCAAATCTTCTTTTATACCAAGTAAAATATTACTTATATAAGCTATTTTACCAGCATTAACTACCTCTTTATTTATCTCATAAATAGAAGATGCGTGATCTTGATACAAAAATCCCAAAATTAAAGAAGTACAAGCAAAGACACCATTATAATAGTTATACAAAAAATCTGATTTATTCATAATGCCTCCTTATAAACTTTTTGTTTTATTTTTTTCATCAATATAGTCATCTATAACAGAATAATTTTTTAATTCCATTAAAACTAACATTCTTAATGGCATATCACATAAAAAAGTTATTTCCCCATTATATATATCCGCAAATACTATTCGTGTCTCTTCGATACTCTTATTTCTCTTTACAATATAATTACCATGAGCTATTGCATTTCTAATACCTTCAATAATAGCTTTATTTTTTAGATGTTTTTCATTTCTTATTTCATATACATCCATTTCTTTTATTCTATCATTAATTACTTTTATTTCTTGCTTTAATAAATCTTTAATACCGCTAAATCTACTTATTGAATTATTAATAGCAATCTCAGCTTTAGCATTACCCTTTTCTTTAACTTTCTTCAAATTGTTATTAGCTTGTTCTAAATTTCCTAAAGTATCTGCTAATTTTGATTCTTTGGCGTTTCTTTGTATTAATAATTCATTTTTTAAAGGATTATTTATAGTATATTTTATTGGTGTGATATCAGATAAATCTAGTTTGGAATAATCAAGTCCATCATTTTCGTTGTTAGTATATTCATTATTATTTTTATATAAATCATCCATAGAATAGGAGAATAATGCATTAAATACATTCATAGTTGCGACTGCTATCTCATTGTAATTGAAATAAGTTTCTCCATATTTTTTTACCACTTCATCAACAATAAACGTCTTATTAGAAGATGTATGTTCATAAATAACATCTAAAAGCATTAAACAATGAGCACCAGCTAAAATAGGATTATATGTTTCATAAATAGGATTTAAATAACTTACCATCTCATAAGTTATTGCGACTATTTGATTTTCATATGGAAGATTATCAGGTAATATTGTAAGTAATGTTTCAGCAAGATCATCTAAATTTTTATTATTTGGTTTAATAATTTCCCAAGTAAAATCATATTTTTCGCTAATACTTTTTTTAAACTCAAATAAAAGACTATTATCTAAAGTTTCTTTATATAAAGCTGTTAAGGACTCAAATGCTTCTGTTATATAATGTTCAACTGGATTACCATCTTTTCTTTTTACTTTGAAACTTATCTGATAATACGTTTTCAAAAATCTTTTTAACTCTTCTTTATCTGTTATAGGCTTTGTACGTTTAGCTAAAGCTTTTTTTGTTAAGATAAAATTTCTATTATATTCGTCTTTGTCTGATCTTTTGGCATGTTTTACTGTTGCAGCTAAAACGAAAGCACATAATTTTTTAATATTAATTTTTATATCTTGACCATCTTTATTTAAAATAATTCTAGAATGATTAAGATCTAACTTAAAATTACCATGGGCAAGTTTATTTCTTATTTCTGCAAACAATGTCGGAGCATCTTTAAAAACATACCCACCAATTTCATATCCTTTATCAGTTTTTGTAGCGATTATATTAACTGCCACTTCTAAATCTTCCAAAAATATTTTAGAATCATAAGTTAAATTTTCTTTCTTTTCTACTAAATCTTCTTTAATTGCTAAAAGCATTCCTGTAAGGCATCCTACTCTAGCCGCATTGTTAAATTTTTTATCTAAAATAGGATCATCCTTTTCTAAAGCATCATAAGTAAATCCCATTATAAAAGATAGAAAATGTAAGTTACCAGCATAATAATCTTTTATAAAATCTAGTTTATCCTCTGCTTTCATATAACTTTTCCCCTTTTTATTGATATTAATTTTAAATACATCTTATATCCCTAATATATTTCTTTTCAATTCTTCTTTTATCTAAAGCACCTTTTGCATCATTTAAAGTTACAATTTCCTTAGAAGCATACTCACTTAAACTTTTCTTAAGCAAAATTAGAAATTCTTTTATATTTACATCTTTAGAATTATACATTTCATGTAAAACTTTATTATCACTTACAAAGTTATCAAAGTATGAATCAATTAGAAATAGCATAACACTAGTATTAAATTGATAAAAATTATATTTTAATAAATCACTATCTTCCGTTTTCTTTTTAGAAAGTGAATATTCATCTTGATCTATAATACTCAATTTTTTTGAACTATACATCATATTATAAATAACATCAAAACTTTCTACTCCATAATTACTAATTTTTTCAACATCAGTCATAGAATTAATAACGGCATTCATAAAATTATCATATTTTATTCTAAGTGGATCTGTCATATATAATGGTTTTCCCGGCGCAAAAGGCATGGTATAAGCAACGATTTTATCATCTATAACTATACTATCATCAGCAAATATATATGTATTATTTTGGCAATCTTTGAAAGCTAAAATATCTTCAGAATAATAACTAATACCTTCATTCAGATAATCATGTGATACTTTAATAACCTTTGATCTTTTAGTATCATAATATGTCACACCACTTGATCCAAATCCCAATTCTTTTAAACTACTAAGATATCTTTTAAATTCCTCTTTATTTTTCATTTCCATAATATAACCCCTTTAATTAAGGGCTATTATATATCATTATTTTAAATATGTCAAAAAAAGAACAAGCATTAAACTTGTTCTATTAAAACTAACTGCTTAGTCACTAATTTCAATGTACTTCTTTTCAGGTAATTTTTCTTGTTCTTCAACTTTTGGAATTTCCAAACTTAAGATACCATTTTTAAATGAAGCTTTAATATTTTCAGATTCAACATTTTCTCCAACATAGAAACTACGTGAACATTCTCCAAAATATCTTTCTCTTCTAACATATTTTTCATGTTTATCTTCTTTGTCTTCAGAGCTTACTTTGGCATTAATAGTCAAATATCCATCAGTTACATCTATCTTAATGTCTTTTTTATCAAACCCTGGTAAATCAACATCAATAACATAACTATGTTTTCTCTCTTTAATATCCGTCTTCATAATCTTATTTTCATGTTTTGTGAAAAATGGATCTCCAAACATATCATCGAACAAATCAAAATTATTTCTTGGTACTAACATCATACAAATCTACTTCCTTTCTTTATGTGTTGACACCATATAGGTAGCACATATATATAATTTTAATACCTGTAAGGTATCCTCACCTTACGTATATAATAATACCACTTTTCTTTAGCACTGTCAAGTAGTAAGTGCTAAAGAAATACATTTTTATATACACTTATATTATATACAGATAATAAATATTTATTCATATAGTAACATCATTGAATGTGATATAAAAACAATACAGTTATTGATAGTGCCTACAATAATATTACTTATCAAAGTTCACAAATAAGTTTTAATCCTTATAAGCTTAATCGTTTTGCAAATATAACTATTGAAGATAATTACATAACAGGTTATAAAGTTTGGAATGCAAGCAAATTGAAATTAGTGACACCCTAAAATAGTTTTCGTTTTTTACCTGCTTCTTTAATTTGATTAATAATCACATCTGCATATAGATTATGCCGTTTTTGGAATATTATGCCAATGTATTTTATACCGTTCGTGGAATATTGTTATATTTTACAATCATAATGATAATTTATATTTTATCCGTATCATTGTTAAAATTAAAATTTCACTGAAATTTTTTACAACATTCGGTACTTTTCTCCAATAAGTTATTCTAAAAATAATATTTTATATTATTTTAATTTAATAAGAATTTACAAAAAAATATCCTAGTCTCTCGACTAGGATTTCAGGGGGTTTGCTGAATACTTCTATGTTACGTAATATAAAAGTATTCATAGCGTAAGTACTATTCTTACGCTATTTAAATTATATATGTAACTTTTAAAAAAGTCAATAGCTTAATCCAAATTAGAAATTTTATTAACAATATCTAAAATATTTTTATTATCTAAATATTTTTTTGATTCTAAATACTCCATACTATCATCTTTGGCCATTAATAACATCTTATAATCATTCTTGATATTGGCAATTTTAAATGACATATCACCACTCTGCTTGATACCAAATAAATCACCACTACCACGTAATTTAAAATCTTCCTCACTTATTTTAAAACCATCATTAGTAGTAGTTAAAATTTTTAATCTTTCTTTTTCCACATTACTAATCAAAACACAATAAGATTGTAAACTATTTCTTCCTACTCTACCACGTAATTGATGTAACTGAGAAAGGCCAAAACGAAAAGCATCAAAAATAACCATTACCGTTGAATTAGGAACATCTATTCCTACTTCTATTACTGTTGTACTAATAAGAATTTGAATCTCATTGTCTTTCATCTTTTGCATAATTAAATCTTTTTCTTCTTGTTTCATCTTACCGTGTAGAACACCTATTTTATACAATTTACCAAATGCTTTATTCATTTCACTTTCAAGCTTTTCAACATTAGTTAAATCTATCTTATCACTATCTTCAATTAACGGCGCTATTACATAACATTGATGATTTTTCTTTAACTCTTGATACATAAGCATCAAAACATCTCTTATTTCTTTTTCACTTTTTATTTCTGTAATAACTTCTTTTCTACCACTTGGCATCGTTTTAATATTAGATATATCCATATCACCATAGATTGTTAAAGCATAAGTTCTTGGTATTGGGGTTGCACTCATATATAAAACATCAGCTTTCTTACCCTTATTTCTTAAATTAGATCTTTGATTAACCCCAAAACGATGTTGTTCATCAGTAATAACTAAACCTAAATTATTATATTCTACATCAGTACTAATCAAAGCATGTGTACCTATTAAAACATCTATTTCACCATTTTTAAGTCTTTTATATATATCTTTTTTATTCTTTGTTTTACCTGTTAATAGTTCTAAATTAATACCGTAATTAGAAAATAAATTCATAAAATTTTGAAAGTGCTGATTTGCAAGTATCTCTGTAGGAGCCATTAAAGCACTTTGATAACCACTAAAATAATTAATAATAATACTAAGGAATGCTACTATAGTTTTACCACTACCAACATCACCCTGTAATAATCTATTCATTCTTTTATTACTTATTAAATCATCATATATATCCTTAACACTCTTTAATTGGTCAGGTGTTAAAGTAAAAGGTAGATTATTTATTACCTCTTCTATTTTTTTATAATCAACACATCTTTCTAATCCTAGTTCTTTATTTTTATTAGCTTTTAATATATTCATCTTTAACATATATAAGAATAATTCTTCATACTTAAGATAGTTAATAGATGATTTCAGACTAACACTACTATTTGGATTATGAATACTTTTGATACTATCTTTTTTATTATTTAAGTGATATTTATCTACTAGATAATCAGGAACATATTCTTTTACACTAAAATCATTATCTAAACAAGATAAAATAATTTGATTTAATTGTTTACTACTAATACCATTTACAGTGTGATAAATAGGTTCAAAGTGAGAAACATCATCTAAAACACCAAATCTAATATCTGATGCGACTAAGGTATTATTCTTATCTTCATATTTTCCAATGACAATAATTTTAGTATTAGGTACTAACTTACTTTTTAAAAATAAACGATTAAAAATAACAACCTTACATAATTTATTTCCAGTATTAAAATTAAATGACAATCTATTTTTTCTTTTGCCAAAAAAAGATACTTGTGGAATAGTTTCCACAACTCCATCTATAATAACTTTCTCACTATAAAGATCAGTTCTTTTAATAATGTCATAACGATAAGGATAATATTCTCTTAAATCATTATCATCATATATCCCCATTTTATTTAATATACTTATCGTCTTAGGACCTACACTTTTTATTTCACTTAGTTCCATACTATCACCATAATTTAATTATATATTATACATTTGTTCGTGTCAAGAATAACTTTTTTACCTTTTTTTAGTAAAAGACTTGACAAATAACCCTTTTTCGATTAGTATATACAGTACCAATTCGAGAAATCAGGCGAATTGGCGCTAGTATCACACTAGCCAACCCCTTTTTATTCTTTTATTGGAACGGTTCTCAGGGGGACCGTTCTATTTTTGTATTTAAAAAGACAATTTTACTTGCCTTTTTCTGTTACTAATGATTTATAATATTCATATCTTTTAATTGCATTTTCTTTATTATTTCTTAAAAGTTCTGAAGCATGTTCTGGATTAATCTTTTTAAGCATTGAATATCTAGTTTGCTTATTTAAGAATTCTTCATATAAATCAAAATCACAATTTTTACTATCTAAAGTAAATACTTCTGTTTCAGGATTATAATGGAATGTTGGAGCATAACCACAGTCGGTTGCTAATTTGGACATATCTAAACTATTAGTCATTCCACCTTCTATACCATGTGATATACATGGACAGTATGCTATAACTATTGATGGCCCATCATATTCGGCAGCCTCTTTTAATACTTTAATAACTTGCATCTGATTATGACCCATTGATACAGTTGCTACATATACATTAGGATAAGAAAGCGCTATACGTGCTAAATCTTTTTTATTATTTAATTTACCTTTGGATGCAAACGAAGCAATAGCTCCTTTAGGACTAGCTTTAGATGATTGCCCTCCTGTATTAGAATATATTTGCGTATCTAAAACTAAGATATTGATATTTTCGCCACTCGCTAAGACATGATCTATACCACCATATCCAATATCGTAAGCCCAACCATCTCCACCTATAGCCCAAACAGATTTATTTGGAATATAGTTTTTTAGTTTACTTAATTCTTTAGGGCAATTATCATAATCTATGTTATTAAATACTTTTCTTGTTATATCAATACTATTTTTATTATTTAAGTATTCTAAAAATAATTCTTTATTAACATTATCTAAATTATCTTCCATTATTCTTTCAATTCTTGCTTTAATAAACTTTGTGGCATTTAAAATACCAAATCCAAACTCGGCATTATCCTCAAATAAAGAATTAGCCCAAGGAATTGTATATGGTAACGAAGAAGCACTACCACCATATATAGATGAACAACCTGTCGCATTAGCAATAATTAAAGAATCACCAAACATCTGTGTTAATAGTTTTATATAAGCGGGTTCTCCACAACCTGCACAAGCCCCACTAAATGCAAACTTAGGGCTTTTTAATTGTGTACCTTTAATAGTGTTAGGCAAAATATCTTTATCACTTATATTACTACTTAAGTAATCAAATATTTCTTGTTCTTTATTTTTTAATTCTGTTTCTAAAGCACTACTAATAAGTGCTTTAACATTTGATTTACCAGGGCAAGATTTTATACATAAACCACAGCCTGTACAATCTTTAATTGATATAGCAACAATAAAGTAATGTTTACTATCAAATTTACCTATCGCTTCTTTACATCTTTCTTTAATATAATCAGGAGCACTATTATATTCTTCTTCATTTAACATAAATGTTCTAATAACACCATGAGGACATACGATAGAACACTTTCCACATTCTATACAATTAGTATTAATCCATTTAGGAACTATTTCCGAAGTAGAAGCTTTATCTAATTTACTAGTGCCACCTACAAATCTTCCATCTGGATATTCTAAGAAAGCAGATACCGGAACACTATCTCCTAAGCGATGTTTCATAGCATCATAAACCGTATCGATTTTATAATCTAATTCTACCCCATCATCTAAAGTAAGATTTAATTTATGTAAATATGTAATAGCATTATCAATTGCTTCATAATTAGACTCTACTACTTTATCTCCCTTTTTAAAGAACTTATTGTAAGCATATTCTTTCATCTTATTTTTAGCAAATTCATAATCAAGTAGCTCTGTTACATACATAATAATACTCTCTAAAATAGTACTTATCTTATTTTTAAGTCCTACTTTAACAGCTAATTCATAAGCATTAATAATGTAAATTGTAATATCATTTTTTAACATATATTCTTTTAATTTTTTAGGTAAACACTTATTTAATTCATCTTCACTCTTAATAGTATTAAGAATAAATATTCCCCCAGGTTTTAAATTAGAGTAACAATCAAATGTATCTAAGTAGGAATCTTTTGTGACTACTACTAATTCAGGATTATCAACATAATACGTTGATCTTATTTTATTTTTAGAAAATCTTAAATGTGATTTAGTAACACCACCAGATTTTTTAGAATCATACTGAAAGTATCCTTGAACATAATTATTTGTATTATCACCAACTAATTTCATAATTGATTTAGAAGCACTAACCATGCCATCACTACCATAACCATAAATAATAAATTCCCTTGAATCATTAGTTTTAAAATTAGTTTCTTCCTTTAAACTAGTATTTGTTACATCATCGTTAATACCAATAGTGAAATTATTAGCAGGATTATCTAACATTTCATATACTGCTTTTATTTGTGCTGGAGTGGTGTTTTTACTTGATAAACCATATCTACCACCAACTATCATAATATTCTTATCTTTTAAAGCAGAAACCACATCTAAATATAATGGTTCACCTACACTACCAGGTTCTTTAGTACGATCCAAAACGGCAATACTTTGAACCGTATTTGGTAAAACGCTTTTTAAATAATCAACGCTAAATGGACGATATAGATGGACTTCGATAAGCCCTACCTCGTACTTATTTTGCATTAAAACATCTATCGTTTCTTTAATTGTTTCACAAACAGATCCCATTGCGACAATAACTTTTTTAGGTTTAGATGAACCATAATAATTAAATGGCTTATAATTAGTTCCTGCTAGGTTATTTATTTTATTCATATAATCATTTACAATATCTGGAACTTTATTATAAAACTTATTTCTAACTTCTGTTGCTTGGAAATAAATATCATCATTCTCAGCTGTACCTGAAGTAAAACCCAGATTATTATTAAGACTTCTATTTCTAAACTCTGTTATTTTTTCGTAATTTACTAAATTTTTAATATCTTCACTTTCTAACACTTCTATCTTTTGAATTTCATGACTAGTCCTAAAACCATCAAAGAAATGTAAAAAAGGAATACTGCTTTCTATCGTTGAAAGATGCGAGATTAAAGACATGTAAAAAGCATCTTGAACAGATGATGATGCTAACATAGCAAATCCTGTTTGCCTTGTTGCATATATGTCTTGGTGATCACCAAATATACTTAAAGCATGTGTTGCTAGGGAACGTGCCGCAACATGAATAACACAAGGTAACATTTCACCAGCTATTTTATACATATTTGGTATCATTAAAAGTAATCCCTGACTAGCAGTATAAGTGCTAGTTAAACATCCTGCTTTTAAAGAACCGTGAACAAGTCCTGCCGCTCCTGCTTCACTCTGCATTTCAATTACTTTTACTTTGTCTCCAAAAATATTTTTAAGACCATTATTACTCCATTCATCAATATGTTCTGCCATAGGGCTAGAAGGAGTAATTGGATATATACCACAAACTTCAGTAAATATATAAGAAGCTCTTGCACAAGCTTCATTACCATCTATTGTTAATACTTTCTTCATATTATCACCATATTCATTATAACACAAAAAAAATAATCATAAAATGATTATTTTAAAGCGTCTAATAATTCAGCTTTTTTCATTGTAGAATATCCTTCTACACCTTTTTCTTTAGCCATAGATTTTAATTCAGCAACTGTTAATTTAGAGATATCTTCTTTAACTTCTTTTTTAGCAGTTTCTTTTTTTGCTGGAGCTTTTTTAGCAGGAGCCTTAGTTTCTTTAGCTTCTACTTTAACAGCTTTTTCAACTATTTTTTTACCATTTAATGCATCATTTGCAATAGCAACTAAATCACTGAATGCTTGTGGATTATCAATAGCAATTTCTGATAACATCTTTCTATTGATAACTACTTCAGCTTTCTTAAGTCCATTCATAAATTTAGAATAACTAATGTTGTTCATACGACATGCTGCATTAATTCTTGTAATCCATAATTTTCTGAAATCTCTTTTATTTTGTCTTCTATCTCTATATGCATATTTTCCTGAATGCATAACTTGTTCTTTAGCTGTTTTATATAATCTATGTTTACTTCCAAAGTATCCTTTAGCTTCATCTAATACTTTTTTACGACGAGCACGATGAATCGTACCACCTTTAACTCTTGTCATACTTAATTCCTCCTAAATCCTATAAAATATCTTTTAATCTTTTAATATCTGCTTTACTCATAGAAGATGCACTTCTACCTACTCTATTTGAAGCAGCATTTTTCTTTCCAGTATTGTGTCTAGTACCTGGATGACCTATTTTAACGTCATTTTTTCTTTTAGTAACTACTTTAGCAGTTCCCTTATGTGTTTTTTGCTTTGGCATAATATTTCCTCCTACTTATTATTATTTGGCATCAAAATCATTGTCATAAAACGACCTTCAAGTTTTGGTTGTTGTTCAATGACCGCAATAGCTTTAACAGCTTCTGCAAAACGAAGTAACACATCTTTACCTAATTCTGGATGAGCCATTTCTCTTCCTTTAAAACGAATACTAACTTTAATTTTATGTCCTTTTTCTAGATATTTACTAGCGTTATTAACACGGGTATTAAAGTCATGAACATCAATTGTAACAGACAAACGATATTCTTTCATTTCTAAATTAGATTCACGTTGCTTTTTCATATTTTCTTTTTGTTTCTTCTTGTTTTCATATTTGAACTTATTGTAGTCCATAATCTTACAAACTTGTGGATTAGCATTAGGACTAATTAAAACTAAATCAAATCCTGCATAACTTGCAAGTGTTAATGCATCTTTAATTGGTTTTACACCTAACTGTTCTCCATGTGGTCCAATAACCATTACTTCTTTTGCTCTTATTTGTTCATTAATAAACAAATCTCTGTCTTTACTAGCTATAAATAACACCTCCATAAAAAAGTGAATACACAAAGTATTCACCTATTAATCCCTATATATAATTTTTATATTGGCATTAAACCCATAACTGATTGCTATCGGGTGAGGTCAGTGAATACCTGCTTTCCTTTTTCTACTTACCTAGTATACATTTTATTTTACTACTTGTCAATAGTTTTTATCATTTTTCAGTAAAACTAAATCAAACGAGAATTATGATATCATAGTTTTACGAAGTTGTAAAGATTCTACACTATTTTTATTATTCTCTTTTATTTTATAGATAATAGATTTAATGCATGCCATCGAAGAGCCTGTTAGGCAATGTAAATTTTGAATGAAATTATTTTGTAGTAAAAATAACATTAAATCTTCTACACCTGTATTCTCATTTATATTATTTCTTTCAAATAAATCACTAAAATTATCAAAATATACTTTTTCACATTCTGGATATGATTTAAGGTTAGGAAGTACACTAACACCATAATCATATTTTAATAAACGCATAACATTACCTACTTGATTATCAGTATTTAAAATTCCTAAAAGCAGTGATAAATACTTTTTATCTTCAATACTTAACCTTTCACTATTAACTTTTATAATAGTTTTTTTAAAAGTGTCATATATTTCCATACTCTTATATATAACTACACTCATTTCTTCATTATTAAATTTCATCATTTCTTTCATAAACATTTCCTTTCATAATAATAATTGTACTTAACGCACCCTACTATTATGACAAAAAGTTATGTCGAAATTTGTCAAAAAAAGAACATAATTGAAATTATGCTCTAGAATCATATTTACCATCACTAGTTGTAACTAAGATAGCTTCTCCTTCTTGAATAAATAAAGGAACTCTAACTTTTAATCCATTCTCTAATTCAGCATCTTTTAATGCATTATTAGTAGTATTACCTTTTACTGCTGGCTCTGTATGTGTAATAACATATTCAATTTTATCAGGTAATGAAATACCTAACATTTCACCTTCGTAAAAAGTAATATCAACATTAATACCTTCTTTTAAGAATTTAGCATCATCACCAATTTGGTCTTTTGTTAATTCAATTTGTTCATATGTTTCCATATTCATGAAAGCATAAGCATCACCAGTATTATATAAATATTGCATATTTTGTCTAGTAATCATAGCTTTTTCTAATTTAATACTTGAATTAAATGTTTTTTCAACAATTGAACCAGTTCTTAAATTTCTAAGTTTAGCTTTAACAAAAGCTGCACCCTTACCAGGTTTTACATGCGAAAACTCTAATACGATATATAATGCATCTTCAAAAATAATAGTCATACCATTTTTAATATCATTAGCATTTACCATTATATACACCTCCTACTTTGCTTGACTTTTGTAATTAATTCTTTTTTGATGTCCATCTTTTACTTTTTCTACTTTACTTTCTTCAACCTTAGAAGACTGCACTGTAGAAGCACAAGATTTTATAAGTTCTATCTCACCTTGGCTAAAACGACTAAATCCTGCTAACTTATTAGCAAGTTTAATCATCTTATTACCTTTTTTCTTTTATTTTTATTGGCTTTTTCTGAATAGATGGATTCTCCCATACTTTCAATTTCAGCCAAAAAATCATTTAATCACCTATTTCTTTTCTTTATGAGTAGTTGATTTTTTACATTTAGGACAGAATTTATTTAATTCTAAACGATCAGTTGTATTTTTTTTGTTTTTTTCAGTACGGTAATTTTCTTCTTTACAAACAGTACATGCAAGTGTTAATCTTTCTCTTGCTTCTCCTTTTTTAGCCATAGTTTCCCTCCTTTTTAATAAGTACGCTACTATTATAACAAATTATTGGTAAATTTCAAAGAATTTTTTTGAAACTTCTTTAGCAATTCTAATATTTACATAACTTCTCGTATTAGAACCATGCTCAGAAGAAAACATATTTGGAGAAATTACCGTAAAATTTACAACAGGATTATCATAAGGAGCATAAGCAGAAAAAGTATTACTTAAAGTTTCTGTATCTACTTTACCATCACCATCTGTATCAATAAGTGCTTGACTAGTACCTGTCTTACCGGCTGGTTTATAACTATGGCTTATATAACCACTACCTGTTCCCCCGTACTCCATAACCGCTTTAAAACCCAACTTAACACGTTCTAAATACTTATCATCAGTATTAATTGTATTTAAAACTTTAGGTTCCGTTTCACTAACAACTTTCGTCAAAGCATCACTGGTTGGTTCATAAACCGCTTTAAGTAGATATGGCTTTAACCTTTTTCCCCCATTAGCAATCGTATTCATATATTGATTTAATTGAATTGGCGTATAAGTATCATATTGTCCTATCGCAAAATCCAAAAGTAATCCCGATGAAGTACTAGTTCCTTTAACCCCTAATTTTTCATTAGGCAAATCTATTTCTGTTTTAACGCCTAATCCAAATTCTTCAAATGTTTTACGATATGTATTAAATGCTGATTCATCTAAAACTAAAGGTTTGTTGTAGGCATATGTCCCGTGACCAACCTTTATAGCAGTATGAAATTGATAAGTATTGGAAGATTGTTTTAAAGCTGTTATGTCATTAAGATTACCTAAATATTTAAATGAACACTTTTTAGGTGTACCAGCAACTTTAATACAACTATCATTTCTAACTTCACCTATTTTTAAAGCTCCAGTATTATAACCAACAATATGGGAAGCACCTTTGACAATAGAGCCTGCTACTACTGAAGAAGAAATAATACCAGGGGTAAAATCATATACTTTATATTCACCATTTTCCATTACTAATTGTTTCCCTGCCATCGCATATATTTCTCCAGTATTTGGATTAGAAACAATAACAAATGATTTATTATAATATCTTGTATTAGGATCACTTTTAGCTTTTACAACTTCACGTTCTAATATTTCTTCAATTGCTTTTTGAAGTTCTATATCAATAGTAAGCATAATATCATTTCCCCTACTACCTTCTTCTATTAAGACATTATTATCAGTATTACTAACTTTATATTTAGCTTTTTTTCCCTTTAAAATATCTTCATACTGATACTCTAAATAACTAGTTCCAACCCTATCATCTAAACTATAACCTTTACTTAAATAATAGTCTTTAAGTTCATAAGGAATACCACTTTCACTTGTAGATACATTTCCTAATATTGACCTAAAGACTCCACCATATTTATAAACACGGTCCCAATCTACTTTTGTATCAAAACCTGATAATTTATCTAAATTTGAAGCCACCAAAGCATATTCTAAATCAGTTACATATTTTTTTATAATTTTTTCATTATAAGCATAACCTTGGTTCATAAGGAAATATATATATGCGGCTTTTTTATCAAGTTCATTATATTTACTTAGTTCCTCTTCTGTAACTCTTTCTATTTTATAATTCTTAATATCACTACTAGCAATTCTTCTTTCTTTTAGACTTTGCCATTCTTCTTTTGTAATTTTATTTTGAGCTTCATTCTCATTATTAAGAATCCAAAAATTCTTTAACTCTGTTTCTTTTAATTTAGAAATATCTATGTCTATCATTTGCGCTAAAGCGTAAGCCATCTTTATCTCATCACTAACTTTAGTACCACTTGTTCTTTTATAAGTAATTACTTTTATAGCTTCATTATCAACTATTAACTTTCCATTTCTATCATATATTCTCCCTCGTGGAGTACTAGAACCTTCTTTAATATTCTCAGTTAATTTTGTAACTTTCTCAACATAATAGCTATGTTTAGCTACTTGAATATAAAATAGTTTACCACCTAAAATAATCATAACTAAAATAATTATTACGCTTAAAACTTTGTATCTTTTTTCAATCTGTTCCTTGATTTCTCTTTTTCTTTTACATCTTACATACTTTTTGTTAGATATTTTTCGTGCTGGAACTTTCATATTTTTTACTTGCTTCATCAAAGTTTACAATTGAAAAAAAATTATTAATGTATTCGTTTCTTCTATTTTGATAATCAAGATAATAAGCGTGTTCCCATAAGTCAAGCGCTAAAAGTGGTTCAAAACCATAGGTGAGTGGCGATTCTTGATTTGGTAAATTTATAATATTTATTTTTTTGTTAGGTTCCATCACCAAAAAAGTATATCCTGACCCAACAACTTTATTAGCTTCTTCAATAAATTTTTTCTTAAAACTGTCATAACTACCATAAGTTTCTACTATTTTATCAAGTAAACTACCACTAGGTAAACTAAGCTTACCCGTACTACGCCAATATAAGTCATGATTTATAACTCCACCTGCGTTATATAAAATATCACCACGATAATTAATAGGAAACTTATCAATATTTAAAATAATTTCAGGAATTGTATAAGAACCACTATAACCTGCTTCACTTAAAAACTTATTTAATCTATCTAAATAACCTTTTTCATGCTTATTATAATGAATGTTTACTGTAGTTGTGCTGATGATAGGTTCTAAAGCATCATATTTATAAGGTAAATCTTTTATTTCAAACATATTATTCCTCCTATTTTAGTTTATTACATTTACTAAACATTATTCACGTAGTGAAAACATATCTTTAATTGAGGTGAAATCATGATTGAAAAATTTATTATTAATTATATTGAAAAGATTAAAAAGAAAGATATTATTGATTTTGGGCTTAAATACAATATTAATTTAAATAATACTGAAACAGATTTTATATATGAGAATATTAAAAAAAATTGGCGTGAGTTAGTATATGGAAATCCTACGCCTATATTTAATGAACTAAAAAAAATAAGTCCTTCTAATTATCAAAAAATAGAAGAACTATATATTGAATTTAAAAACAAATATAAAAGCTATTTATAATAATTTCTTATTTTGTTTAAAAAGTCAGCATCAAATTTTTTGTTTTTAATCATTTCTATTTCAAATTTATAAGGTGGATAAAGTCTTTCTTTAGAATCATCTGTATCACCTATGTAAGGAGTTTCTAGTATTTTAGGAATACCATCTAGTCTTTTGTTATAAATAACATTTATTAAATTATCAAAACCGATAGTCCCTACACCAATATTTTCGTGTCTATCTTTGTGCGCTCCTCTTTCATTTTTACTATCATTGATATGAATACAAGCAAGTTTATCTAATCCAATGACATTATCAAACTCATCTAAGACCTCATCAAAATTATTTAAATCATATCCTGCATCGTTGATATGACACGTGTCTAGACAAACCATTAATTTATTATTTAATTTAACACCATCAATAATTTTCTTTATTTGTTCAAAACTAGTACCTAATTCACTACCCTTACCAGCCATTGTTTCTAAGCATATAATAACATCGTTATCTTCACTTAAAACAAAATTTAAACCATTAATGATGTTATCTAAACCCTTTTCTATACCAAGTCCTACATGACTACCAGGGTGCAAAACTAAATATTTCATTCCAAGCTTATCTACTCTTTTTATTTCTTCTTTTAAAAACTTAATAGCAAAATCATAACTAGCTCCATCATTAGCTAGATTAATAATGTAAGGAGCATGCACAATCACATTCTTAGGATTAATTCCATTTTCTTCCATTAATTGATAAGCTTCCTTAGTTAAATTATCATCTATTGTACTACGATTAGTATTTTGTGGTGCTCCTGTATAAAACATAAAAGTATTAGCCCCATAAGATAAAGCTTCTACTACACTTCCTAATAATTGTTTACCACTTTTATAAGACACATGTGAACCTATTATCAAATCCATATTCCATCCTCCATCTATATTAATTATACAATAAACATTTTTGTTTATAAAGAAAAATCATGAATTTTTTCATTCATGACTTTTTATTTTAACCTAGTTGTGATTTTGAGATGGTTATAACAGGACGAACGCCCCACATTTGCAAATCTCTTCCCTCAATATATGTTAATGATGAAGTAGAACTTAAATTACATTGAGGAAGACCATTAGAAATAACATAAAACGCTTTATTATTATCACCAGGAGTTGATGTCCAATATCCAAATACTCTTCTACTGGAAGTACCAGTACCAAAAATTTCATCACATAGCCATGTCGATAAATTGTCATCTTCTGAACCATTAAATGTTTTTCCGGATGCTTTAAAAATTTGTTCTGCAGTAGGCAATGTTATCTTTGTTTTATCCGTGATTTTATCCCAATATGCAGTTGAATGTGCCAATTTATTTTTAACTGTTACCGCTTGGGCAGATTCATCTTCATCTATATGATTTTTATTATCAACTGACCAAGCACCAGCTTGATCACTATTTGAACTTACAGTAGTTACCATTTTACCATCTTCTCCTACATTTGCTTTCATTATTAATGATACATTATCCCCATTTGTTTCCAATACATAGAATGTTTTTTCTTCACCATCACCAACGTCACAAATATATTCATCTCCATAAGCAAATTGTCCTTGTGGTACATTCCCTAATGTTGCCGTTGTTACGGCTTTACATAACGTACTTGAATTTTCTTTTTCGGTTGCTTCATATTTATTATTTTCTTGATTATATTTTACATTATAATCTCCTACTACTAGTTTTGTTTCATTTTGAGACACTCCTCCATTAGATATTGTTACTGTTCCTGATGTTGGTTTATTTCCACTCATATCTATTGTGATTTTATCTTTATCATTTTCTCCACATCCTGATGCCGGACATAAATTGCCATCTGGTTGAATATTGTATGTTCCATTAGCTATTTTTGTTCCATCAATTCTTGATTCTGCTACCTTTTGTTCTACAGCTTTTACATAATTATCAGCACTTCTTTCTGCTGCTCCTTTCTTTGCATTCTTTATTGTATTCATTACTATTGGTGTTGAGATTAGTGCAATGATTGCTAGTACTACTATTACCGCTAGTAATTCTATTAAAGTAA
>UQVP01000012.1 GCA_900544605.1 uncultured Mycoplasmatota bacterium | reverse complement strand
AGAAAATACAACATGGACAAATGAAGGAGTATCTATAGTTTTAACAGGGTCAAAGAATGAAAGTGATGGGCTTCCAAAAGCTCCGATGAAAGGTTCAAATAAGACCCAGACTTATAATGAAAATGGAATAGAATTAAAAACCGATAATTTAAGCTTTGATATCGAAGATGAAGCAGGAAATGTAACAACATGTAGTAAAACAGTTGATGTTTATTATGATAAAAAGCCACCAACAAAAACAGAGGTAGATTTCCACGGTTATACGCTAGATACATGGACAAATCAGAATGTTAATAGAACATTTAATTCTGAAGATGGTGGTAGTGGGGTAGATTATTATCAGTGGTCAAGTGATTGTTCAACTGTAGGCGGAAAAGAAGAATCTAATTCAGTATCAATTACCGGGGAAGGAACAAATATTGCTTGTCATAGAGCTGTTGATAAAGTAGGAAATGAAGGTGAATGGTCTGTTAGAAATATAGTTAAAGTAGATAAGACAGCTCCTACATGTAATTGGGAGCAGAACTGGACATGGACAAGCAGTAATGTAACTGTAAAGGTATATGGAACAGATTCAGGAAGTGGCATGAGTGATCAAAATAGTAAAAGTTGGATTTACTCCGGTGCTAATGAAGAAATTAATACAGCATGGTTGGCTTATACAATAAAAGATAATGCTGGAAATGAAAAAGATTGTTCAGGTGATGTAAGTGTTAAACATGATACTAAAGCGCCACGAGCTAATTGTTGGTGGGCCGGTCCAAGAGAAGGATCTGGTAACCAATTTTCTCTTCAATGTAGTGTTTCAGATTCGTCTACTGTTTACACAGCTTTAGGATATTGTTATCAATATAATGATAGTACTCAGTATTGGACTTGCTCGTATAAAAATTTAGAGGATAGATATAATGGTTATGGTTGGAGAGCAATAAGTGATTATTATTTTGGATTTAACATTAGTTTGAAAAATGATGTTAATACTATGGATTTAAAAATTGGTTTTAAAGATGAAGCAGGTAATATGACTGGACCATGGCCTTTACAAAAAAAAGCATAAAAAAATAGTGATTATTCACTATTTTTTTAATATGTTTTTAAAATTCCTAGAATTTTTATACATGAAATATAAGGTATTATTACAAATTAATTCTAAGTCACCTAAATATTCTATAATATCGGGGTTAAAACTCAATTTAAATTCATTTAAACCATTGTACCTCTCATTTGAAGAAAATATGTTTATGACGCCACCTAAATTAAATTTTTTATATCCTTGAATTGAGTATTTTTCAATAATCTTCCATAGCAATAAATGTTTAGAGTTTAAAAATTGATATTTTTTGTCATACCCATCCATATAGAGATAAACAGTATCTTTATTTGTTAAAATTAAGACAGATGAAGTTATAATTCCTTCTGAATTATTCTTTAACATATTAGTAGCTATGATTAATTGTTTTTTGTATCTTTCTAATAAACTATCTGCAACAATTTTTCGATTAATTAATTTATCATTATTATTTTTATTAATAAGAATTGAATTATCAAGTTTTAAATTATATTCTTCTTGTAATTCATATTGCTTTTGACATTTAACTAAATAATCTTTGGTATCTAATTTAGTATAATATAAATAAGCTTTATCTTTTTTAGCAAAGTTGTTATATATATCGGCAAAATAGAAATTATCTTTGGGATACTTCCTTTTAGTTTGAATATATAAGTCAGTTATATTATTAATATCTCCTCTATAGACTTTAATACCAGATTTTTCAGCATTTCTAATTTTTGTTTTAAAAGCTTTTTTAATATTATTAAAAGTTTCATAATAAGGTTTATCTATGTTTAAAACAGCTTCAAAGCGAGGTTTTAGTGATTCAAAATAATTGTTATAGCCATAATGATAATAACCTAGTTCTTTTAAAGTTTTATAAATAGAATTAAAATTTTCATTATGATAGATTAATTCTTTTTTAGAACTGTAAATATTTTTTATAATCATTGGACTTAATTTAACGGCTACAACATCTTTTTTAGCTAAATATCTTTTTATTAAATCAGTGAATGTTTTTACTAATTCTAAGTTATTATAATCAATTAAAAAACCACGTGAAGCATAGGCATATTTAAAGTTTCCTTTGCTTTCTATTAAAAGAGCACATCCAGCAATAACTTTGCCATCTTCAAATAGTCCTATAAACATTGGCATATATCCTTGATTTTTCATAGCTAAAGTATATTCTACTGTTTGATATATAGAATTATAGTTGTGCTCATTTAAAAAACGTTCAAATTGTTCAATTGTTAATTCTTTTATAAACATAAAATCACGTCCTTATGAATTAATTTATTATATCATTTATATATACTTTTGTAAATTATGCTTTGTCAAATTAATGTTAAGAAAAAAACTAATTTTCATTAGTCTTTTCTTTATAACTATCACACATTGTTGCTTCTTTATCGTTTGCACTATTGCAGTTACAAACTTTAATCTCTTTTAAAGTACAACAATTACAGTCACAATCACAGTGTTTACAGCTGTGAACATCACATTTAATACATTGTTTATTTTCCATATCATCCCTCCCCAAATATTATTTCCTTCTTCAAATTATTTATGTAATAAATTTATAATTATAAAATATATTTAAGTGGTGATTAAATGAAAGTAGGAATTCCACGTAGTATTAATTATTATCAGAATAAATATATGTGGCAATATTTTTTTGAGTATTTAAAAATAGAAACAATAATAAGTCCTAAAACAAACCGTAAAATAATGGAGCTTGGCAGTAATATAGCAAATGATGAAATGTGTTTATCACTTAAAAATTATTTAGGTCATATTGCTTATTTAAAAGATAAATGTGACTATATATTGATACCACGATTTGATAATTATGGCAGAGATAATCAGACGTGCACTAATTTTTTATCATTTTATGATATAGCTAATAACTTGTTTGGTGTTAAAATACTTAATTATAATATAGATTATGTAAAAAAAATGACCGAAGTAAAAGCTTATTTAAAAATGGGAAAAGTTTTAAAGAAAAGTAAAAGTGAAATAATAGCAGCTTATAAATATGCTAAAATAAAAAATAATAAAATATTAAAAAAAATATATATCGATACTAATAACAAATTGAAAAGTTCTAAAACTAAAATATTAATAGTAGGACATGATTATAATATTTTAGATGAATTAATAGGAAGCCCTATTATTAAGTATTTAGAAAAAAACGATTGTGAAGTAATAATATGTAATAATTTACCTCCTTCTCAAACCAATATTTTGAGTAGTAAAATTTCATCTACTTTGTATTGGAAATTTAATAAAGAAAATATTGGTGCTATAAGTTATTGTGGTGATTTAATAAATGGTATTATTTTACTTTCTTCTTTTCCTTGTGGACCAGATTCAATAGTAAATGAATTAGTAATAAGAAAAATAGATAAACCTATTCTTAATTTAATAATAGATGATTCAGATTCATTTACGGGTGTAGAAACAAGATTAGAAAGTTTTTTAGATATTGTAAAGCAAAGTGTCTAGTTACTTGAAAAACAATATTGGAAATGTTATAATCTAAATACATATAATTGATTTGGAGGATGTGTTAAATATGAGAATATGTGTATATGGTGCAGCAAGCAGTGAAATAGATAAAGTATATACCGATGCTGGAGAAGAATTAGGTAGAAAAATGGCTGAAAGAGGTATGAGTTATACTTTTGGAGGTGGAAGAAGTGGCATGATGGGTGCCGTTGCTCGTGGAGTTAAAGAAAAAGATGGTTATATTTTAGGAATATCACCAAAATTCTTTGAAGAAAATAATGCAGAAATTTCATTTGTTGAATGTAGTCGTTTTATCCATACTGAAACAATGAGAGAAAGAAAACAAATGTTAGAGGAAAATTCTGATGCTTTTATTGTTTCTCCAGGAGGAATAGGTACATTTGATGAATTTTTTGAAATATTAACTTTAAAACAATTAGGAAGACATAATAAACCAATTGTTATTTGGAATATCGATCATTATTATGATGATTTATTAAGTATGATGCAAAAATCAGTAGATAAAAAATTTATCACTGATGATTGTAGAAATTTATATAAAGTTTATAGTAATATAGATGGAATGTTAGACTATATTGAAAATTATAAGCCTGAAGATTTTGATTTATCATTAGTAAAAATTAGATAAAATAAGTTTTAATACTTATTTTTTTTCTGCATAAAATTAATTGGTGATAACATGGACAAAATAATCGCATTTCCACAGATGGATAATTATTATGTACCAATTAAGTTTTTATTTTCTAACATAACAAAAAATAAAATTTTAAATCCCATAAAAATAACTAAGAAAACAATTGAACTTGGAAGTAAAAATAGTCCTGATTTTGTTTGTATGCCCTTTAAATATACATTAGGTACTATTATAGAATATTTAGAAAAGGGCGCTAATACAATTATTCAATTTGGTGGTGGTTGTAAATATGGTTACTATAGTGAATTACAAGAACAAATATTAAATGATTTAGGATACGATTTTACATATATTAATTTTGTTTCTAAAGGACATACTGATTTAAAAAAAGTATATAAAGAAATGCTTAAGATTGAGCCAAATCTTAAGATAATAAAAAGTTTATATTATTTATTAATTACTATTAAAATGGTTAAATATATGGATAGAATTGATGATTATATAAGACATAATATTGGATTTGAAAAAAATAAAGGTGAGTTTAAAAAAGTAAAACAAGAGATGTTAAATAGTTTTAGTAAGACTAAATCTTATTTTGATTTAAGAAAAAAATATAAAAAGTATTTTTCTAAAATTAGAAAAATAAAAGTATCAAAACCTGAAAATTGTATGCGTGTTGGAATTATTGGGGAACTTTATACTATTATGGAACCATTTGCTAATTATTATTTAGAAGAAGAACTAGCTAAGCATAATATTGAAATTACTCGTTTTACAAATGTAACTTATCTTTTATTTCAAAAAAAATATAAAATTAAAAAATATTTAAAAGAGGCTAGAAAATATATTAAATATAAAATGGGTGCAGATGCTAGCGATAATATAGCTCGTAGTTTGGAGATGTGTGAAAAAGGTTATGATGGTATTATTCATATTAAGTCATCATTTTGTACTCCAGAAATAGGTGCTATGCCAATAATTAGCAAGATATCAAACAATTATAATGTCCCAATAATATTTTTTAGTTTTGATGCTAATACATCAGAAACGGGTATAAAAACACGTTTAGAAGCTTTTTATGATATGTTAGAAATGAGGAAAGATAAATGAATTGTTATTTAGGTATAGATATAGGCTCTATCTCAACTAAAGGTGTTATTATTGATGATTTTAATAATATTATCTCATCTTCCTATATATGGACAGAAGGTAATCCTAAATTAGCAGTTGAAAATCTAATAAATAATTTGAAAAAAGAATTGCCTAGTGGATATATAGTTAAAGGAATAGGTACTACAGGTAGTGCTAGAAAATTA
This sequence comes from uncultured Mycoplasmatota bacterium, assembly GCA_900544605.1. GTDB lineage: Bacteria > Bacillota_I > Bacilli_A > RF39 > UBA660 > SIG204. The sequence goes on along the minus strand of UQVP01000012.1, from coordinate 22,987 downwards.
ATTGGGATGATGTTAGACGCTAACATTGTTAAAAATGAAATAACAGCGCATGCAATAGGAACTTTATCAAAACATCCTGATGTTAGAACTATTTTAGAAATTGGTGGCCAAGATTCAAAAATAATTTTAATTAATAATGGAATAATAGTCGATTATGCAATGAATACATTATGTGCAGCAGGTACAGGAGCATTTCTTTCTAGTCAAGCTAAAAGACTAAGTATTCCAATTGAAGAATTTGGTTCTATTGCTTTGAAATCAACAAATCCAACTAAAATAGCAGCTAGGTGTACTGTTTTTGCAGAGTCAGACCTAGTTCATAAAATACAGGCCGGATATCCTAAAGAAGATATAGTTGCAGGTCTTTGTAAAAGTATTGTTTTAAACTATTTAAATAATGTTGGTAAGGGTAAAAAAATAAAAGGACCTATTGTTTTTCAAGGAGGCGTTAGTAAAAATATTGGCGTTTTAAAATACTTCAAAGAAATATTAAATGAAGATGTTATTGTAGATAAAGATGGACATCTAATGGGAGCTTTAGGAATTGCTATTTTATCACGTCAAAATAAAACAGATAAGATTTATGATTTGAAAGTAAATGATATAAAATTTGAAACAAAAGGTTATGAATGTGGTAAATGTCCTAACAATTGTGAAATTTTAAAAATATACAAGAATAATGAACTAATTGAGACAATTGGTAGTTTATGTGGAAGAGAATAGAGTTGACAATTTTGAAATTATAGTGTATAAATTATTTTAGCAAAAAGGAAGTGGATTATGAGCAAAAATTTAGTTATTGTGGAATCTCCAAGTAAATCACATACAATTGAAAAATATTTAGGAAGTGATTATAAAGTATTATCTAGTAAAGGTCATATTAGAGATTTATCTACTAAAGGTAAATATGGTTTAGGTGTTGATGTTGAAAATAATTTTAATCCTGATTATGTTATATTAAAAGGTAAGAAGAAAGATGTTGAAATACTAAAAAAAGAAGCTAAAAAAGCAGATCATGTTTATCTTGCTACCGATTTAGACCGTGAAGGAGAAGCTATTTCGTGGCATCTTTATAAATGCCTTGATTTAGATGAAAATAAATATAGTCGTATTGTATTTAATGAAATTACTAAACCTGCTATTTTAGAATCGTTAAAACATCCAACTAAAATAGATCAAAATTTAGTTAACAGTCAAGAAACTAGAAGAATTTTAGATCGTATTATAGGATTTAGATTAAGTAAATTAATTCAATCTAAAACAGATGGTACTAGTGCAGGTAGAGTTCAAAGTGTTGCTTTAAAACTTATTGTTGATAAAGAAAGAGAAATAGAAGCATTTAACTCAGAAGAATACTGGACGATAACAGCTAATTTTAATGATTTTGATGCCGAACTATATAATTATAATCATAAAGATATTGAAATAAAAACAGAAGTAGAAGCCGAAGAAATTCTAAGTAAATTAGGAAATACTTTCAAAATTGAAAGTGTAGATAAAAAAAGTAAAAATAAAAAATCAAAATATCCATATACTACTAGTACGATGCAACAAGACGCTTCCAATAAATTAAATATGAATGCTAAAAAGACTATGTCTGTAGCGCAAAAATTATATGAAGGAATAGAACTTGAAAATGAAACTACCGGTTTAATTTCATATATGCGTACTGATTCAGTTCGTTTAAGTGATGAATTTGTAGGACATACTTATAAATATATTGAAAGTAAATATGGACCTGAATATGTTGGTTATGTAAAAAAAGCTAAAAAAACTGAGAATGTTCAAGATGCTCACGAAGCTATTCGCCCAACTGACATCAGAAGAGATCCTTTAAGTGTAAAACCATATTTAACAAATGATGAATATAAATTATATCGTATGATATACTTCCGTGCTCTAGCATCCTTAATGAGTGATGCTAAGACAAATAACACAACAGTAATACTAGATAATAATAATTATCAATTTAAAGCAACAGGACAAACAGTTACTTTTGATGGTTATTTAAAAGTATATAGTGATTATGAAGATGCAACAGAAAAATCTTTACCACCACTAGATGCTTATAATTCTAACGTTTTAGTATCTAAAGATATCACAAAAGAACAACATTTTACTAAACCTCCAGCTCGTTATACAGAAGCAAAACTTATTAAAGAAATGGAAGAGTTAGGTATAGGAAGACCTAGTACATATGCCAAAACAATGGATAATATTAAAACTAGAGGTTATGTTAATGTCGTTGATAAAAAATTTGTTCCAACACCAGTTGGAATTGAAATAACTGATAAATTACAACAAAGTTTTAATCATATAATTAATGTTGAATATACTGCAAATATGGAAAATGATTTAGATAAAATAGCTTTAGGAAAACTTGTTTGGTATAAAGTATTAGATAAGTTTTATAAAGAATTTGAACCAGCTTTAAAAGAAGCATTTGATGCTATTCCTAAAAAGGAAGCAAAAGAGACTGGAGAAAGCTGTCCAGAATGTGGTAGTCCGCTTGTAATAAGAAGAAGTAGATATGGAGAGTTTGTTGCTTGTAGTAATTATCCAAAATGCAAGTATATAAAAAATGAAGAAAAACAAACATTAGAGATTTGTGATTGCCCTAATTGTGATGGAAAAATTATCGAAAAGAAAAGTAAACGTGGTAAAGTATTCTATGGATGTAATAATTATCCAAAATGTAAAACAGCTTATTGGGATTTACCTACCGGTGAATTATGCCCAGAATGTAAAAGCATGTTAACAAAGAAAAAAGATACTGTAAAATGTAGTAATTGTGATTATACAAAATAATCACTTTTATTTTGCTTATTTTAAAATTATAATGTATAATTAAATTAGGTGATGTCTATGGAAAGAACTTTATCATTAGTATTAGATACTGATGCGAAAATATCTTTAACTTTAGAGAAGATGGAAGCTAAAGCCTTAGATGAGTATATATCTAAAAATTTTAATTCATCAGAAGAGGTTAGAAAAAGATATGCTAGTATTATAGATGAGTTTTTATCCAAACATCAAAATTTTATTCAAAAAGTAGAAACCGACAATAACAAACGTTATGCAGGAAGTATTGTTATAACGGAGTTACAGGATGATTTAACAGTCAAAAGAATAAAAGTATTATATAAAAAAGATATACGTATTTTTAAAGAAATAACTAAAAATAGTCACTTTATTTTAAGTTTAGAAAATAGAGATTATATAAATTATGTTAATGCTTTAAAAAACGGCAAAAATTATAAACGTATTTTTTTAGATTACTATGCAAAAGAATTAAGATTCAGAAATGTTAGTGAAGCCAAATTTAAACGTGTTATGGAACAGTGGCGAAGTGCTATAAAACAATCATATCGTTACTATGATATAATTAGAGCTGTGTTAAAAGAATATGAAAATAGATATCAAGAGTTAAAGTTACCATCACCAAATAATGTATATTCTGCTTATCTAGCTTCTAAATCATTAATGAATAAAAGTAAAGAAATAGAGAAAGAAATACAAGTGTTAGATAAATTAAAAGCAGGGGATAAATTTGAAAAAGATTTATTAATGCATATAGATGATTATAAATTACAAGAAGAACCAACAAGATTTAAAAATGATGCTGATGAAGAAGAATATTTAGGAGATTTAGAAAATCATCTTCGTATTCCAGATTTTGATTTAGACAATATTATAGATTTAGATAAACAAACAAATACTGAACAACCAAAAAGGTATAAAAATAGTGCTGACGAAGAAGAATACCCTGGTGATTTAGAAAAACTTAATAGTGAATCATATTTAGATGAAGAAGATAGCGGTTTTACTTCTTCTAAAACAAAGTCATTACATAATAATCACTATAAGTTATTTACAAATGAGGACAACTAGTTCTCATTTTTTATTGACAAAGCAGTAAATTATAGATTATAATTTATAAAAGAATTAGGATTGAGAGTGGTCAAAATGAAGAAAGAAAATGCATTCACTTTAATAGAATTACTAGCGGTAATAGTAGTATTAGCAATAATAGCCTTAATTGCAACACCAATACTAATGAATACAATTAAGAATGCGAAGAAAGGAGCAGCAGAAAGAAGTGCGGATACCTACATAAAACAAGTAGAAATAACAGTAGCAACCAAGCGATTAGAAGGAAACATCTTAGAAGGAGAATATATAGTTCAATCAGATGGGAATTTATGCCCAGTATCAGGATGTGGAGAAGATGATAAAGATAAAATTATTGTTGAGATGGAAGGAAATAAGCCAACATCAGGGACTATAAAAATAAGCAATGGAGAAGTGGAAAACTCATCAACTATGACAATAGGGGATTATAGTTTAGTATATAGTGATAATAAATGGACAGCAATGAAAGTAGAAACATATAGATTATCATATAATTTAAAAAATGTAAGTGGAGAAAAAATAACAACTATAAGTAGTACAGAAACAAAAACATTAACATATACAGCAAATACAGGATATCAATTACCAGATAGTATAACAGTAACAGGAGCAACACATATATGGAATAAAGAAACAGGTACATTAATACTATCAAAAGCAACAGGAGATGTAACCGTAACAATTGTTGGAGAAGAGAAAAAAGCAAAAACATATGCCAATGGAGAAGTAGTATATTTTAATGTAACAACAGGAAAGAAATGTAGTGATTATACAGAAACACAAAGTAAAACAGGGGTAAAAGGTGGATGTATGAAATTCTATGCTTTTAATGATAATGGAGGAAGTAATGTAAATCTATTATTAGATCATAATACAACAGCAACGGTCTCATGGAATATACATGGAAGTAATGTAAGTGGACCAAGTGAAGTATTAACACAATTGAATGATGATACAAAAACTTGGGTTGGAACAGAAACACCATCGAATTACACAGTGGATCAATCAACACAAGGTAGTAAAGCAAAATATACAATAGATTATAGTAATTATAAAGCAAGATTAATAACAGCACAAGAAGTAGCACAAATAACAGGAAATACAACATGGGATGAAAAAATATCAACTTCAGCATTTTATTTTGATACAAACACATCTACTGCAAGTGCAACATGTAAAAGTGGAAACACAAGTGGTTGTAAGTTTGGATGGTTATATGATAGAACAGATAAATCATGTACAAGCCGTGGATGTTTAAATAATTCGGATGTATCAATGTATGGATATTGGACAATATCCCCTGAAGCGACTTACCCTTTCGGTGCTTGGAACGTGTGCTACGCCGCCTCCTTGGCGAGTAGCACCATTGAAGGTGGCGTCAGCTTTGGCGTTCGCCCAGTTATAGAAGTACTAAGGTCTAAATTAAGTTAAGCAATTAAAATCATGAATTTTCATGATTTTTTCTTTATAAACAAAAATGTTTATTGTATAATAATGGTGGTGATAGTATGATACGTGATGTTGATAAGTTTATAGAATATTTAGAGGTAGAAAAAAATTATTCTAACTATACAGTATTAAACTATAAAAAAGATATAGAGGAGTTTATAAATTTTCTAAACAAAGAATGTATTTTTTCATTTAAAGAAGTTGATTATAAAATACTTAGAAATTATTTAAATGAGATGTTTAATAAAAAGTATTCTAGTAAAACCATATCACGACATTTAAGTTCACTTAGAACGTTATTTAAATATTTATCACGTGAAAATATTATCGAATTTAATCCAATGGTACTAATTAGTAACCCTAAAGAGGAAAAGAGATTACCTGTCTATTTAAATTATAAAGAACTAGAAGATATACTAGAAATTCCTGATACTAATACTGTTTTAGGGCTTAGAGATGCGACAATTTTAGAACTTTTATATTCAACGGGAATTCGTGTTGGAGAACTTGTTAATATTAAAATAAAAGATATAGACTTTAGTGAAAAAAGAATAAAAATATTAGGTAAGGGTAACAAAGAGAGATATGTTTTATTTGGCGATAAGTGTTTACACCTTCTTAATAGATATTTAAAAGAATCTAGAGTAGAGTTATTAAAGAAAAGTTGTGATTATTTATTTTTGAATCAAAGAGGAACACCAATATCTGTAAGAACTACAGAACAGATGGTAGATAATGTGGTAAAAAAAAGTAGTGTTAAGTTTAATGTTTCGCCCCATACATTAAGACATACATTTGCAACACATATGCTTGATAATGGAGCTGATTTAAATAGTGTTGGAGAATTGCTTGGACATTCTAGTTTAAACACAACGGCAATATATACACATGTTTCAAATGAAAGATTACGCAGCGTTTATCTGAATTGTCATCCAAGGGCTAGAAAGAGGTAATATATGGCAAAGTTATATTTTAGATATGGTGCGATGGGAGCAGGTAAGAGTACCATGCTTATGCAAGTAGCACACAATTATGAAGAAAAAGGACTAAATGTTTTAGTAGTAAAATCTGTTGTAGATACTAAAGGTGAGGATAAATTAGTAAGCAGAATGGGACTAGAAAGAAGAGTTGATGTTTTACTTCAAAATGGTGATATTTTAAGTAAAGTTACTTCTTTAGAAAGCATTTCTTGCATTTTAGTAGATGAAGCACAATTCTTAAACGGGAAACAAGTAGAAGATTTATGGTATATCAGTAAAGAGTTAAATGTTCCGGTAATTTGTTACGGGTTAAAGGTAAATTTTAAAGGAGAATTTTTTGTTGGAAGTAAAAGATTAATGGAACTGGCTGATACATTTGATGAATTAATAACTATTTGTAAGTGTGGTAAAAAAGCTAGATTTAATGCAAGAAAAGTTAATGGTGTTTATGCATTAACTGGTGATGATGTTGTAATAGATGGTACTAAAAATATTGAGTATGAAGCCCTTTGTGGTAAGTGCTATTTAGAGAAAGTTATATTATCTGAAAAAAAGTCATAAAAAAGTGTCAAATTGGCACTTTTTTATTGTGCTTTAAACTAAATATTTGTTATAATGAATATGTCGTAAAAAATAGGAGATGATTAGATGACAAAATATGTATATGCGTTTACTGAAGGAAATGCAGATATGAGAAATCTTCTTGGTGGTAAAGGAGCTAACTTAGCCGAAATGACTAATATTGGACTTCCAGTACCTCAGGGATTTACTATCACAACAGAAGCTTGTACAAAGTATTATGAAGATGGTAGAGAAATAAATGAAGAAATTCAAAGCCAAATCAACGAGTACATTGCTAAAATGGAAGAAGTTACTGGTAAAAAATTTGGTGACAAAGAAAATCCATTATTAGTTTCTGTTCGTTCTGGCGCTAGAGCTTCTATGCCAGGTATGATGGATACTATTCTTAACTTAGGTCTTAATGAAGATGTAGTTAATGTAATAGCTGAAAAATCAAATAATCCAAGATGGGCTTGGGATTGCTACAGAAGATTTATTCAAATGTATTCTGACGTAGTTATGGAAGTTGGTAAGAAATATTTTGAACAACTTATCGATGAAATGAAAGAAAGAAAAGGCGTTAAGCAAGATATTGAATTAGATGCTAATGATTTAAAAGAATTAGCTAATTCATTCAAGGCTGAATACAAAGAAAAAATTGGTACTGATTTCCCAGACGATCCAAAAGAACAATTAATGGGAGCTATTAAAGCTGTATTTAGATCATGGGATAATCCTAGAGCTAATGTATATAGAAGAGATAACGATATCCCTTATTCATGGGGAACTGCTGTAAATGTTCAATCTATGGCATTTGGTAATATGGGTGATGATTGTGGTACTGGTGTTGCCTTCACTCGTGATCCTGCTACAGGAGAAAAAGGTTTGTTTGGAGAATTCTTAACAAATGCACAAGGTGAAGATGTTGTTGCTGGTGTTCGTACTCCAATGAAAATTACTGAAATGGCTAATAAATTCCCAGAAGCATTTGAACAATTCAAAGAAGTTTGTAAAACTCTAGAAGCTCATTATAGAGATATGCAAGATATGGAATTTACTGTTGAACATGGAAAATTATTCATGCTACAAACAAGAAATGGTAAGAGAACTGCTCAAGCTGCTTTAAAAATTGCTTGTGATTTAGTTGATGAAGGAATGCGTACTGAAGAAGAAGCAGTACTTATGATTGATCCAAGAAACTTAGATACTTTATTACATCCTCAATTTGATCAAAAAGAATTAAAAGCTGCTACTCCAGTTGGTAAAGGTTTAGGAGCATCTCCTGGAGCTGCATGTGGTAAAGTAGTATTTACTGCTGAAGATGCTGAAAAATGGCATGCAAATGGAGAAAAAGTTGTTCTAGTTAGATTAGAGACATCTCCAGAAGATATTACTGGTATGAAAGCATCACAAGGTATTTTAACTGTTCGTGGTGGTATGACATCACACGCTGCTGTTGTTGCTCGTGGTATGGGTACTTGTTGTGTATCTGGTTGTGGTGATATTGTTATGGATGAAGAAAACAAACAATTTACTTTAGCTGGAAAAACATATCATGAAGGAGATTATATCTCAATAGATGGTACTACTGGAAATATCTATGATGGTATTATTAAAACAGTAGATGCTACTATAGCAGGTGAATTTGGCCGTGTTATGGGTTGGGCTGACAAATTTAGAAGACTACAAGTTAGAACAAATGCTGATACTCCAAAAGATGCTAAAAAAGCTAAAGAATTAGGTGCTGAAGGTATTGGTTTATGTCGTACTGAGCATATGTTCTTTGAAGAAGATAGAATAGCTGCATTTAGAGAAATGATTTGTGCAGATACTGTAGAAGAAAGAGAAGCTGCTTTAGATAAGATTTTACCTTATCAACAAAGTGACTTTGAACAATTATATGAAGCACTAGAAGGATATTCAGTAACTATTAGATACTTAGATCCACCTCTACATGAATTTGTTCCTACAGAAGAAGCTGATATTGAAAAATTAGCTAAAGCTCAAGGTAAGAGTGTAGAATATATTAAAAACTTAATTGCAACACTTCATGAAGTAAACCCTATGATGGGACACAGAGGATGTAGACTTGCTGTTACTTATCCAGAAATAGCTAGAATGCAAACAAAAGCTGTTATTCGTGCTGCAATTAATATAAAGAAAAAACATCCAGATTGGAATGTTAAACCAGAAATTATGATTCCACTTGTTTGTGAAGTTAAAGAATTAAAATATGTTAAAAATATCGTAGTCGAAACTGCTGATGCTGAAATTAAAGCATCTGGAATTGAATTAGAATACGAAGTAGGTACTATGATTGAAATTCCAAGAGCTGCTTTAACTGCTGATGAAATTGCTAAAGAAGCTGATTTCTTCTGCTTCGGAACAAATGATTTAACTCAAATGACATTTGGATTCTCAAGAGATGATGCTGGTAAATTCTTAAATTCTTATTATGATACTAAGATTTTTGAAAATGATCCATTTGCTAAACTAGATCAAAACGGTGTAGGTAAGTTAATGGAAATAGCTATTAAATTAGGTAAACCAGTAAATCCAAATTTACATATTGGTATTTGTGGAGAACATGGTGGAGATCCATCTTCAGTAGAATTCTGCCACAATATTGGACTTGATTATGTATCATGTTCACCATTTAGAGTTCCTATTGCAAGACTTGCTGCTGCACAAGCTGCAATTAAAGCTAGAAAAAATTAATAACACTAAACTAAAGTAGAAATACTTTAGTTTTTGTTTATCTCCAACCTTGAAAAGTTTTTAAGTTTGTATTATAATAGTGCTTACTTTAAAAAAACTTAAATAAAAAAGAGAGGGGGAAAATATATGAATAAAAAAGATAATGTTGATATTGAACCAGAAGATTTAAAAAAGCTAGCTGTTAAAACAGATAAAGTATCAAAGATTGTTACCGCAGTTAATTCTTCTATTATTGCCTTATTAATTTGCTTTAATACTTATTATAACGTTTTTTATTATAAACCAACTAAAAGAAAAAATGATAAATCAAATCTATTTTCAGGAAATAGTATAGTTGCTACTGATGAAGAAGTAGAAAAAATTAAAGAAACTATCGAAAAACAACTCAATATTGAAATTACTGATGATTTATTAGATGAATATCTATTGTTAGATGCAATAAACAAAAATCATAGTTTTAAAAATTGCTATAAATATTATTTGCATTCAATAAGTCAATTAATAAAAGATAATCCTTATCTTAATAAAGAAGAAGTTTATAATAGATTGTTAAACGTAGAAATAGTTTATAAAAAAAGACCTTTTTATATAGATAAAAATATTGCTGGTCAGTATTATGAAGAGCCATATAACAGTATTGGTATATATAAAGAGTTCCCTGCCACTCATGAAACATTACATGAGATAATTCATTGTATTTATGGCAATGATGATTTACCTCGTTTTTTCTCAGAGGGGATGACAGAATTATTAAATAAAGAATATTGTAATAATGAAAATCCTTTTGATGGAATTTGCTCTTATTATTTTGAGGTAGCAGCTGTCAAAATGATTTGCGAAGTAACATCTTCTGATACGGTTTTAAAAGCTTTTACTTTAAATAATATGGATTATATTATTGAAGAAATGACGAATTACGGGATAACGAAAGAAGAAGCATCAAAAGCTTTAGAAATTATGGAAAGCATATTAGATTCTTGCCATAATAAAGATAAAGAATATAAGTATTCAATAGGTGAAGTAAATAAAAATTGTATATCTAAATTTCAAAAGTGTATTGATACAAAAAATAATGATAATATTATTAAATGTTTATCTTACTATTATAATGAAATGTTATTTTTTAATTGCATGTTTAAAGATAAAGCTGAAGAAAATTATTGCAAAGATCTTAGAAGGTATGGATGCGGTAATCAAGTATATTTTTCAACTTACTTAAGGAGTTGTATTGAAAATAACATAAGTCCTTATGCAGAATATAGTAATGAAACAAAGGGTAATCAATTTTTTCTAAAAAAATAGATACAAATATTAAAAAATATGTTATAATAACATTGTTGTTATAACATGTCTTGTTAGCTCAGTTGGTAGAGCAACTGACTCTTAATCAGTGGGTCTAGGGTTCGAGTCCCTAACAGGACACCAGATTGAAATTAAGCTCGGAATATTATATTTCGAGTTTTAATGTATAAAGATAAAAAAGGTGTAAAGTTTAATAAGCTTACTTTAGAAATAAATTATTTTGTAAGTAACAATGAATTGAAAAATTATTTATTGTTAGTAAAAGATGTAAGTGAAGTAAATAATGTTAAAATCAGAAATACTACTATTTTTAAATATGTTTAATAAAACCTCTATTTTAGTTAGTTTTGATAAACACTTAACTAATAAAGAAATATCAAATTATTATTAAAAACTTATGTTGTGAGTATTGTCTTTTAAATATGATTGAAGAATTATTTGAAATAGAAGGAATAGGAAGTTCTTATAGCAATTTTACTGATGATAAGAAAGATATAAAAATATACATTGAATATGATGAAAATATAATTGATAATGAAAATTTAAAAGAACTAGAGTTAAAATTTAATTCTTAAGATAATAATATTTTAAAAACTAGGTAGAATAAAGATGTAAGAAGTGTGATATTTATGAAAAAGAAATTATTAATATCTTGTTTGGTAGCATCTATTATTGTCTTAATAGAATTTTTAACTTGGTTTCTTTTTTTTGATAAAAAAATAGTTATAAAATTAAATGGTAACGAAGTAGAAAATTTATGCGTATTTTCTAATTATTTGGAACAAGGAGCAGAAGCTTATTATAAAAGTAGGTTATTAAAAGGTTTAAAACTAGAAAATATTAAAATAAATAGTAATGTAGATACTGATAAATTAGGAGAGTATAAAGTTGATTATGAAATAGAATATAAGAATAAAAAAGAAACAGTAACTAGGAAAGTAAATATTATAGATGATATACCACCTAAAATAGAGACAGAAGAAAATATTAATGTTTGCCCTAATGTAGATTTAAAAAATTATGAATTAAAATATAAAGCTAATGATAATTATGATGGAGATATGACAAATAAAATAATTAAAAATTATGATGAAAATAAAATATATTTAGAAGTTACCGATTCTTCATTTAATAAAACAATAAAAAGTATTGATGTTCAATATAAAGATGAAGATAGTCCTATTATTACTTTAGTTGGAGGAGATAAAAGTATTTATATAGGAAACAAATATGAAGAACTAGGGTATAATGCTACCGATAATTGTGATGGTAATATTACAGATAAAGTTATAATAGATAGTAATGTAGATACTAATAAAGCGGGAATATATGAAATAACTTATAGTGTTACTGACAGTAGTGGTAATAAAACAGAAAAGATAAGAAAAGTTACGGTTTATGATAAAAGTAGTATTTCTAATGAACAAGTAATATATTTGACATTTGATGATGGTCCTTGTATTTACACTGGTAAACTTTTAGATATATTAAAGAGTTATAATGTAAAAGCAACTTTTTTTGTAACTGGTCAATTCGGTTATGATTATTATCTTAAAAGAGAATATGAAGAAGGTCATAGTATAGGTATTCATACATATTCTCATTCTTATAAAAATATTTATTCTAGTGTTGATGCTTATTTTGATGATTTATATAAAATGCGTAATAAGATTTATAATATAACAGGTCATTATACTAATTTAGTTAGATTTCCAGGTGGAAGTTCTAATACAATAAGTAAATTTAGCCCTAAGGTTGTAACTAAAATAGCAAATCGTATGAAAGATGAAGGTTATGTTTATTTTGATTGGAATGTAGCTAGTCAAGATACTGCAACAAATGATTCAGGAAAAATAGCAACAAACATTATTAAATCATTACATGGAAAAAACTATTATGTTGTTTTACAACACGATATAAAACCAAACAGTATTGAAGCTGTAAAACAAGTAATTGAATATGGTTTAAAAAATGGTTATGAATTTAAGGCACTAGATATAAATAGTCCAACCGCTCATCATGCGATTGCTAATTAATTTGCATTTTTTAAATTTTTATGTATAATATAACATCGAAAGAGGGGATTGTTGATGGATAAATTACGTGATTTAAATAATTATATACTAGAAGAGTATAAACATTTACCTCGTAGAGAAGAATTAGCTATTCCACTTTTAATAAGTTCTAACCCTCTTTATGTAGATAATTTAAAAAGAAAAATATTATATATAGGGCAAGAAACAAATTGCTGGATGAATTACAATGATCCTGTTAATGTACCTGATATAGATGAAATAGAGGATCAATATTATCGATTTTTAAAAGAAGGTGCTCGTAATAAGGATTATTGGAAGTTTATAAAAAGTGTTCTAAATATAGAAGACAAAGATTTAATTAATAATGTTATTTGGAATAATATGTTTATTGCTGGAAAAAGAACAGAAATTGGTCATCCTAATAATGATAAGTTAGAAAAATTAAGTGTTGAATATTTATTAGAAGTAACTAAAATGTTTAATCCTGAATACACTATATTAACAACTGGCCCAACAAATCCTTATTATCATATGACTTATCAATATTTAAAAGCTTTAAAATCAAACTTAATTAATAGTTATCCAACTAGAGAAAATCCAATGATATATGATGAAAATATAATTTGGACATATCATCCTAATTATCAAAATCGTATTCATCAAAAACAAAAAGTAATAGAAAAAGTTAGTAAAATAATAAATAATTAATGACTATTTTGTAGAAAATTAAAAAAAATGAAAAAAAGGTATTGCCAAAACATATAAAATAATGTACAATGAAATAGTCATCAATTGATGCCCGATTAGCTCAGTCGGTAGAGCGCACGGCTGTTAACCGTTAGGTCGTAGGTTCGAGTCCTACATCGGGCGCCATTTTTATTTATTATATTGTGGACCTGTAGCTCAGTTGGTTAGAGCACTACACTGATAATGTAGGGGTCACAAGTTCGAGTCTTGTCAGGTCCACCATTTAGATGGCCCGTTGGTGAAATGGTTAACACACATGCCTTTCACGCATGCATTTATGGGTTCGAATCCCGTACGGGTCACCATTTCGAAATCAAAGCCTTGCAAGGCTTTTTTTGTAATTTTTTATATACAAAAAAATATTTTTATGCTATAATCAATATTGTAAATACAAAGAAGTGGACATGTACTATAAATAAGTGTTTAAAGAGAGTCTGTGAGGGTGGAATACAGATAATAACCTTTATAGTGTAACACCATGGAGTTACTTATCGAAATAAAAGTAGAATAAGTCGGGATACAACCCGTTATAAATATAAAGAGACCAAATTGGTAATTAGGGTGGTACCGCGGATAATAGTTATTCGTCCTTATATAGGATGAGTAACTATTTTTTTATAGATAGAGGAGGATATATATGAGTAAGTTTACAAAAGAGATGGTAAATGATTATGCTGATAAGTTATTAATTGGATTAACAGAAGAGGAAAACAAACAAGTATTAGATGAATTTGATATTATTGATAAAAATATTGATATTATTAATAAAATTACTAATATTGAAAATGTTGAGCCTATGACTCACTGTTTAGATAGATGCATTTATGAATTAAGAGAAGACAAGGTAGAAAGTTCTGTTCCAATTGAGGAATTACTTCAAAACTGTGATGATGTTAAAGGTAGAGAGATTAAAGTACCAAAGGTGGTGAAATAATGACATATATGGATAAAAGTATTAAAAAAATACATGAAAGTTTAATTAACGGTGAAGTAACAAGTGATGAACTTGTAAAAGAATCACTAGAAAAATCTCATAAAATACAAGATAAATGTAATGCTTTCGTTACTATTTTAGATGATGCTAAAGGAGTAGAAGTAACAGATAATTTGCTTTCTGGTATTCCTTATGGTGTTAAAGATAATTATAGTACTAGAGGTGTTTTAAGTACTGGTTCTAGTAATACTTTAAAAGATTATGTACCATTTTTTACCGCAACAGCTATCGAAAATTTAGAACACGCTGGAGCAATTATGGTTAATAAAACCGTTTTAGATGAGTTTGGAATGGGAGGAACAGGTACTACAGGTCATACTGGTATTGTTTTAAATCCTTGGGATCATACACGTATGTGTGCAGGATCAAGTGCTGGTTCTGCTGCAGCTGTAGCTAGTGGAGTTTATCCTTATGCAACAGGAAGCGATACCGGAGATTCAATTCGTAAACCTGCTGCCTATTGTGGTATTGTTGGATATAAACCAACTTATGGAATGATTTCGCGTTATGGCTTATTTCCTTTCGCAAGTAGTTTAGATCATTGTGGCGTACTTTCTAGAAGTGTAGAAGATGCTGCAATCGTTGTTGATAATATGAAAGGCCTTGATTCCAAAGATATGACTACTTGGGATTCTACTAATATTAATCTTTTACAAGCTCTAACAGGTAAAGTAGAAGGTAAAAAGTTGTGTTATATTAAAGAGATATGTGATATAAATAACTATCCTAATGCTAGTGATGAATTAAAAGAACATTTAAATAATTTTAAAGAAAAACTTGAATTATGTAAAAAAATTGGTATAAAAGTAGAAGAAGTATCAATTGATAAAACTTTATTAAACACTATAGCTTCAACTTATGTTGTTATATCTTGTGCTGAAGCAACATCTAATATGTCTAACTTAACAGGAATTATTTTTGGACCTCGAGGCAGTGGTGACAATTATATTGAAATGATGAAAGATTATCGTACTAAAGGTTTTTCGCCTTTAATTAAAAGAAGATTTGTAATAGGTTCATATGTTTTACAATCAGAAAATAAAGATAGATATTTTCACAATGCCCAAAGAGTAAGAAGACTACTTGTTGATAAATGGAATGAACTATTTAAAGATTATGATGGAGTTATTCTTCCTGTAGGTAGTGGTCCTGCTAAACACTTAGATGGAGATAAAGATATTCTAGATGAAAATACAAGTGTCTTAGAAGAACATTTACAAGTTGGTAATTTTGGAGGTTTTCCTTCAATTACTATTCCTGATGGATTTATAAATAATCTTCCTGTAGGACTTAATATAACAGGTAAATGTTATGATGATGAAAATGTCTTGAATATCGCATTTGCTCTAGAAAGTGCTATGGATTATAAAGGTCAAATTGCAAAGGAGGTACAAAATGGATAAGTATAAAGCATTAATTGGTTTAGAGATGCACTGTGAAATAAGTAAAACTAATTCTAAAGTATTTTCAAGTGCTGCTAATAACTATGATTGTGAAGCTAATTCTAATATAGCGCCTTTAGATATGGCTTTTCCAGGCACTCTTCCTGTTGTTAATAAAGAAGCTGTAAGAAAAGCTTTAATTGCTAGTATAATATTGAATTGTAAACAACCAGAATATATTTATTTTGAAAGAAAAAATTATTATTATCCAGATTTACCAAAAGGATTTCAAATTACCCAAGAAACAAAACCTGCTCCTGTTGGAATATATGGTTCTATAGATTATGAATGTAATGGTGAAATTAAGACTGCTAAAATCAATAATATTCACCTAGAAGAAGATTCGGCAGCTACTGATCATCAAGCTAATTATTCAACTATTGATTATAATAGAGCTGGAGTTCCACTTCTAGAACTTGTTACTGAACCAGTATTTCATAATGCTAATGAAGCAGTTAGTTTTCTAGAAACAATGCGTTCTATATATCAATATACTGATATAAGTGATGCTGATAGTAAAAAAGGACAAGTAAGATGTGATGTTAATGTTTCTATAATGGATATAGATAAAGATGAGAATGATTCAAGTAATTGGGGTACTAAAATAGAAATAAAAAATGTTAATTCTTTCAGTTCTGTAAGAGAAGCTATTAACAGCGAAATAGAAAGACAAATTGAATTAAAAGAAAATGGTAAATATGATGAAATGGAACAACAAACACGTCGTTTTGATGAAGAAACAGGAACTACTATATATATGCGTAGTAAAGTAGATGCGATTGATTATAAATATTTTGTTGAACCTAATATACCTAAATTTAAATTAAGTAAAGAATGGTTAGAAGAAATAAAAAAATCTATTCCAACTTTACCAAATGAAAGAAAAGAAAAATATATTAATGAATATAATTTGGCAGAAATAGATGCTAAAACCATTATTAAAGAAAAAGAAATTTCTGATTATTTTGAAGAGACAATAAAATTAGGGTGCAATCCTAAAACCGTTGCTAACTTTCTCACTTCTAACATTTTAGGTTATCTAAATAAAAATAATTTACACCTAACAGATATATATCTAACGCCAGAAAAGTTGTTTGAACTTCTAAAAATGGTAGAAGATGGTAAAATTTCTTCTAAACAAAGTAAAGAGATATTTGTTAAGGTGATTGAAAACAAAAAAGATCCTAAAGTTTTAGTAAAAGAATTAGGAATGAGTAAAATAAGTGATGAGAATGTTTTAAGACCGATGATTGTTGATATTTTAGAACAACACTTAGATTTAATAGAAGAGTACCGTAAAGGTCGTAATGTTTTTGATTTCTTTGTTGGTCAAATAATGAAAGCAACACGTGGTCAAGCTGATCCTAGTGTTACAGCTAAAATTTTAAAAGAGGAAATAGAAAAGAGGTAATACAATGTTAATAGATTTAAAAGAATTATTTATGGATAGTAAAAAGTATTTAGATAAAGAAATTACTATTCAAGGATGGATTCGTAATCATCGTAAACAAAAAGAATTTGGCTTTATTGATTTTAATGATGGAACAACTTTTCAAAACCTTCAAGTTGTTTATGATAACAAATTATCTGACTTTGATGATATTGCAAAACTTCACATTGGAAGTGCTATTACCATTACAGGTAAAGTTATAAAATCACCTAAAGAAGGTCAAGAAATAGAATTACAAACAGTTTCTATTAAATTAGAAGGAGACTGTGCTGAAGATTTTCCTATCCAACCTAAAAGACATACTAGAGAATTTTTAAGAGAACAAGCATATCTTCGTCCTCGTACTAATTTATTTGGTGCAGTATTTAGAGTAAGAAGTGTTGCTGCTATGGCAATACATGAATATTTCCAAAATAGGGGATATATTTATGTTCATACACCACTTATTACAACTACTGACTGTGAAGGATCCGATCAAATGTTTAAGATAACAACACTTGATTTAGATAATCTTCCTAAGAAAGATGGTCATGTTGATATGTCAAAAGACTTGTTTGGTAAAAAAGCATATGTAACAGGAACTGGACAATTACATGGTGAAGCATATGCCATGGCGTATAAACGTATTTATACATTTGGTCCAACATTTAGAACAGAGAACTCTAATACCAAAACTCATGCTAATGAATTTTGGATGATTGAACCAGAAATTGCTTTTTGTGATTTAAATGGTCTAATGGATATCGAAGAAGATATGTTAAAATTTATTGTAAACTATGTTTTAGAAAAATGTCCTACAGAGATTGATTTCTTTGATAAATTTGTAGAAAATGGTTTAAAAGATAAATTAACTAAATTAATTAATTCTAAATTTGTAAGAATTACTCATCATGATGTTGTTGATATTCTAAAGAAAGCTGATACAAAATGGGAATTTACTCCAAGCTATGATGATGATATTGCAAAAGAACATGAAAGATATATTACTGAATACTTTAATAGTCCAGTATTTATCACAGATTGGCCAAAAGATATTAAAGCTTGGTATATGAAAGTAAATCCTGATAATAAGACTGTTGCCGCTGTTGACTTAGAAGTTCCAGGAGCAGGAGAATTAATGGGTGGTTCTCAAAGAGAAGATAACTATGATAAACTAATGGAGAGAATGCAAGAACTTCATGTAGAAAAAGATCCTGTAGATTGGTTCTGTAATTTACGTAAATATGGTGGATGTTATCACTCTGGATTTGGTATGGGATTTGAAAGATTAATTATTTATCTTACTGGAGTTGAAAATATCCGTGATGTTATTCCATTCCCTAGAACTCCAAATAATTGTGAGTATTAAAAAATTGTAATCTTAAATTACAATTTTTTCTTTTTGATAACAAAAAAACCTTGCTAGAACAAGGTTAATTCATAAATGGCGGAGTGAGAGGGATTTGAACCCTCGCAGCAGTTGCCCGCTCTACACCCTTAGCAGGGGCGCCTCTTCAGCCTCTTGAGTATCACTCCAGCTACATGTATAATTTTACAATATATACATGTCTTTGTCAATAATTTTTAATCATATAATTGTTCTTTTAATAGTTCAATATTCTCATTCATAATTGAAAGATAATCTTTTTTAGATTTTTTTTCAGCGTCATCTATATTTGATAAAGAGTGAAATTCAAGTATTTTAACATCGCTTCCTTCAATTAAGTTAGAAACCATTTCACTAGTATCTTCATTTTTTAAACTATAGATATATTTTAATTCACCTTTTTTAATCATGTTTTTAACAGTAGTAATATTTTTATCTAAAGCTGTTTCATTTTCATCTAAAGAAATAACTTCAAAATTATATTTTTCTAAATATTTAAATAAACTATTAGTAACAACAATTCTTTTATCTTTAGCTTTTTCAATCATTGTTTGTATTTTTGCATCCAAACTTGAAACATCAATTTTTAATTGTTTATAATTTTCTTCTATTTCATTTAATAAATATTGATTAGTGATGTACTCATCAAAACCCAGTTTAATATTTTGTGCAATCATAAGAAAGTTAGAAGGGTCTAACCAGATTTCTTCCATTTTATTTTCATATTCAATACTTGAAGTAGCATCAATTATTTTTAAATTCTTATTTTTACTAAACATGGGTTTAATATAATCTTTTTCACTACTTAATCCATTAAAAATAAATAAATCAGCTTTACTATAATCATCTAATTGTTTTTCAGTTAATGTATATTTATCAACGATAATACCATTTGGGTAAATACTACTAATTTTTGCATTATCGCCATACAGTCTTGTTGTTATATATTCAATTGGATAAACAGAAGTATAAATAGTTATATCTTCCATTGAATCCCTTTTAAAACACCCTGTACATAGTAACACAATACCTAAAACAATAAATAAATATTTTTTCATTTTTTAACTCCTTTTTTATCAACTGGATCATAACCACCTTTACTAAAAGGATTACATCGTAAAATTCTTTTAATGGTTAAAAATCCACCTTTAAGACTACCATATTTTTCAATTGCCTCAATTCCATAATTAGAACAAGTAGGAATGTATTTGCACGAATCATGCCATTTTCCTGGAATTAATTGATATAAATGAATTGCTGCAATTAAAATATATTTCATCTTTTCACCTTAATCATTATACTAAAGTTTTTAAAAAAAGTAAAATAACTATACACCATAGTTAAAAATTTGATATAATATTGACAGGTGAGATAAATGAAAGAACTATATGATAAATTTAATATAATACCTAATCATGAAAAACTTTATATTGAGGCTTTTACTCATACATCATATGCGAATGAGCACCAAACTAAAAGCTATGAAAGATTAGAATATTTAGGAGATGCCGTTTTAGAACTAGTCATGAGTGAATATTTATTTAAGAATACAGAAGAAGAGGAAGGAAAGATGACAAAGCTTCGTGCTCATTATGTATGTGAGTCAGCTTTATATGAATATTCTCTTCGCTTAGGTTTAAATAAATATTTACTTTTAGGTCATGGTGAAGAAGCAACTGGTGGTAGAATGAGAAAAGCAATTGTTGCTGATATCTTTGAATCATTCACTGGAGCAATGTTTCTAGATCAAGGCTTAGATTTTGTAAAGAATTTTATTTATAGTAATATTATTCCATTAATAGAAAGAAAAGAAGTAGATTTCTTTAGTGATTATAAATCAGTTTTACAAGAATTAGTTCAAACAGAAAGAAGAAGTTTGGAATATGTAGTAGTTGATGAAGAAGGACCTGCTCATAATAAAATGTTTACTGTTGAAGTTAAGATAGATGATATTATTTATGGAAAAGGTACGGCACATAGTAAAAAAGAAGCTGAACAAGAAGCTGCTAAAGATGCCTTAAAAAAAGCTCAAAATGGATAAAAAAGATATAATTGAAAATATCTTTTTTAATGAAATAATTAAAGAGGCTAGTACAGGAGAAGTAAAAGTACTATTAAATGATATATATAAAGAAGAATATATTTTTAATGTTGGATTTAATACTTTCTTAGGAAAAACATTTGCATGTAATGATAGTTTTGATTCTAAACCAGTACTTATTATTAATGATAAAGATAGACTTGTTAATTTACTTTGTGATTATGTAAAACTATGCGATAGTAGTCCTAATATTTTTAAGAACTATGAATTAAACGTTAGAGTAAAATGCTACTTAACAAATTTATGGGCTAATGCTTTATATGATGATTTTGCTAATCCATGTCTATTTGTTAAAAAGCAAATAGACTTCTATCAAAATAAATTATGTACAGAAAATAGTTTTATATATAATACTATAGATGATAGTAAAATAAAGATTGAAGATTTAAAACAAGATATTAGAATGGAAACACCATTTTTCTTTAGGGCATCATTTATAAAAGATGATGATATATATAATTTACCTAAAATAAGTTATGGAATAAGTAATAATGTTTGTTATATATACGCTATACAAAACGAAAAAGAAAGTATAACAACATCATTCCAAAAGCGAATAAAAAGAAAATTATATAAATTAAATGAAGGTGTTAGTACTTTAGAAACAGATGAGTATAGAGATTATAAAGATAATGGTGATTATTATCCCGAAAATATAAGTGATGTATCACCATCAGCTTTAATCGCATTATCAATCTTCTTTGATATTTTAAAAGATAAAGGTATAGATAAAGTAAAAGTTATATCACTATTACCAGTTAGATATAATAGTCGTGAGCTAGCGCTTAAAAAAAGATATGAAGATAAATTAAAAGATAGTAAACTAAATGATAAAGATTTAAAAAAGTTATTATTGGAATATAAAGTAGAAAATTTAAGAATTCAAAAAAATCTATCTGATAAGATGATTAGAAACTTTAGAAGATTAGAAGCACATTTTAATAATTGCTTGATAACATCTTTTCCTATGGAATTTGATGAGTATCTTCATCTAAATATAAAACCTTATCAATATGGTTCTAATCAATTTTTAGATAATATTATAAAAAAAGATTATAATATTTCTAAATAAGTATTTAAAAAAATATAAATATATAGTAAAATAAAGACACAAGAAGGAATGGTGAAATTATGGGAAGATTTCCTAATATAGCAGCTGCAAAACAAAAAACAGGAGCAGCACGTGGTAAATTATATGGTATGTATGCAAGAGAAATATATCAAGTTGCTAAAACCGGAGGAACTAGTCCAGAAGGTAATTTAAGATTAAAAAGATTAATAGAAAAAGCTAAAAAAGAACAAGTACCATCAGATGTTATAAAAAGAGCTATTGATAAAGTAAATAGTGGCTCTGGAGAAAACTATGAAACAGTAACATATGAAGTATTTGGACCAGCAGGATCAACTTTAATGGTTGAATGTTTAACAGATAATGTAAATAGAAGTATAAGTGATTTAAGAGCTGTTATTAATAAATGTCATGTTAAATTAGGGGCTCAAGGAAGTGTTGCTTATATGTATGACAATTTAAGTGTAGTTGCTTTTAATGGTTTAAATGAAGAAGAAGTAATGGATGCTTTAATCATGGATGATGTAGATATTGAAGATATTGAATCAAGTGATAATCATATTGTTATATATGGAGCACCACAAGATTTATTTAAGATAAAAGGTGCTATAAGTAAATTAAATCCTAATATTGAGTTTGAATTAGATGAAATATCAATGTTACCAAAAGAAAGAATTACTTTAGCTGGAGAAGATTTACAAGAATTTCAAAGATTATATAATATGATAGATGAAATAGATGATGTTCAAAATATTTATCATAATGTTGAAATGTAAAAGGTACATACAATGTATCTTTTTTTTTGTTGACAATTCTAAAAATAAATATGTATAATTAATATAGTAAAGGATAGTGGTAGT
>UQVP01000011.1 GCA_900544605.1 uncultured Mycoplasmatota bacterium | reverse complement strand
TGACAATAGGAGATTATACTGTTTCATATAATTCTACTAAGAAAACATATGAAGCAACAGAAAAAGGAAATAGTACAACTACTGCGCTTTGCACAGCTAACACATCTAAAGTATCTGCATTAGTTTATAATTCTGGCAATCCCGGTCAAGAATCATCATATACAAGCCAAGAAGTAGGATTATTAGCAAGTGAATCAGGAGCGTATACTACAGGAGTAACATATACATGTGAATTAGGTGATAATGAATCAAAAACATTCTTTGTATTAGAAACAAATGGAGATAATGTATCACTAATAGCAGGATTTAATTTAGGAAGTACGGTTGCATGGTCGAGTGATGGAAGTAATCATAAAGATGAAGATGCAAGTGCACAAGCTGTGACTGCAAAAGCAGCATTAAAAGAAAGAACTTCAGGATGGACAAAGTTAACAGAATCACAAATCGCATTACCAACATATGATCAAATATATAAAGCTGCAGGTAATAAAACTTCAGGATTCCCAACATGGCTATATAGTTATACAAAAACACCAATAGCATTTGGTTATTGGACATCAACCATTGATACGTCTAGCACTACACTCGCTTGGTATGTGGCCTATGTTGGTGCTTTTGACGAAGATATGGACGTTGGCTATGATAGCTTCTACGGCGTTCGTCCTGTAATAACCATCTCAAAATCACAATTAAATTAATAAATATTGATTAAATAGACTTTAAAGTCTATTTTTTCTTGTATAAAAATATATTTATAATGGTGATACTATGAAATCTATTAATAAACTGAGAAGCTTTTTACTAGAAGATGATTTAGAAATAAGAATTTATAAACATAAAGTAAATGTAGTTAATTATGAAACAATTGGGCATTTTGATTCTAGTAAAGTTATGGTATATCACAAAGATGGTTGCTTAGTAGTAAAAGGAGATAATCTAGTAGTGTCACGTTTAATGAGTAGTGAAGTATTAATTACCGGAGATATAAAAAATATAGAATTGAGGTAATGATATGAAAAATAGTCTTTTTTATCATGTTAAAAGTAAATTAAAATTAGAAATTAGAGGAAAAAATACTGAAAGATTTATTCATAAATTAGCAAGTAATAAAATTGAACTTTTAAATATTAAAAATATTAAAAGAGATATTATAGAAATTGTTATTTATAAAGATGATTATCAAAAACTTATGAATTTGAAATCTATCTATGAAGTTAATGTTGTAGGTGCTAAAGGGTTAATAAAAGTAAGAAAATTAATTAGTATAAATAGGATACTAATATTTTCTATAGCTTTAGGACTTGCTCTATTAATTTTTTTAACAAACGTTATTTTTAAGGTAGAAGTAATTCATTCTAGCAGTGAAATAAGAACATTTTTAACTAATGAATTAAAAAATTATGGGTTAGATAAATATACAATGAAAAAAAGTTTTAAAGAATTACAGAAAATAAAAAATCAGATAATAGATAAATACCCTGATAAAATAGAGTGGATTGAAATAGAGGCACAGGGTGTTAAATATGTTGTTAAAGTAGAACTTAGAGAGTTAGCAGATAAAAAAGAAGAATTAAAAAATAGAAATGTTGTTGCTAAAAAGGATGCCTTAATAAAATTAGTTACTGCTAAAAAAGGACAAATTATTAAAAATAAGAATACTTATGTAAAAAAAGGGGATGTAATAATAAGTGGAGATATATCATTAAATGAAGAAAAAAAAGGAACAACTTCTGCTGATGGAAAAGTGTATGGTGAAGTATGGTACACAGTTACTGTTGATTATCCCTTTAACTATTATGAAGAAGTTTTAACTGGTAAAAATAAAAATATTATCTCTTTTAAATTTTTAAATAAATCTATTAACTTTTTTTCTTCCTTTAAAGATAAGAAAGTTCTCGATAAAACTATTGTAGAAAATAAATTGTTACCTATAAAACTTGTGTATGAACATCAAGAAGAAGTTAGAGTAGTAGATCAAATATTAACTGAAGAACAAGCTATTAATAAAGCAATAGAAAAAGGTATTGAACAAATAAATATGGAATTAGAAGCTGATGAACATATTATTAAAAATAAAGTTTTAAAAGTTGATATTAAAGAAAATGAAGTTTCAGTTGATATTTTCTTTTCCATTTATGAAGATATAACTGATTATGCAGAAATTATTGAAGAACAAATCCCAGAAAATATAATTAATGAAAATAATTAGTTATAATAATTGCAAAAAGTATGACAAAGAAATTCCTCCTACTTATAATTGCCTTAAAATTAGGATAAAATAATATAAAGTAATGCGAAAAAAGGCATTACTTTTTTTGTTTTGATTGAAAAAAATGTTTATTTATAATATAATTGAAAAAGAGAGTGGTGTTATATGGGAAACGTTGAAATATTTAATGAAACTAATGAAGAAATGAAAGAATTAGAAACTTTACCTGGATTGATAGATTATGCGATAGAAAAAGAAAATGTTGGTAATGTTATATTTAATGTTATTCTAGTTGATGAAGAAAAAATTCATGAGCTTAATAGAGAATATCGAAATATCGATAGACCTACTGATGTTATTACTTTTGCTCTAGAGGATAACGAAGATATCAAATATGAAGATTTTAGACTACTTGGAGATATTTATATATGCCGTGAAAGAGTATATTCTCAAGCAAAAGAATATGAACACAGTGTTTTAAGAGAACTTAGTTTTTTAACTATTCATGGCTTTTTACACTTACTTGGGTATGATCATATGAAACCAGAAGAAGAAAAAATAATGTTTGCTCGTCAAGATGAAATCTTAGATGGATATGGAATAAAAAGATAGGAAGATAGTATGAAGAGTGGATTTGTAAGTTTAGTAGGTAGACCTAATGTTGGTAAATCTACTTTATTAAATAGTATAGTTGGGCATAAAGTTGCAATCACATCTAATAAACCTCAAACAACAAGAAATATTATTGAGGGAATATATAACGATAGTGAAGCACAAATAATATTTGTTGATACACCAGGTATTCATAAACCAACTCATAAACTAGGTAAGGTTTTAAATAGACAAGCTTATTATAGTATTGATGATGTTGATATAATACTTTTTCTAGTAGATGGTAGTGAGTCTTTAGGTCCTGGAGATAAATATGTTTTAGAAAGATTAAAAACGGTTAATAAACCAGTAATTTTAGTTATCAACAAAGTTGATAAAATATCTAAAGAAAAGATATTATTAAAAATAGATGAATATAAAGATTTATACGATTTTAAAGAAATTATTCCTCTTTCAGCTTTAAAGAAAGATAATATCGAAACTGTTGTTAAAGTGTTAAAAAAATATTTAAAAGATAATATTAAATATTATGACGAAGATACATATACAAATTCTTCTGAACAATTTATGACCGCTGAAATAATTCGTGAAAAAGTATTTAGAACAACCGAAGAAGAAGTACCACATTCTGTTACATGTGTAGTAGAGAAAATGGAATTTAGTAAAAATAGTGTTAATGTAATCGCATCTATTATTGTTGATAGGGATTCTCTAAAAAGAATTATTATTGGAAAACAAGGAGCAAAAATAAAAGAAATAGGAATTTCTGCACGTGAAGATATTGAAGCTTTACTTGGTAAAAAAGTATATTTAGATTTATATGTTAGATGTATAAAAAAATGGCGTGATCGTGAAAAATATCTTCAAGAATTTGGTTATTATGATTTTGAAAAATAATTGAATAAAATTTACTTAGTATCACCAATATATAATAGGTGATAAAAATGAATAAACAGTTATTATGGGATTTATTTAAAAATACAGGAAAAATAGAATATTATATAAAATATAAGGAGTTAAAAGATAATGATAAAGGAAGGTCAAATCTATAGACATTTTAAGGGAGATTTAATGAAAATAATTTGTGTTTGTAAACACACAGAAACAGAAGAAGAGTTAGTGGTTTATGAACATAATGGTAAAATATGGGCTCGTCCTAAAGATATGTTTTTATCTAAAGTGGATAAAGAAAAATATCCAAATATTACGCAAGAATATAGATTTGAATTAGTTAAATGATTGAAAAAATCGAAGGTATAATTATTAGTGAACAGGCATATGGTGAAACTAGTAAGATAATTAATGTTTTAACTCCGGATAAAGGAATAATAGGCATGATGGCTAAAGGCGCTAGAAAATTAAAAAGTGATCTTGCTAATGTTTCTAGTAAATTAAACTATGGTTATTTTGATGTTTATTATAAAGAAAATAAGTTATCAACCCTAGTAAGTGTTGATGTTGTTAATTCTTTTAAAAATGTAAGAAAAGATATTGAAAAAATTAGTTATGTTTCTTTTCTTTTAGATTTATCAAGTCAAGTAATGAAACATAACCCACACAAATTAGTATTTACTAATTTACTTGCCGCACTAAAAAAGATAGATGAAGGATTTGATCCGCTTGTCATAACTAATATTATTGAATTAAAATTTTTAGATTTGCTTGGAGTAATGCCAGTTTTAGATTGTTGTAGCGGATGTGGTAAAACAAATAACATAGTTACTCTATCTAATATTAAAGGTGGATATGTATGCGGAGATTGTGTTACTAGTGAAAAGATTGTATCTGAAAAAACAATAAAATTAATTAGAATGTTTTATTATGTTGATATTGATAAAATATCTAAATTAGAAATAAGTAATTTATGTAAAAATGAAATAAATGATTTTTTAGATGACTACTATGAACAATATACAGGATTATATTTAAAAACAAAGAAGTTTCTAAAAGATTTAAACAAAATAAAATTTGATAAATAGGAGGATTTATGGGTAGTTATAAATATATATTAGTTCCAGTAATAACACTTGTTTTAAGTCAAATAATAAAATTTATATTAGAATCAATTAAGTGTCATAAATTAGTATGGGGAAGACTTTTTAATGGTAGTGGAGGAATGCCTAGTAGTCATACATCTTTATGTATATCAATAACTACTTTAGTAGGTCTTAATCTTGGCTTTGATTCTCCTTTATTTGGTGTATCATTAGTATTTTCTTTAATAATTATGTATGATGCCATGGGTCTTAGAATGCAATCAGGTAAACATGCCGAGGCTATTAATAAACTTCTAGATCAAGTTTTTGAGGAAGATAATTATAAACATCTAAAAGAACAATTAGGACATAAACCTATGGAAGTATTAGGTGGTCTAGTATTTGGTATTGTAAGTGCGATATTGTTGAATATGATATTTTATTAAAAAGTGA
The DNA here is from genome assembly GCA_900544605.1 of uncultured Mycoplasmatota bacterium. Classification (GTDB taxonomy): domain Bacteria; phylum Bacillota_I; class Bacilli_A; order RF39; family UBA660; genus SIG204. Next base: position 24,005 of record UQVP01000011.1, on the reverse strand, counting down.
GTAAAGCCGGCTCTATAAATGGCAACAAAAAAAGCAAAATAATAATTGACTATTTTATAAAAATAGAATAAAATATAGATATCAATGTGATGACGGGGTTGGAATCCCAGAGCAATATATAAAGAGAGATTCTTCTAGAATAAGTAAGGTGGAACCGCGGGTATAACTCGTCCTTACACATTTTAGGAGTTTTTTTATGATTAGATAGAGGTAAATAATGGCAGATGTAAAAAGGGAACAGATAATTATTAAAGATAGTAATGGTGAAATAATATTTGATGAAAAATATGATAACGAAATGTTACTACTTAAAGATATTCAAACTAAAGTATTAGGAAGATACTTGATATATTCAAAAATAACAAAAAATGATACTACTAAATTAAAAAGAAATGAAGGTAGTACAGTTGAACTTATTAATATAAAAAGTAAAGTTCTTTTAGATTTAATTGATAGACATATGTTAAAATCTTTTAAACAATTTTTAAAAATGATATCACAAGAAAAATATTATTATATTGATTTAATAGGTTCAAAGAGAAGAGTTAATTTTGATCTTCTAGATGTTTCACCAAAAAAGAAAGATGAAAAAACATTGATGTGTGAATTTGAACTTGATGATGATAAGAATTTAACTAAAATAGGTCAAGAAATGTTAAAAGTATTTATGAATGTAGAAGTTAAAACATGGAATAAAATATTTTTAAGTAGAAAAGAAAGATTTAAGACAACAGTTTGTTGTGATGCTAAAACAATAACAATAAGTAATTTCTTATTGAGATATATTGATGATGATATAAATGTAGAGCAGGAAAAATATAATGAGATGATAAACACAGGAAAGAAGGTAAAGTAATATGGAAAAAATAACAATGGAAGATATGGTTAATGTTTGTAAACAATATGGATTTATATTTCAAGGAAGTGAAATATATGGAGGACTTGCTAACACTTGGGATTTTGGACCTTTAGGAGCACTTTTAAAAGATAATGTAAAACGTGCTTGGTTAAAGAAATTTGTTCAAGAAGATCCTAATAATGTTGGTCTTGATAGCGCTATTCTTATGAACCCAAAAACTTGGGAAGCATCTGGACATTTAAAAACATTTGCTGATCCACTAATTGATTGTAAAGAATGTAAAACAAGACATAGAGCTGATAATTTAATCAATGATTTTACAAACAGTAATGATGGAGATTCAATGAGTAATGAAGAGATGATGAAGTTCATTACTGAGAATAAAGTTCCTTGTCCAAAGTGTGGTAAAAGTAATTTTACTGATATTAGACAATTTAATTTAATGTTTAAAACATTCCAAGGTGTTACAGAAGATGCTAAAGCAACAATTTATTTACGTCCTGAAACAGCGCAAGGGATATTTGTTAATTTTTTAAATGTTCAAAGAAGTATGAGACTCAAAGTGCCATTTGGTATTGGTCAAGTAGGTAAGAGTTTTAGAAACGAAATAACTCCAGGTAACTTTATTTTTAGAGTTCGTGAATTTGAACAAATGGAATTAGAATTTTTCTGTAAACCAGGAACAGAATTAGAGTGGCATAAATATTATAAAGATTATTGCTTTAATTACTTATTATCTTTAGGTATTAATAAAGATAAGTTAAGAATGAGAGATCATTCAAAAGAAGAGTTATGTTTCTATAGTAATGCTACTACTGATATTGAATATGAATTTCCATTTGGTTGGGGAGAACTTTGGGGTATAGCAAGTCGTACTGATTATGATTTAACACAACATCAAACTGTATCAGGGCAAAACATGAGTTATTTAGATCCTGAAACTAATGAAAAATATATCCCTTATGTTATTGAACCATCAGTAGGTGTTGAAAGGACAGTACTTACAGTACTATGTGATGCTTATGAAAAAGAAACATTAGAAGATGGTAGTGAACGTGAAGTAATGCATTTTCATCCATTCTTAGCTCCTTATAAGGTAGCAGTATTACCTTTAGTTAAGAAGTACCATTCAGAAAAAGCAATGGAAGTATATAAAAACTTAAGTAAGCATTTTATGACATCATATGATGAAACTGGTAATATTGGTAAACGTTATAGAAGATGTGATGTAGTAGGAACTCCATATGCAATAACAATAGATGATGAGACTATAAATAATGGCACAGTAACTGTAAGAGACAGAGATACAATGGAACAAGTTACTATTAAATTAGATGAAGTAGTAAATTATATTAATGAAAAGATTCAATTTTAATTGAGTCTTTTTTAGAAATATAAAATAGTTGTAAAGTGTAATTTTTTGTTGTTGACAATAATAAGAACTGTTTTGTATAATTAAAATGTAAAGTAAAGAGAGGAGTAATAAAAATATGAGATTAAAAAATAAAAAAGGTTTTACTTTAATAGAATTACTAGCGGTAATAGTAGTACTCGCAATCATCGCTCTTATCGCAACACCAATAGTAATGAATACAATAAAAAAATCACAAAAAGGAGCAGCCGAGAGAAGTGCAGATAATTATATTGATGCTGTAGAAACCACAGTTGCAACTAAACGTTTAGATAATGTTATTTTAGAAGGTGAATATATAATTCAACCAGATGGGAGTTTATGTCCACTATCAGGATGTGGAGAAAATGATAAAGATAAAGTTATTATAGAGATGGAAGGAAATAAACCATCAGGCGGAACAATAACAATAAATAATGGTCAAGTAACAACAGATTCAACAATGACAATAGGAGAATATGATGTAAGTTATGATGAAACAACAAAGAAATATACTGCCACAAAATTAGAAACATATTCTATAAAATATAATCTAACAAATGTAAGTGGAGATAATAGTAATGGATCAAGTATAACAACAAAAGGTGTTAAAGTGTTAAAATTTACTGCTAATTCAGGATATGTTTTACCAGATAGTGTAACAGTAGCAGGAGCAACAAATGTATGGGATAAAACTACCGGAACATTAACATTATCCAAAGTAATTGGTGATGTAACTGTAACAATAACAGGAGAAGAAATGCCTCCATATACAAATGGAGAAGTAGTGTATTTTAATGTAACAACAGGAGAAAAATGCTTGTCATCAGATTATACAGAAACTCAAAGTAATACAGGAGTAAAAGAAGGCTGTATGAAATTCTATGCTTTTAATGATGATGGAAAAGATACAGTAAATTTAATACTAGATCATAATACAACAGCAACAGTTAAATGGAATTCAAGTAGAAGTAATGCAAGTGGTCCATTAACAGCATTAACACAATTAAAAACTGATACAGATGGATGGCAAGGAACAATAACACCAACAAATTATACAATGGATCAAACAGGACAAACAAGTAATGCAAAATATACAATAGATTATAGTAGTTATAAAGCAAGATTAATAACAGCTAACGAAGTTGCTCAAATAACAGGAAATACCACATGGGATGAGAAGACTGCAAATAATGATTATTATTTAGATAGTAAATCAACATCTCAAAGTTCAACGTGTAGAAGTGGGAACACAAGTGGTTGTAAGTTTGGATGGTTATATGATAGAACAAGAACAAATTGTACAACATATGGATGTTTAAATAATTCAGACCAAGTAACAGAAGGCTATTGGACAGCATCTTCTTGTGCCACAAGTCCTAATAACGAAGCTTGGACTGTGAGCTTTAATATTCGTGTCACTCAGGACGATAGATTCTATGCTGCTGTCGTGTATGAGGTCCCTGTCAGCGATTCTAACCCTCTTGGTGTTCGCCCAGTTATAGAAGTTTTGAAATCTAAATTAAAATAATAAACAAGACCGTAAAAAATTACGGTTTTTGTTTGTAAAAAAGGAAATAGAAAAGTTATCTCGTATGTTATAAGTGAAGGAGGTAATAATGAATTACTATAGAGAAATAAAAGAAGAATTTATAAATAACGAGATAACAAAGAGAGTAAAAGATTATAGTAAAAATAGAAGTGATTTAAATACATATTATAACGTGGGTAAGTTATTATCCGAAGCAGGTAAACATTATGGTGAAGGTATTATTAAGGAGTATTCAAAGAGATTAACAAGCGAATTAGGTAAAGGATATTCGACTACTAGATTAAGGTATATTAGAAGATTTTATGAGATTAGTATAAAATGTCCATCACTGACGGACATTTTGACGTATACTCATTATTATGAGTTAATATGAGTAAAATAAGATATTTTCACAATTTTTAAAAAATAGGTTTTCAAAATATAAAATGTATGCTAAAATTATCTATAGTAGAGTGGCTAAATGCCTATTAGGAGGATAATTATGGGATTTTTAAAAAAATTATTTAAAGATGATGAAAATGACAATATATTTTCAACAGATAATGTAAGTGATGCATATTATAATTTAAAACCAGAAGAAGCATTACAAGAAAATGAAGGTGGAAGTAAAATGATACTTTTAGAACCTCGTGCTTATTCTGAATCACAACAAATAGTAGATTATTTAAGAAATAGAAATGCGGTTGTTGTTAATTTAAAAAGAGTAACTGGTGATCAAGCTAAGAGAATTGTTGATTTCTTAAGTGGAACTATTTATGCAATTGGTGGTGAAATCCAAAAAATTGGTGGAGGAATATTTCTTTGTACACCAAATAATGTGAATATTCAAGGTAAAATTACTGATGAAAAAGATGGTAAAGATATTCACGATAATGATGATATTAACATAGAATGGTAAAAAATACTTTAAATTAAAAGAAAAGTGTGCTACAATATCACGTAGTGCCTGAGGTGATAGTATGGAAAAGTTTACAAGAACACTTCGTGGCTATGATCCAGATGAAGTTAATCACTTCATAGATCAGGTTATCAGTCAAGTTGAAATAATGGTTAATGATATTAAGTCTAAAAATAAGAAGATAGCTGAGCTTTCTAGTTTAGAAGAAGAAAATGCTAAATTAAAGGAAAAGTTAGCGACATATGAACGTATGGAAGGTACTTTAAATAGAGCAATACTAATGGCTGAAAAAACTAGTGAGCAGATTAAATTATCTGCTCATCAAGAAAGTGAAACTATTATTAATGATGCGAAAAGAAATGCTAATAGAATTGTAAATGATGCACTTCTTAGAGCAGAAAAGACTGAAATGGAAGCAGATATGTTAAGACGTAATATCACTATATTCAAAAGAAAATTAAAAAGTATTATAGAAGCTCAACTTGATATGGTAAATGATATTGAAAAAGTAGATTTTTAAAACAATTGATAGAGACGATATAATAGGGATTTTAAAGAGAGTCTGTGGTTGGTGAAAACAGATAAATGAAGTATTATATAAATCACTCTTGATGTTTTTAATGGATAAGATTAAAACGGTAACGCGTTATAGTTTCAAGGTGTATATACACAAATTAAGGTGGTACCGCGTAACTCACGTCCTTATCTAGGATGTGAGTTTTTATATATTAGGGAGGTAATTATGAATAAGTTTGAAGAGCTAGATAAAAGAAAAGCTAGCGAAGTAGAAAAAGATTTAGTAAAGTACTGGAAAGAGAATAAAGTATTTGAAAAAAGTATAGAAAATAGAGAAGGAAAAAAAGACTTTGTCTTTTATGATGGACCAATATATGCTAATGCCAAACCTGGTATTCATCATGTATTTGCAAAAACTATAAAAGATACATTTTGTAAATATAAAACAATGCAAGGATATAGAGTATTAAGGAAAATTGGACTTGATACTCACGGACTTCCTATTGAAGTAAATGTTGAAAAGAAATTAGGTTTTGCTGGTAAAGCTGATATTGAAAAATTTGGCGTTGAAAACTTCTGCAAAGAATGTAATAAGGCAACTGCTATCAATATAGATGAGATTAATCATGTAACTGATATGATGGGACAATTTATAGATTGTGCTAATCCATATATTACTTGTTCTAACGATTACATAGAATCTGAATGGTGGATTATAAAAGAAATGGATAAGAAAGGTCTTTTATATCATGGGAATAAAGTTCTTTGGTATTGTCCTAGATGTGGAACTGAACTTTCTGCTAATGAAGTATCTCAAGGTTATGAACAAGTTTCTGTTAATTCTGTTATAGTTCCTTTTAAAGAAGTTGATAGTGATAGTTATTTTCTTGCTTGGACGACAACTGCTTGGACTTTAATGGCTAATGTAGCGCTTTGCGTTAATCCAGATTTAACTTATATTAAAGCTGAATCGCAAGGTTATAAATTTATTCTTGCTGAATGTCTTGCTAATAAAGTATTAGGAGATGAATACAAAGTATTAGAAACATATAAAGGTAGTGACTTAGTAGGTCGTAAATATGAACAATTAATGCCTTTTGTAAAAGTTGATGGCAATGCTTTTGAAATAATAGCAGATTCTTATGTTTCAGCAGAAGATGGAACTGGTATTGTTCATAATGCCCCTGCATATGGAGATGATGATAACCGTGTATGTAGAGAAAATAATATTGGTTTTGTAAATCCAGTAGGACTAGATGGAAGATACACAGAAGGCCCTTGGAAGGGAACTTTAGTTACAGATAAAGATTTAGAGTTAGAAATTATTAAATGGTTAAAAGAAAATGACAAACTATTTAGGAAAAATAAAATAACACATGACTATCCACATTGTTGGAGATGCCATAGCCCACTTATTAGTTATCCAAAACCAGCTTGGTATATTAAAGCAACTGCATATAAAGATAAAATTATTGAAGCTAATAAAAAAATTAATTGGTATCCTAGCTATGTAGGAGAAAAACGTTTTGGCAACTGGCTTGAAAATATGGTGGATTGGGGTATATCTCGTAACCGTTATTGGGGTTGCCCTCTTCCTGTGTGGACTTGTTCATGTGGTCATAAGGAAGTTGTTGGATCACTTGATGAATTACAAGCTTCTATTATGGAAGATGTTAATGTTCATGAAATGGAATTACATCGTCCATATGTAGATGAGTTACATATTAAATGTAAGGAATGCGGTAAAACAATGAATCGTGTTAAAGATGTAATGGATGTATGGTTTGACTCTGGTTCTATGCCATATGCCCAATTCCATTATCCATTTGAAAATAAAGAATTATTTGAAAATCAATTTCCAGCTGACTTTATAGCCGAAGGTCTTGATCAAACCCGTGGTTGGTTCTATGTTTTACTTGTTATTTCAACAATCATTTCTGGAGAGAGTTCATTTAAAAACGTTGTAGTTAATGATATGATGCTTGATGCAAACGGAAAGAAAATGAGTAAATCGACAGGAAATATTATTGATCCAGTTGAAATCATGACTAAATATGGAGCTGATCCTATCAGATGGTATATGTTATATACTTCTCCAGTATGGACACCATTAAAATTTGATGAGAATGGCGTAAAAGAAGTAAACTCTAAATTTATAAGTACATTAAAAAATACTTATTCATTCTTTGAAATGTATGCTAATGCCGATGGCGTAGATCCAAGAGAATACACAGTAGATTATAACGAACGTGATTTATCTGATAAATGGTTACTTTCTAAGCTAAACAAATTAGTACGTGAAGTAACTGCATCTTATGAAGAATATAATTTAACTGATGTCGTTAAAAATATAACTAATTTCGTTAGTGAAGACTTATCTAACTGGTATATAAGAGGAAATAGAAGAAGATTCTGGGAAAGTGAATTAACACTTTCAAAGAAAGCCGTTTATTTAACAACTTATGAAACATTACTTACATTAACTAAATTAATAGCGCCTGTTGTACCTTTCATTTCAGAAGAAATATATCAAAAACTTACTGGTAATGAATCAGTTCATTTAGAAAATTTCCCAGTATGTAATGAAGAATTGATTAATGAAGAAATCGAAAACAAGATGGATTTAGTTAGAGATATATGTTCACTTGGTAGATTTGCTCGTGAAGATGCTAAAATAAAAGTTAGACAACCAATTAGTGAATTAATTTTGGCACATGATAATAAGGCCTTAATTGAAACTTTAGAAGGCATGATTAAAGATGAATTAAACGTTAAAAACATTACTTATATGGAAGATTTGACTGAATATATGGATTATGTAATTAAACCAAACTTTAGAGAAGTAGGAAAAGTATTTGGACCTAAGATTAAACTATTCCAAGAAGCTTTAGCTAAACTTTCAACACAAGAAATAGAAACTATAAAAAATGGTACACTTACTATTAATTTAGATGGTGAAGATATTGAAGTTAATAGTTCGATGGTTGAAATCAATGTTAAGATTAAAGAAGGATATTGCAGTAGTAACAATGGTAAGACATTTGTTATTCTAAATACTGAACTTACAGAAGAATTGATTAATGAAGGTATAGCCCGTGAATTAATAAGAAAAATTCAAAGTTTACGTAAGGATGCTGATCTAGTTATTACTGATCATATTAGCGTATACTATAATGGTAATGATACTATTGATAAAGTTATAAAAGTACATAATGATTTTATTAAGGGTGAAACACTAGCATTAAATATCATCAAAGATGAATCATTAGAACTTGATTGCGATATTAATGATATTAAAGCAGGTATTAAAATTGAAAAGAACTAGTTTATCTAGCTCTTTTTTGTCGTTTATTTAGTACTTTACTTATTTTAAGTTATAGGCTAAAATATATCTATAGTGAGGATGATATTTATGAAGAAAATTTTATTGTTGGTATTAAGCTTCATGTTTTTAGTACCGTTAGCAAGTGCTAAAACAGTTGATTTAAAAGAGGTTGATTTAAAACTAGACTTTAAAGATGATTGGTATGTTTTTACAAGATATAATCTAGATAACAACTCTGACTTAGAAGAATTAAATGTTACTAAAGAATATATGCAAGGCTTTTTTGAACATAATTTAGCGTATATTGATGCTGTTCCAAATGATTTTAATTACGAATTAATTCTTAGAATAGGTAATGAAAAAAATGAAATAAATAATTTAACTAATTATGATGATGAATTTGTAAAAGGCGTTGCTAAAGAATTAGGGAATCAAACTAATTCAGATAAATATGATATATATAATAATGGAACTTATAAATTTGCAACAGTTGAATATTATGATTCAGAGACAAAATTTAATATAGTTGCATATTATACGGTTGTTAATAACAAAGGTTATACTTTTCAAATTCAAAAAGAAGACGCCATTACTGATAGTGATAAAGATGAATTTAAAGAAATTGTTAATACTATAAAATTTAATATTAATGAAGAAGATTCAAATAAAGAAAAAGAGAAAATAAAAAAAGATAATAGTTCATTCAATTGGAACAGTGTAGTAATATATATATTGATTGGAGCAGCTGCTGGCGGAATTGGTGCAGCTATCTATAAAAAGAAAAAATTAAACAAATAATACTGTAAAAAAATAGATAAATTTACACAAACACCTTTACAAAGGTGTTTTTTTGTACTAAAATAGTGGTAGACAGTGGTTAAATGTGGAGAAAAGTGGGTGATTTTATGTTTATGGGGGAATATCATTACTCAATTGATGAAAAAGGAAGATTAACCATACCAGCTAAGTTGAGATACGAATTAGGTGAAAATTTTATTGTTACGCGTGGATTAGATGGTTGTTTATTTGTTTATCCTAAAAATGAATGGGAAAATATAATCCAAAAATATAAAGAATTACCTAATACCAAAGATGCACGTAATTTTATGCGTTTCTTCTTATCTGGAGCTACTGTATGTGAATTTGATAAACAAGGGAGAATCAACATTAGTGCCCCACTTACTAAATACGCTGAACTAAAAAAAGACTGTGTTATTATTGGTGTTAATGATCGTCTTGAAGTTTGGAGTAAAGAAAGATGGGAATCATTTATTGATACTAACGAAGATAGTTTATCAGATATAGCAGAGAAGTTATTTTCTAGTAATTTAGATATTTAGGAGGATATATGCACTATTCAGTATTACTTGAAGAATCAATTAAACATTTAAATTTAAAAGAAAATAGCGTTATCGTTGATTGTACATTAGGATATGCGGGCCATAGTAGTAGAGTGTTAAAAGAAATTAAAAAGGGGTTTCTTTTCGCCTTTGATCAAGATGATGAAGCAATCAAATATAGTAAAGAAAAATTAGATAAAATCGCTAGTAATTATGAAATTATTAGAAGTAATTTTGTTAACTTAAAAGAAGAGTTAAACAAAAGAAATATTAACGAAGTAGATGGTATTTTATACGATTTAGGGGTATCTAGTCCTCAACTTGATAATAAAGAAAGAGGCTTTAGTTTTCATGCTGATGCAAGACTTGATATGCGTATGGATACTAAACAAAAATTATCTGCTTATGAAGTTGTGAATAATTATAGTTATGATGATTTAGTTAGAATATTTAGAGTATATGGTGAAGAAAAATTTGCAACATCAATTGCTAAAAATATTATAACAACTCGTGAGAATAAATCTATTGAAACAACTTTAGAACTTGCTGAGATAATTAAAAACAGCGTTCCTGAAAAGTATAGAAGAGAAAAACATCCCGCTCGTAAAGTATTTCAAGCTATAAGAATTGAAGTAAATAATGAATTAAATGTTTTTGAAAATAGTTTAAATCAAGCTTTAGATTTAGTTAAAGTTGGTGGAAGAATTTGTGTTATAACATTTCATTCATTAGAAGATAGAATTTGCAAAGATATTTTTAAACGTGTTAGTAGTGTAGATCCTAGTTTAAAAAATTTACCTATTATCCCAGAAGAGTATCAACCAAAATTTAAATTAGTTGCAAATATAGAACCATCCGCACATGAATTAGAAGAAAATAATAGATCAAGAAGTGCAAGATTAAGAGTAATAGAAAGGGTAAGATAACATGGCAAAAAAAAGAAAGTTAGTAAAATTTACTAGAGGAGAAAAATTGTTATATAGTTGTGGTATTTTAGCACTTTCACTTACGTTCTTGATTAAAATATTCTGTGGTGCTGGTATTGGACATTTGAATATGAGTGTTGAAAAAATAAGATATAATATTAATACTCAAGAAAAAACTAATGAAAGTTTAACAATGAAAATAAACGAATTAACTTCATTTGATAATGTAAAAAATTTAGTTAAGGATATGGGGTTGGCATATAATAACGAAAATGTTATAATTGTAAATGAAGATTGAGGTGACTAGATGAATACAAGAAATGGTAAAAGTAAAACTTGGAATTTTCCAAAGAAAGTTTTCGTTATCTTTCTTGTTTTTATTTTTATCATTTTTTTACAATATGCATATGTTAGTTTATCACCTAAAGTATATGGTATTGATATGGATCAGTTTGCTAGCAATAGATATACAGTAAGTTCTACATTAAAAGCTAAAAGAGGTAATATCTATGATACAACTGGTAATTTGCTTGCTTTAAACGTTTCATCTTATACCGTAATAGCATACTTATCAGAAAGTAGAACTGGGTCATCTAGTACCCCTTTACACGTTGTAGATAAAGAAACAACAGCCGATGCTCTAGCACCTGTCCTTGGAATGAGTAAAGAATCACTTTTAAATTTACTTAATAAAAATGCTTATCAAGTTGAACTTGGACCTGGTGGTAGAGGTATAACTGAATTAAAGAAAGAAGAAATAGAAGCTTTAAATTTACCGGGAATTGATTTCATAGAAGATCAAAAAAGGTATTATCCTAATGGTGATTTTGCTTCATATATAATTGGGTATGCAAAAAAACAAGATGATGGAAGCATTACGGGAGAACTTGGAATAGAATCCAAATATGAAGATATATTAAAAGGTACTGATGGTAGTACTAAATATCAACAAGATAGATATGGATATAAAATTCCTGATACACCTGAAACTACCGTTGATCCAGAAAATGGTGCTGATATATATTTGACTATAGATTCAGGTATTCAAAGATTTTTAGAAGATGCTGTTAAGGCTAATACCGAAGAATACAATCCTGAATGGACTATTCTTACTGTAATGGATGCTAAAAGTGGTAAGATTTTAGGTAGTGCTACAAATCCATCTTATAATCCTAATTTACTTAATATGAAAAGTTACGAGAATCCATTAGTTACATATGCTTATGAACCTGGTAGTACAATGAAGATTTATACATACATGTGTGCTATGGAAAAAGGTGCTTATAATGGTGATGCTACATATTTGTCTGGTAAATATGATATAGGTGAGAATACTGTTCAAGATTGGAATGGTAAAGGTTGGGGTTATATTACTTATGATTTAGGTTTTGAATATTCTAGTAATGTGGCAGTAGTTAATTTAGTTAATAGCGCTATTAATAGAACAGATTTAAAAGAGTGTTTCCAAAAATATGGTTTTGGAGAAAAAACTGGTATTGAGTTAAGTCGTGAATTATCAGGTAGTTTAAATTTTTATTATCCTATTGAAGTTGCAACCGCTTCTTTTGGTCAAGGTATCGCAACAACTCCAATTCAAAACTTACAGGCTTTATCAATTATTGCTAATAATGGTAAGATGGTAAAACCTAAAATTATAGAGAAAATAGTTAATCCTAATACAGGTAAAACAGAATATGAATATAAACTTGATATTAGTGAACAACTAGTTCAAGAATCAACTGTAAATAAAATAAAAGAACTAATGAGCAATGTTATTAATGGCAAAAATGAAGGGACAACAGGATATTATTTTAAAGTTGAAGGTGCTGATTTAATTGGTAAAACTGGTACTAGTCAGTATTATGATTCTGAATCTGGTTATAGTACTGGTAAGAATAATTATGTTTATTCTTTTGCTGGAATGTTCCCAAAAGATGATCCAGAAATTATTATTTATGCATCTTATAAAAATCCAACTTGGAGTAAAAACGTTGGATTGTCTAAAATGATAAAAAGTGTAGTAAAAGATATTGCTAAGTATCATGATGTTGGAACTTATAATGAACAAAATAAAGAAGGATCTAAATATATAGTTGAATCATTTATTAATAAAAATGTAGAAGATGTGAGAACTAAATTAAATTCTTATAATATTAAAATGATATCTGTAGGTAACGGTGATAAAATTATTAAACAATCTTCTATTGTTGGTAGTAGTGCTGTTAGTGGTGATACGATAATTGTTATTACTAATGATTCAAACTATACAATGCCAAATGTTGTAGGTTGGTCTAGAAAAGAAATTATTAGTTTATGTAATGTGCTAGGAATTAGTTACGAGTTTGAAGGCTATGGTTACGCTAACACACAAAGTATCCAAGCAGGTTCTAAAATTAATGAGGGTGATACTTTAAAAGTTACTTTAAATAATAAAATTGATAATTAAAAACAACAATTATGAAAATTGTTGTTTTTTTTGTCTAAGAGCTCAATTTGACATGATTAGCTTATTATGGTAAAATCGAACATGTTTCCGCCAAAAAAGGGGACAGAGGTGTAAAGTGAAAATAATTATGAAGATGATGCTTATTCTAACAGCTACGATGTTTACTACATCTGGAGTAAATAATAACATCATCACAAGAGTTAATATAAATGAAGAAGTTTTTGCTGAAGCTAATCAAGAAGAAGTTGTAGTAGAACCAGAAATAGTTTTTGATGGTTTAACTTTAGATGAGTTATCTGCTAAACTAGATAGAAATTTAAATTCAACTATTTCAGGTTATGGTCGAGTATTTGCTACTAAATCAGTTGAATTAGGGCTTGATCCTTATTTAGCTGTAGCAATCATGTTACATGAAACTGGATGTAAATGGAATTGTAGTTACTTAATGCGAGAGTGTAATAATGTTGGTGGTATGAAAGGTAACCCTGGTTGTGCTGGTGGTTCATATAAACGCTTTGATACATTAGATGAAGGTATTGATACATATTTAACGTACCTTTATAATAATTACTACGCTAAAGGATATACAACTCCAGAACAAATTGGACCTAGATACGCGGCAAGCAAAACGTGGGCTTCTAAAATAAATTATTATATTAACGAAATAAAGAATAGTTAAAAATTTAACTATTTTTTTGTTGCTTGGACATACACTTATATAGGTGATACTATGTTCTTTAAAAATATTCATATAAGAATCAAAATAATAAATTAAATAAATATGCAGAAAATTTATAAAAAATATTTTCAAATGCGATTAAATATGCTATAATTTAATCGTGAAAGGAAAATGACTATGGAATATGAAAATAAGATTTTAAATTTAATTAAAAATGGATATTTAAATACAAAAGATGTTGTTATTAATAATATTCCAAGAACTTATCTAACAAAACTTATTAAAGATAATAAAATAGAAAGAGTAAGTCGTGGAGTTTATATTAAAAAAAATGATTTAGTAGATGAATTTGTTATTTTGCAAAGTAAAAGTAAAAATGCTATTTATTCTAATACTACAGCACTTTATTTATATGGTTTATCAAATAGAATTCCAATTAAATATGATATTACTATTAATAATGGCTATAATGGGTCACTTCAAAAAAATAGTGATGTTAATTTATTTTATACAAAAAAAGAATTATTAGATTTAGGGGTTAGTAATTATAAATTAGATTCTGGAAATGTTATTAGAGTTTATGATTTAGATAAAACTATTTGCGATATTATTAAAAATAAAAAGAGAATTGATGCTGAATTATTTAATAGGGCTATTAGAGAATATTTTTATAGTAAAAATAAAAATACCTTAAAGTTGTATGAATATGCAAAAAAAATGAATATTTATAATAAAGTAAGGGATACTTTTGAGATACTAAAATGATTAAAAATAAGAATAGCTTAAAAGCAAAAGCGTCTAATTTATCAAGTAGTACTAATATCCCTAATAAATATTTAATTCAAGAATTTATGTTTGAGGCATTACTTAAAAGAATATCGGCATCTGATTATAAGAATAAATTCATTATTAAGGGTGGACTGTTATTATTTTCTATTTTTGGTGTTAATTTACGAAGTACTATGGATTTAGATACTACTATTAAGGGTCTATCTTTAGATAAAAATACTATTATTAAAGTTATTAACGAAATTATTAGTATTGATTTAGAAGATAATATTAAATTTGAAATAGAGAATATTAAAGATATTAGGGAAGAAGAATTATATTCAGGATTTAATGTTAATTTGAAAGCTGAATTTGATGGATTGAAAACTAATTTAATGATTGATATTACTACTGGAGATGTTATTACTTATAAAGAAATTGAATATAATTACATGACTTTATTTGATAATGAAATTATTAATATTATGTCTTATAATTATGAAACAATACTTGCTGAGAAATATGAATCCATTATTAGTAGAAATATTGATAATACTAGAATGAAAGATTATTATGATTTATACATGTTTGTTAATTTGAAATGGAATAAAATTAATAAAGATATTTTAAGAAAGGCAATTATAAATACTGCTAAAAATCGTAATACGTTAGATTATATAGATAATGCAGAAAAGTACTTAAAATTAATTGTCGGTGATACAAGATTAATATCATTATGGAATAATTATCAAAATAATTATAATTTTGCAAAAGGAGTATCTTTTGAAGATACAATAAAAGCAATTAAGGTCATTAACGAAGTTATAGTCCCTGTTGAAATTTGATGTAATATTTAAAGAATAGTTAAAAATTTAACTATTTTTTTTGTTGCTTGGACATACACTTATATAGGTGATACTATGTTCTTTAAAAATATTCATATAAGAATCAAAATAATAAGTTTAGTAATAATATTAGTCTTTTTACTTATAATAGGGAAAGTTTTTTATATTCAAGTTATTCAATATAATAAATTAAATAAATATGCCGAAAGTTTATGGAGTAGAAATTTGCCAATTGAAGGCAATAGAGGAATTATATACGATAGAAATGGAGTTGTGCTTGCTGATAATATCACAACAACATCTTTAGTTATTATTCCAAATCAAGTTGTAGATAAAGAGAATACTGCTAAACAGATAAGTGATATTCTAGGTTCTGATTATCAAGATATGTTAGAACATGTTAGTAAAAAATCTTCTATTGAAAGAGTTCATCCTGAAGGAAGAAGATTGTCTTATGAAGTAGCGGATAAAATAGCTGATTTAAAACTACCAGGGGTATATTTAGTAAAGGAATCAAAAAGATATTATCCTTATGATACTTTAATGTCGCATACAATAGGATTTGTTGGAATAGATAATCAAGGATTAAGTGGTCTAGAACTTATGTATGATGATTATTTAACAGGAGAATATGGTGCTATCAAATATTTCAGCG
Organism: uncultured Mycoplasmatota bacterium; assembly: GCA_900544605.1. GTDB lineage: Bacteria > Bacillota_I > Bacilli_A > RF39 > UBA660 > SIG204. The sequence goes on along the minus strand of UQVP01000011.1, from coordinate 7,806 downwards.
ATGCTAAAGGTAGTAGACTTGATTTAAATGAAGTGTATGAAAAACCTCAAGATGGAATAAATATGACTTTAACAATTAATTATGATATTCAAGCATCTTTAGAAAGAGAATTAGATAACGCTGTTACAAAATATAACCCAGATCAGGCTCTAGGAATAGCTATGAATCCTAAAACAGGAGAGATACTGGCAATATCATCACGTCCTAATTTTTCACCTACTAATTATCAAAATTATACAGTAGAAGAAATAAATCGTAATTTACCAATATGGATGACTTATGAACCGGGAAGTACCTTCAAGATTATTACATTAGCATCTTCTCTAGAAGAAAAGATTGTTGATTTAGATAATGATAATTATTATGATTCAGGTGCTACTAAGGTAGAAAATGCGACTATTCACTGTTGGAAACATGGAGGCCATGGTGCGCAAACATATTTACAAGTAGTAGAAAACTCCTGTAACCCTGGCTTTGTTCAACTAGGATTAAAGTTAGGAAAAGATAAACTATTTAATTATTTGAAATTATTTGGTTTTGGGACAAAAACAGGTGTAGATTTAAATGGGGAAGGTGCCGGTATTATATTTGATCTTGCTAAAGTTGGTCCTGTTGAACTTGCTACTACAGCTTTTGGTCAAGGAGTATCTGTTACACCTATTCAACAAATAACCGCTGTTTCAGCAGCTATTAATGGTGGTTATTTATACAAGCCTTATATTGTAAAAACTTTAAATGAACCAGAAACAAATTCAGTGGTATTAGAAAATAAACCTACGGTTGTTAGAAAGGTTATTAGTGATGAAACAAGTTTTAAAGTTAGATATGCCCTAGAAAGTGTTGTTACAAATGGAACAGGAAGACCGGCTTTTATTGATGGTTATCGTGTTGGTGGTAAAACAGGAACAGCGCAAAAGGTAAAAGATGGTAGGTATATGGTAGGTAATTATATCGTATCTTTTATTGGATTTCTACCGGCTGATGATCCAGAAGTTGTTGTATATATTGCCATTGATAATGCAAAAGGAGTAACTCAATATGGTGGTACTGTAGCAGCGCCGATTGCTCGTCAAGTACTATTAGATTCAATTGATGCTTTAAATATAAACAAAAGAGAAGGTGCTTCTGATAAAAAATATAATTATAATGATAAAAAGTATATAGAAGTTCCTAATGTGGAAGGTAAGAGTGTAGAAGATGCTATGAAAGAATTAAAAAGTTTTAAAGTAGAATTTAGTGGTAGTGGAAATAATGTTTCTATTCAAACACCAAGTGCTGGAGAAAGAATTTTAGAAGGAGAAACAATAAAATTATTGTTAACTGAATAGGGGTGATAGAGTGTTAATAATGACTAAATCGGTATTAAGTTTAATGTGTAGTTTCTTATTTTCGATTGTAATAGGAATTATTTTAGTACCACTTTTAAAAAAATTAAAAGCAGGTCAAAGTCTTAGTATTTATTTGAGTGAAAGACACAAAAGCAAGAACGGAACACCAACAATGGGAGGATTAATCTTTATTATTCCAACTATTATAATTACTATTATTTTAATTGCTATAAAAAAAATTACCATTACTCATAATTTTTTAATTATCATATTTACATTTATTGGTTATGCTTTAATAGGATTTATTGATGATTATTTAATTATAGTTAGACATAATAATAAAGGTTTAAGTGAGAGTACTAAACTTTTAATGCAAGTAATTATATCAGTGGTATTTTTCTATTTGTTTATGAGAAGCGGTAATGAACCACTTCTATGGATACATACTTTAAATATAAAAATAAATATTGGTTGGTATTATGGTCTATTCATTTTACTAGTTTTAGTAGCAAGTAGTAATGCAGTTAATTTAACAGATGGTTTAGATGGTTTAGCTGGTGGTCTTTCTATAATAGCATTTTTAGCATTTGGAATTATTACTTGGAATACAGGATGGTTGGAAGGTTATGAAGATATTGCTATCTTTATCTTTATTTTAATCGGTTCATTATTAGGTTTTCTTTTATTTAATTTAAATCCAGCTAAAGTATTTATGGGAGATACTGGTTCTCTTGCTTTAGGAGCAACTTTAGGTAGCCTAGCTATTATCACTCGTCATGAACTCTTACTCATTATTATAGGTATTGTCTTTGTTTTAGAAACATTAAGTTGTGTTATTCAAAGACTATATTATAAATTTACTAAAAAAAGAATATTCCCAATGACTCCTATTCATCACACTTTTGAAAAACTAGGATGGAAGGAAATAGATATTGTTAGATTATTTTGGGTTATAGGATTAATAGGCGCTATGGTATCTATAGCCTTTGGAGTACTACTATGAATAAGAACAAACCAGAATTATTACTTTTAATAAGTGTTATTGTTATATCTTTATTTGGTCTTATTATGATATATTCAGCGTCTTATATTTGGGCAGAATATAAATTTAATGATGCATTTAAATTTGTTAAGAATCAAGGCATATTTTTTATTGTAGGTGTAATACTTATGATTATCATTAGTAAAATAGATTATCGTAAGTATTATGAAAAAGCAAATCTTCTATTATTAGGATGTGTAATTCTTTTAATACTAGTTTTAATCCCCGGTGTTGGTAGCGTTAGAAATGGTAGTAGAAGTTGGTTTGGAATAGGTTCTTTTGGCATTCAACCTAGTGAATTTACTAAATTAGCGCTTATTATTTTTACTTCTAAATATTTAGTTAATAATGAAAAGAACATGAAGTACTTTAAAAAAGGAGTTCTTCCTATTTTGGGTATTACACTAGGTATATTTGCGATTATAATGTTACAACCAGATTTTGGAACTGGAACAATTATTGTTATGTCTATCATCGGATTACTTTTTGTTGGTGGTGTTGATTTTAAATTTTTTCTAAAGATTGGTCTAGTTGGTTTAGCGGGTGTAGTAGCTTTAATTGCAGTTGCTCCTTATCGCTTAAGTCGTATTTTATCGTTTTTAAATCCTTGGGTTGATCCCTTGGGAAGTGGATTTCAAATTATTCAATCGTTATATGCAATTGGCCCTGGGGGATTATTTGGTTACGGTTTTTTAAATTCTCGTCAAAAACATTTTTATCTTCCGGAACCACAAACAGATTTTATTTTTTCTATCATAAGTGAAGAGTTTGGCTTTTTAGCAGTCCTACTAGTAACTTCTTTATTTTTAACAATCATTTTAACGGGGTTTAAAATTGCTCGTAATTCTAAAGATTTGTTTGGCAAATATTTAGCTTTTGGAATAATGTTTCAAATATCATTTCAAACTCTACTTAATTTGATGGTTGTCGTAGGTTTAATTCCAGTAACTGGTGTTACACTTCCTTTTCTTTCATATGGAGGATCTAGTTTACTAATTACCTTATGTGAAATAGGGATAGTATTAAATATATCAAGGTATGAAAAATAATTTGTCAAATTTAATAAAATGTGTTAATATGTATGTAGCAAGAAGTCTTGCATAAAATAAAAAGAGGAACATTCAATTTTGCAAGTGAATGTCGCCTCAGTAATTTGGGAGACACTCTACATATGCAGGGTGTCTATTTTTTTAATGCTAGTACCAGTAAGGTAGATAGTAGTAAAATTATAGAAATGTATCTAAGAACTTTTAGAATAAAAGTTTTAGTTCTCATTATTCTACCTCCTTTCTTATAAGAATAGGAGGACAACACTCACATCAAATGTTCCTATGCAATATTTTGTAACAAAAGAGTGAAAATATTTTTAAGAAAACTAGTAACTTCTAAAAACAACTTTTTTAAATAAGCAATATCTTTGATTTTAATATGAGATATTTATTTGACATAAAAAGTGACAAATGGTAAAAAAATAACAAATTATCTTTATTATCAAAGAAAATATGTTATAATTAATGTAGGTGATGATATGAAAGATGTTAGTTTTTTAGTAGAAAATGGAATCGATGTCAAAGGAAGTTTAGAATTGTTTGGAGATATGGACATGTATAATGAAACAGCGTCTGATTTTTTAAATTCTGTTCCTAAGAAATTAGCAGATATAAAAAAATATAAGGAAGCATCAGATATGCCAAACTACGCGATACTTGTTCACTCTTTAAAAAGTGATTCTAAATATTTAGGTTTCACTAAGTTAGCAGAACTTGCTTATAATCATGAAATGAAAAGTAAGGCTAATGATATTACATATGTATATACTAATTATGATGAATTAATGAGAGAAGCTAACCGCATTGTCAATGTTGTAAAAGAATATATGGGAATGGAAGTAGAACAAGAAGAAGAAAAACCAGTAATAGTAAAAGATAAAACTATCCTTGTTGTTGATGACTCTAATATTATTAGAAATTTTATTAAAAAGATATTTAATGATACATATGAAGTTATAGTAGCAAATGATGGAAGAGAAGCAATAGATGCTATTTCATTAAATCCAAATAGTAATATTGTTGGAATGTTGCTTGACCTTAATATGCCAAATGTTAATGGTTACGAGGTTTTAGAGTATTTTGATAAACATAATTTATTTTCTAAAATACCTGTTTCAATTGTAACTGGAGATGATTACCGTGAAACAGTTGATAGAGTATTTGCTTATCCTGTTGTTGATATTCTAATTAAACCATTTAATGAAAGAGATATTAAAAGAATTGTAGAAAAAACTATATATCGTGGATAAAATAACAAAAGTAGTTGCAAAAACTACTTTTTTATGATAAAATTTAACTTGTCGTGATCCGCTGGGATTAAAAATATTATATATTACTTATGATCATAGATTTTAAAAAAAGGAGAGTGAAATCGTGAATTTAGTTGAAAAAATAACTAAAAATCAAATCAGAACTGATATTCCTGAATTCCAAGTTGGAGATACTGTTCGTGTTGATGTAAAAATCATCGAAGGTAAACGTGAAAGAATTCAAGCTTTTGAAGGTATTGTTATTGCTATTCAAGGACGTGGAATTGGAAGAAACTTTATTGTAAGAAAGATTTCAGGTGGAGTAGGAGTTGAAAGAACATTCCCTATTAATTCACCAAAAGTTGCTGCTATTACAGTAGTAAGAAAAGGTGTAGTACGTCGTGCTAAAATTGGTTCTTACTTAAGAAAATCAGTTAAACAACCAAAGATTAAAGAAAGAAATTAATAAGACGTATGAGTCTTATTTTTTCGTATGAGAGGTGAATTATGAAATTTATAAAAGAACTAGTTCCTTATATAGTAATAATAGTTGTAGTAGTACTTATTAGAACTTTTATTGTTACTCCAGTTCAAGTGGATGGAGAATCTATGTATCCAACATTACTTGATAATCAAATATTAATTTTAAAGAAATATGACCATAGTTATGATAGATTTGATATAGTGGTTTTTAAATATAATAATTCTAAACTAGTAAAAAGGGTTATTGGCTTACCTGGAGAAACTGTAAGTTATAAAAATAATATTTTATATATTAATAACAAAGAAATAGATAATATTAAGTTAGATGCTTATACGTATGACTTTGATTTAAGTGAACTAGGGTTTGATAAAATACCAGAAGGATATTACTTTGTTTTAGGAGATAATAGAACAAATTCTTTAGATAGTAGAATGATAGGACTTATACCAGAAGATAGTATCCTGGGGGCCACTAATTTTAGTATTTTTCCTTTCAAAAAATTTGGCAGTATTAAATAATAGAATTTATTTCTATTATTTTTTTTGGTATAATTGATATGGTGATGGTATGAACAAAAAGACAGTAGCGTTAATAATATCTTTGCTAATTATACTTTTTCTAAGTATTTTCTTTATAAATACCAAAAAAGAATATAAAGCAAATATATATTATATGGATACATATATATATATAAAACTATATAGTAAAAAAGATGCTAGTAAGATACTAAAAAAAATAGATGATATATATAAAGAGTATCACTCTTTAACAGATAGATATAATCATTATGAGGGGATTGTTAATATCTATGATATTTATCATAATACTTTAAGTGATAATGAATTAATAATAGATTCTAAACTATATGATATGTTAAAGTATGCTAAAGAGTGGGAAGAAAAGTATCCCAAATTTAGTATTGAAATAGGTAGTACTATTGATGTATGGAAGAAATATAGAGATAGTGGCGAAGGTCTTCCGTCAAAAGAAGAACTTGATAATACTAAAGAATATACAAAATTAATTTTGCTTGAAGATAATAAAATATTAAATAATCATCCTAATTTAGATCTAGGAGCTATATCTAAAGGATATACTACAGAAGTAGTTGGTAAATATTTAGAGAGTATTGGTATTGACGAATATTTAATAAATGCTGGTGGTAATGTCAAAGTAGGAAGTAACTATAAAAAGAAAAATTATAGTATTGGTATCCAAAGCCCGATTAAAGGTGAAGATCTAATGTCAGTAATAAAAGGAAATAATATTAGTGTTGTAACCAGTGGCGGATATGAAAGAAATTATGAATATAATGGGATTACTTATCATCATATTATAGATCCAGATACTTTATATCCAAGTAATAATATGAAAAGTGTTACAGTAGTTACAAAAGATAGTGCATTAGGTGATATACTTTCAACAACATTATTTTTAAGTAGTGTAGAAGAAGGTCAAGAAATAATTAAAAATTATGATTGTGAAGCTATATGGTATACTAATGACAATAAAATAATTAGAAGTGAGAATTTCAATAAGTATGAATAAAAGTGATTGGAAATTAGTTATAAGTTTAGCACTTGTAATAATCGTTAGCTTTGCATTATTATTTTTAGTTAAAAATAATAATACACCTAAAAAAGCACTAGTATATTATGAAAATGAATTAGTATTAGAAATAGATTTAAGTTTAAAAGGAGAACATGAATATCATGTTTCTGGATATAATGGAGATATATTAATTAAAACAAACGATAATAAAATTAAGGTTGAAGAAGAAAATAGCCCTAATCATATATGTTCTAAACAAGGATATATAGATAGTAGTTATGAAGTACTTGTTTGTCTTCCTAATAAGGTAGTTATAAAAATAGAAGATAATAAAGAAATAGATACGGTTGTGAAATAATGAAAAAATTTACAAGATTAACAATGTTACTAGCACTTAGTGTAGTATTAAATATTATAGAAAGTTTTATACCACTCTTTAATGGTAATATTCCAGGATTAAAGTTAGGTCTTGCTAATATTATTATTTTAATAGTTTTATATATGTTTTCTTTTAAAGATGCTTTATATGTATCACTACTTAGAATAATATTAGTGGGTATTTTAAGAACAGGTTTATTTAGTATGACCTTCTTCTTTTCATTAGGGGGAGCTTTTCTTAGTTTGTGTTCTATGTTTCTAGCAAAAAAAACTAAACTATCTATTATAGGTGTAAGTATTGTAGGCTCTATTTTTCACAGTATAGGACAAATTTTAGTTGCAATCCTAATTATAAAAAATACATACATAATTTATTATATTCCTTGGTTACTTTTATTTTCAATTCCAACTGGTATATTAGTAGGATTTACTAGTAAAACTATTTTGAATAATTTAGAGGATAGAAAAATAATATAAAATTATTGACAACAATAATTTATACTTGTATAATTAATACAGTAAAGGAAAGTGGTAGTATGGTTAAAGGAGTATCTACAAAGCTAGAAAAAATACCAACCTGGGGGGGGGTTATTTAATCATATTATAACATTGAAAAATGTAGAAAACACAAAGTTTCTAGACTTTTTGATAGTCTAGATTTCTTTGTGTTTTTGTATGCTTTTATAAATATATTCTATAACATAAAAATATGTAAAAAGTTGTA
>UQVP01000010.1 GCA_900544605.1 uncultured Mycoplasmatota bacterium | reverse complement strand
GCTGCGGGTAATAAAACTTCGGGATTATCAACATGGTTATATGGAAATTTAAATGTTAATAATAGTGCACCATACGGTTATTGGACATCAACCCCTAATGCGTCTTACTCTAGCCGCGCCTGGAGCGTGAACTACGGCGGCACCTTGAACTACGGCATCGTCGGCAGCGACAGCAACTTTGGCGTTCGCCCAGTTATAACTGTCTCAAAATCACAATTAGGATAGTTTGATATTATAAATAATTTAGATAGAAAAACTTTTCTATCTTTTTTTTGAAATAAAAAGGAAATAGAATATTTTTGTGGAATATTAGAAGTGAAAGGAGAAAAAGATGGAAAAAGTTTTAGAATTTGGAAGAAAGTATAAATACTTAATATTAAGTGGAGTAGTTATATTAATGATGATAATAGCTGGAGTAATGGTTTATTTGTTTGGTGATAAAAAAGAAGAAGTAGTAGAAGATGTAATTAAAGAAGAGGTAGCTGTAGTAGAACCAAAAGATGAAGTTTTAGAAGAAGAAAAAGAAGAAAGTATTACTATTGATATTAAAGGAGAAGTTAAAACTCCTGGAGTATATGAATTACCACTTAATTCAAGAGTTATTGATGCGATTAACATAAGTGGTGGACTAACAAATAAAGCTGATACTTCTGATATTAATTTAAGTAAAATTCTTAAGGATGAAAATGTGATAGTTATAAGTAATAAATATAGTAATCAAACTACAAAGTATACCAAAAAAGAAACTTCAGTAGTTAATAATGCTTCAACTTCAAAAGATAATGTTGTTAGTAGTAGCAATAGTTCTGATACTAACACTAACAAAACAAATGATAAAGTTTCTATCAATACAGCTACTAAAGAACAATTGATGAATTTGAATGGTATTGGTGAAAGTAAAGCTAATGATATTATTGCGTATCGTAATCAAAATGGTTTATTTAAAAGTATTGAAGATATAAAAAAAGTAAGTGGTATTGGAGATAAATTGTTTGACAAAATTAAAGACCACATTACTATTTAGTATTTTAATTATTTGCTGTTTTATTTATTGCTTTTGTTATATAAATAGTGATAGAAAATCTAAATATGAATTATCTTGCATGAATTTTATTATTAAAATAACAAAAATAAACTATAAAGAAAATAAAGTGGTTATTGAAGGGGTTGGAAAGGAAAAATTGCTTATTAATTATGAAGGTGATTTCAATTATAAATTAGGAGATAAAGTAAGTATAAAAGGTACTTTAAAAGAACCTAGTAGTAACACTAATTTTAATTTATATAGTTATAAAAAATATTTGCTAAGTAAAAGGATATTTTTAGTATTAGATGCTGAAAAAATAGAATTAATAGAAAAGAATAGAAATGTTTTATATGAAATTAAAAACAAAATACATAATAGATTGCTTGGGAGTGCCTATTTAAATGCTTTTATATTAGGAGATAATAGTTATATAGATGATAATGTTAAAAAATCATATCAAATAAATGGAATTAGTCACTTATTTGCTGTATCTGGAATGCATGTTAGTTTTATAGTATTAATTCTTACTTTTTGCTTAAAAAAATTTAAATGGTATGAATTAACAATGATTTTGATGTTACTACTTTATGCTTTTCTTACTAATTTTTTACCTTCCATAATGCGTTCGGTAATATTTTTTATTTTGTGTTTGCTTAAAAATAAATTTAAATGGAAAATTAGTACATTTAATTTATTTTTAATTATGACGATTTTCTTTTTATTTTATAATCCATATTACATTTATAATATAGGTTTTATTTATAGTTTTACAATATCAGGATTTTTAATTTATTTTAGTGATAAATTAAAAGAAAAGAAATATTTTAAGAGTTTAATTAAAATATCATTACTTTCTTTTTTGGTTAGTTTACCAATAATAATTTATAATAATTTTTCTATTAATTTATTAAGCCCAATATTAAATTTATTTTTTTTACCTTTTGTCTCATTAATTATATTTCCTTTATCATTTTTAATCTTCTTATTACCATTATTTAATGGTGTATATTTATTTTTAATAAATGTATTAGAACAAATAAGTTTATTTTGTTCTAATATTAATTATTTTAATTTCATATTTGCTAGGCCATCTATTTATGTAATTTTAATTTACTATATAGTTATTGTTCTAGCACTTAAAAATAAAAAATATTTTATTATTTTATTTTTAATTATTATAATTCATTATAATATTTGTATATTTAAAAAAAGTTTAGTGGTAACGATGTTAGATGTTAATCAAGGTGATTGTTTGTTAATTTCTTACCCACATAATCAAGGTAATATTTTAATTGATACAGGTGGTAAATTATTTGATGATTCAAATTATATAAGCAATAATATTATTATTCCATATGTAAAATCATTAGGTATTAAAAAAATAGATTATTTGATTTTGACGCATGGTGATTATGATCATATGGGAGAAGCACTAAATTTAGTTAAAAATTTTAAAATAGATAATGTTGTATTTAACTGTGGTGATAATAATAATTTAGAAAAAAAGCAAATAGAATTACTAGAAAATACTAATATAAATTATGATAGTTGTATTAATGAATTAAAGATAAATAAATATAAGTTACAGTTTTTGAAAACAAAAGTATATGATAATGAGAATGATAATTCCAGTGTAATATATTTAAATTATAATAAATACAAATTTCTATTTATGGGAGATGCAGGGATAGAAAAAGAGAATGATATATTAGCTAAATATAATCTTAAAAATATAGATTTTTTTAAAGTGGGTCATCATGGATCAAACACAAGCAGTAGTGAAGAATTTATAAAAAGTATTAATCCTAAATATAGCTTAATTAGTGTTGGTAAGAATAATAGATACGGTCATCCTAAAGGAGAAGTTTTAGATACTTTAAAAGGTAGTAAGATTTATAGGACTGATATAAATGGAAGTATTGAAATTAAGTTGAATAAAAAAGGGTATAAGTTTAAGACTTGTATTTCGTAGGAAGGATGATGATAAAATTAACAAAAAAATAACAATTGATGATAATGAAGTAAATGAATTATTTATTAATATAAAAGATTTAATTGAGCAGAGTAGAAATAGGATATATAAAACTGTTAATACTGAAATGATTAATTTATATTGGAACATTGGAAAAATGATTATTGAAAAACAAAAAGGAAAATCAAGAGCAAAGTATGGAGATTTTCTAATTGAAGGTATTTCTAAAAAATTAACAGAAAATTTTGGAAAAGGTTTTTCAATTCAGAATTTAAGACGGATGAGACAATTTTATATAGTATATCCAATTAGCTCATCGATTATGAGCGAATTAAGTTGGACTCATTATCTTGAACTTCTTAAGATTAAAGAAAATAAAAAGAGGGATTTCTATATGAAAGAGTGCATTAATTCAAATTGGAATGTTAAAGAATTACAAAGGCAAAGAACAACACTACTTTATGAAAGACTTGTTACATCAAAAGATAAATCTAAAGTATTAGAATTATCTACAAAAGGTCATAGTATTTATGAAAATCAAGATATAATTAAAGATCCATTTGTTTTAGAATTTTTAGATATAAAAGAGAATACAAACTATCTAGAAACTGATTTAGAAAAAAATATATTAGAGCATTTGAAAGAATTTTTATTAGAATTAGGTAAAGGTTTTACATACGTTGGTAATCAACTAAGAATAACTATTGATACTGAGCATTTTTATCCAGATTTAGTGTTTTATAATAGAATACTAAAATGTTTTGTTATAATAGATTTAAAAATTGGAAAAGTTAGTCATAAAGACTTAGGACAAATGCAAATGTATGTTAATTACTATGATAGAAAAATAAAGTCAAAAGATGAAAGTAAAACAATAGGGATACTACTTTCGACAGATAAGAATGAAACAGTAGTAAAATATACTTTACCAGAAGATAATAAAACTATATTTTCATCAGAATTTAGATTAACAATTCCAAGTGAAAAAGAATTTATTGATGTTATTGAAAAGGAAAAGAAAAATTTAGAGTTAGTGTAATATAATATTCATTAGCATTTTTTTCAACTCACAGGAAAATGTTAAAAAATAGAGATAATGTAAAAATAAAGAATTAAAATTATCTAGGTATTTGAGTTATTTAATATGATGAAATATTATTTCTAGGTATTAATATATAGTGAAAAATTTAAAATTAATATGTTATAATATCTATAGGAAGTGGTATAGTGGATTTTAAACAAGAAATAAATGAATTAGAAAAATATCTAACAGAAAATAATTTTGAAATAAAAACAGGTAGTGTTCCTATTTTATTTTCTGCTCCACATACAATGATCCAAACACATCATGATGGAACAGTTAAACTTAGTGAACCATATACTAAAGCTATATCATTATATTTGAATAAATATGATAAAACTTACTCTATTGTTAAATTGGCGGACACAGGAATGGATTCTAATAGGGATAATAATGATGAATACAAAAAAGCTCTTATTAATTTGGTAAAAGAAAATGGCATAAAATTAGTTATAGATTTGCACGGCGCTTCTAAAGATAGAGATTTTGATATTGAATTTGGGACACTAAATAATTTATCAGCTGATTTTTCAACTATTAGAGAATTAGAAGAAGCCTTTACTGAAAATGGCATAAAATTTATAAAACATAACGATCCTTTTAAGGGAGGCGCTATAACACAGTATTTATATAATCTTGAGGATGTTGATGCAATTCAAATTGAAATTAATGGTAGATATCGTGATTGTAATAACGTTGAATTTTTAAAAAAAATAATCGAGTCATTAGAAAACTTTATTAGACAATATGATAAATATATTAATAGATGAAAAGAAGTATTAGGCAATATTTCTTTTTTTGTAACAAAAAGAAATATTATGAATATATTATTATTGTGATACAAAGTTTGAATATAATTAAATAAAGTTGGATATATTAAGAATAGTTATTTAGTACGCTAACGTGTTAGCGTTTTATATATAGATGGGTTTAACCCTAAAAAGAATCAATTAATTTGGTTCTTTTTATTTTATTAAATACGTATTAATACCATATTTTTGATTTAAAGGATCTAAAAAGAAATCATTATGAAGGGGATAATAAGTAAAATAAGCAAATAAAATAATAAATAAGATTACAAAACCAAAAGCAATATAATTTAAAATATTATTTTTAAAAGATGTTAAAATGTAATAACTTGCAATTTGTGATAAAAATATTGATATAAGTAAGATAATAAGAGTTATTAAAAGATTCTCACCAATGCGATAATAAATTGGTAACCAGATAATTAAAAATGATGTTATAGAAATAATTGAACTTAAAAATAAAGCTCCAAAGAAATTATTAAATTTAATATTATACTTTTTAAATAATAAAAATAAAATAATACTATCAATAAGATAAGTGGTGTAAATCATTTTCATGTGTTCAAAAATACTTTCATTTACTGGGAAAAATATAGCAAATAAATCAATTGGTATTATTTTGTAAATGAAATGAGTTAAAAACGATAATAGAAAGATAACTATGATATTTAATTTTAGAACTTTTTTTAATGACATTCTTATCACTCCTTATAAAATATTATGTTAAAAATTAAAAAAAATATTAATTTGTATGATATAATCTATGGTGGAGGATGATATTTGTGGCATCAGCAGTTATTCATTTAGCAGTAGCAAATGAAATAAATAAAGAATTGAATAGAGATAAAAGTCAACTCTTAATTGGAGCTATTGCACCTGATATATCAAAATTTATTGGCGAAGAGAAAACTAAAAGTCATTTTTTAAAAGAATTAGATAGTAACATTCCTGATATAGAATCTTTCTTAAATAAATATAAAAATAGTTTAACTGATGATTTTGTTATGGGGTATTTCATACATTTATATACTGACTATTTATGGTTTAAATATTTTGTAACAGAATTTTATGATAAACCTATGATTACTAAATTAGATGGAACAGTCGTAAAATGTTCTGGTAATATGTTATCACTATATGTTTATAATGATTATACTAATTTAAATATTAAATTAATTGATAGGTATAATATGGATTTAAAAATATTTTATAATCAACTTCCTAAATTATCTAATATTATAGAAGAAATACCAATGGATAAAATGGGATTATTATTAAGTCAAATGGGAATTATAATAGAAAATAGTAAAGAAAAAAAAGATTATATTTTTAATATCGAGAATGTAGAAAAATTTATTACAACTAGTGTTGAATTGATATTGGGAAAAATAACAGAACTTTAATATTTTTAATAGAAACTATCCTAAAAGTGATAGTTTTTTTGTTAAAATATGGAGAAAATGCAAAAAAATTAAAAAAATTTCCATAAAAAAAAGGAAATAGAAAAGTTTTGTCGTATATTATAAGTAGGGAGTGTGATATATATGCCTAAATTAACAACAGAACAAATAAATGATATTCGCAGTAGTGTTGATATAGTTGATGTTGTTTCTAAATATGTATCACTAACACAACGTGGTAAGAATTATTTTGGAGTATGTCCATTTCATGATGATCATTCACCAAGTATGAGTGTATCTAAAGATAAACAAATATATACATGCTTTTCTTGTGGAGCCACAGGTAATGTATTTAAATTTGTGATGGATTATGAAAATATTTCCTTTTTAGAGGCTATAAAAAAAATAGCAGATATTGGTGGTATTAAAGTAAATTTAGGTGACCTGCATTTTAATAAAAAAATTATTAATAATAATTTGTATGATATATATGATTTAAGTTTAAAATTTTATCAAAATAATTTAAATACAAACGAAGGACTTAAAGCAAAAGATTATCTTTACAAAAGACAGATAAATGATGATATGATTAAGTACTTTGAAATAGGTTATTCGTTAAAACAGCGAGGATTGCTTACTAAATTATTATTAAAGAAACAATTTAATGAAGATGATTTAATTAAAAGTGGTTTGGTAATAAAAAATGAATATGGGCTTAATGATATATATTGTGATAGAATTATGTTTCCCCTTCATGATTTAAATGGTAGAGTAGTTGGATATAGTGGTAGAATTTATGAAGGAACCGATACTTCTAAATATATCAACAGTAAAGAAACTGAGATATTTAAAAAAGGAGAATTACTTTATAATTATTACCGAGCTAAAGATGAAGCTAGAAATGTAGGACAAGTTATTATCATGGAAGGTTTCATGGATGTAATGCGTGCTTATTCAATTGGTATTAAGAATGTTGTAGCAACCATGGGAACGGCTGTTACTAAAAATCAAGCTTTGCTTATTAAAAGAATGGCAAATGAAGTTGTACTTTTGTTTGATGGCGATGGTGCTGGAGCCAAAGCTACATTCGCATGTGCTAATGAACTTGCAGAAATTGGAATAACACCAAAGATTGTAAGATTAGAAGAAAATTTAGATCCTGATGAATATATTTTAAAATATGGTAAGGACAAGTTTATTAATAAATTAAATAATCCCATAACGGTTATGGATTTTAAACTTGATTATTTACGTAAAGATAAAAATCTTAACGATAGTAATGAAACAGCATTATATGTTAGTCAAATTTTGGAAGAACTTAATAATATAGATGACGATATTTTAAGAGAAATAACGCTTAAAAAATTAAGCAAAGATTCTAATTTAGATGTTGAATTCTTAAGAGAAAAATTAAATTTAGAACATAAACCAAAAAAGGTAGAAAAGAAAATAGAAAAAAAGAAGGTAAGTTTAAGCAAGTATGAGAAAGCTGAAATATATCTTGTTTATTATATGTTAAGAAGTAATGAAGTTGTTAATGTTTGTATGAATAGGTTATCAAATTTACCAACTAAGAAATATCGCGATTTAGAAAGACTTATTATAACTTATTTTAAAGAATACGGGTATATAAGTGAGGTAGACTTTTTATCATATGTTCTAGATAAAGATGAAGAATATATGAATACAATAAAAGAAATTAATAAGCATAACATAAAAGAAAATTTTACAATGGATGAAATAAATGATTATATAAATGTTATTTTAGATTATAATATTGAAGAAGAAAAGAAAAGACTAACTAAACTTTTACACGAAACAAATGATAGTATGAAAAAAGTAGAAATTGGTCAAAAATTAGTAGAATTAAAAAAGTTAAGAGGAGAAAATTATGATAAATGAAATTAAGAGTTTTGATGATAGAAAAAAAGAATTAGTAAAAAAAGGAAAAGAAAAAGGGTTTATTACTTATGAAGAATTGGCAAATTCTTTAAAAGGGCTTGATTTAGATGCGGATTCTTTAGATGAATTATATAATTTATTTAATGAAAATAATATAGCAGTTGTTTCAGAAGATGATACTGATAATGCTGGTGGTACAGATAAAACATTACTAGATGATGGAGCATTAACAAAAGATTTAACTATTAATGATCCTGTTCGTATGTACTTAAAAGAAATAGGACAAATAAAGCTTCTTACAATGGAAGAAGAGTTAGAGCTTGCTGATCGTATTTTAGCTGGTGATGAGGAAGCTAAAACTATTTTAGCAGAAGCTAACCTACGTTTAGTTGTAAGTATTGCTAAAAGATATGTAGGTAGGGGAATGTTATTTCTTGACTTAATACAAGAAGGAAATATTGGTCTTATGAAAGCCGTTGAAAAGTTTGATGTTAATAAAGGATATAAATTTTCAACTTATGCAACTTGGTGGATTAGACAAGCTATTACTCGTGCTATAGCTGATCAAGCTCGTACTATTCGTGTTCCTGTTCATATGGTTGAAACTATTAATAAATTAGCGCGTATTCAAAGACAATTGACGCTTGAATTAAATCGTGAACCTTCAGAAGAAGAACTTGCTAAAAAAATGAATGTTAGTGTTGAAAAAATTAGAGATATTTATAAAATTAGTCAAGAACCAGTTAGTTTAGAGACTCCTATAGGTGAAGAAGATGATTCTCATTTAGGTGACTTTATAAAAGATGAAAGAAATATGAGCCCAGAAGAATACGCTACTCACGAAATGTTAAAAGATGAAATTTCTGATGTTTTATTAACTTTGACTGAAAGAGAAGAAAAGGTAATTCGTTTACGTTTTGGTCTTGAGGATGGTAAATCTCGAACTTTGGAAGAAGTTGGTCAAATGTTTGGTGTAACACGTGAACGTATTAGACAAATAGAAGCTAAAGCTTTAAGAAAGTTACGTCATCCTTCACGTTCTAGAAAATTAAAAGATTATATGAGTGAATAGAATGAACATAAGTAATCGTTTAAAGACAATTGCTGACATGATAGATAGTGATTATCATGTTATTGATGTAGGATGTGATCATGCTCTTCTTGATATTTATTTAACTTTAAATAAAAAGATTAAATGTACTGCGATAGATAATAAAGAAAAAGTTATAAACTATTCAAAAGAAAACATTGAAAAATATAATCTTACTTCTAAAATAGAATTAATACTTAATGATGGTTTAGAAAATATTAAAATTCATGATGATGATATTATTGTGCTAGCAGGATTAGGCACTAAAACAATTTTAAATATTATTGCTAATAAAAATATAAAGCATTTAATTGTACAAAGTAATGATGATGTTTATAATTTAAGATATCAACTTACTAAATTGAATTATAAAGTTATTGATGAAAAGATTGTATATGAAAAGAAAAAGTATTATACAATTATTAAATTAGAAAAAGGAAAAGCAAAGTATTCTAAAAAAGAATTAGAATATGGACCAATACTTTTAAAAGAAAAGAATAAAGTTTTTGATAAATATTTAATAAAAAGAATTGATTATTTTGAAATGTTGTTAAAACAAGTACCTCAAAAATATATAATAAGAAAATTAAAAATTAAAAGTAAAATAAAAAAACTAAAGGCGATACTTAATTGATATCGCTTTTAGTTTAGAAAAAATGTTGGTCCATCATTATAGTTGTTAATAGCTTCGGGTTCGTAATTGGCTTGTTCTTTAGTATAATTGTTAGCTATGGAATTAGATGGAGTAGTACTTACAGTATCTTCTTTTTTAAATTCATTCAAAACACGAAACATGGTTTTAGCGTTTTTGACAACTGGTGATACTTGTTTTATAACGGGAATTGCTTGATTAACTATACCTAAGGTTTTTTGCGTATTAGTTAGTATTGAACCCCAATTAAATCCACGACCGAGAAGTCTTGAGAATAATCCTCCTGTATTAGCAGCAGCTCCTAAAGTAGGAGTTACCATATTTGGATACATATTAAAGTATGGGACATAATAATTCATGTGTAAACTCCTTTCTAAAATATTATATGAAATTGTAGAAATTTGTTTTACAAAAAATAAAAATATGATATAATTGATATGATAGAGGAATAGAGGAGATTGGAAGGTGTTTTTAAATGGACAAAGGATTTACATCATTTTTCAAGTTTGTCTATAAAATACTAAGATTTATACTAATGTTACCAATCAAAATAGTAAAACTTTTTTGTGAAGGTTTCTTTTATACTTTTTATGTGTTTAGTGAAATAATATTTTATGCTATTTTATTTCCTTCATTTTTAGTATATAAGATATTTAAATACCTTATATATTCATTATCTTTGCCTGTGATGATAGCAAACACTATAAAACGTAGGAAAGTGTTTAAGGTAAAAAAACTAGATAAAGATTCAGAAATAGTTCATATTCCTGATAATGCAATGGAAAAAATTGAAAAATATAATAGAGAACATAATATTGAAAATAAATTTGATGTTCCTAATGACGTTGAAGAAGAAAATGAAATCGATGATAATGTTCCTACTTCTATGGATTTTGATTCTACGGATGATAATTTAGATTTTGATAAACAAAACGAAGAGTTTATGTTACCTACAGAACAACCAGAAGAGGAAGTTCCTGAAGAAAGTAACCCAACAAGTTTATTAGAGAAAAATGATATACAACCAATTGAAGAAGAAACAAAAGATTTAACTTCTAATGATTATGATATAGAAGATGAAAATAAAATAGCTTCTATCGCTGAAAATATAAGTGATGATAGTAAGAAAATCGAATTAAGTAAACCCAAAAAAAATGTTAATATTTTAAGATATATATTATTACCATTAGAAATAATTTCATTTCCTGTTTATAAGATATTCAAATATTTTACATTTGGTTTAATTACTTTGCTTAGATATGCCTATATTGGTTTCACAGTTATAAGTTTTTTTGTTTATAAATTATTTAAATATTTATTTTTCTCACTTGGATTTATTGTTATGCTAAGTAATATTTATAAAAGAAAGAACGCTAAAGTATTAGAACAGAAAAGAAAATTAAAAGAAGCTCGTACTTTGAAAAAGTTGCAGTCACAAATGAAAGATAAGTTAATGGCTCAACAAAAACAAGAAGATAAGTTACGTGCAGAAATAAAAAGAAAACAAGAAAAAGCTGCTGAAAAAAATAATAAAAATGAATATGTAAATGATAAAGTTAAATTAGAAAAGAAAACTTTCAAAGAAAAATTTGATGATTTTCTTAACACTCTTTTATCTTCGCCAAAGGTTTTAGTAGATAAAATAAAGAATAGTTTTCAAAATTCGGTATTTGCTAAGGATTATCGTAATAAGAAGGATATGAGTAGACAAGTATTATTAATTAACTTTGAAGGTGAAGATGCCGAAAAAAGTGATGTTAAGCTTGTTTATCAATATACGGCAAAAGCTCCAAATGGTAAGATCGTTACTGATTATTTTGAAGCATTTTCAAAAGTTGAAGTTCATTCCTTCTTGTTAAGTGAAGGCTATGAAGTATATAATATTAAAACAAATAAATGGATTCAGTTTATGCATAAAAGTGCTTCTGTTTCTAAAACAAAAGTAAAAAATAAAGATTTAATATTTTTTTTAACACAATTATCTACTTATATCAAAGCTGGTATTCCTTTAGTTGAAGCTTTGAAAATATTGGCTAGACAATATTCAAAAAAGAAGGGATATCAAAAATTATTTAGAACTATCATCTATGACTTAACAATGGGCGAAAATTTCAGTACAGCCTTAGAAAAACAAAAAGATGCTTTCCCTAGAATATTGATTAATATGATTAAAGCATCAGAAATGACTGGTGAGTTACCTGAAGTATTAGATGATATGGCTGAATACTTTGATGAAATGGAAAAAACAAAAAAACAAATGGTTACAGCTTTAATGTATCCAATGATTATCATGGTTTTTGCAACAGCTGTTATTATTTTCATTTTAGTATTCGTTATACCTCAATTTGTTAGTATATATGAAAGTATGGATGCTGCTCAGATTCCAAAATTTACTTTATTTATCTTGGCAGTAAGTAATTTCTTAAAATATAATTATATTTATATTATTCTAGTTGTTGTAGTAGTTGTAGTTGTTTTAGTATATCTATATAAAAACGTTAAAGTGTTTAGAACTTTGGCACAATGGTTATTTATGCATATGCCAGTTATAGGAAATGTTATCATTTATAATGAAGTAACAATATTTACTAAAACATTCTCTTCATTATTATCACATAATGTTTTCATTACAGATAGTATGAATATTTTGAATAAAGTTACTAATAATGAGATTTATAAAATGATTATATTAGATACTATTACTAACCTTGCTAAAGGTGAAAAAATATCTAAATCATTTGAAAATCATTGGGCTTTTCCAGTTCCAGCTTATGAAATGTTGGTTACAGGAGAAAAAACTGGACAATTACCAGAAATGATGAAAAAAGTATCAGATTATTATCAAGACTTACATAAAAACTCTGTTACAAGAATTAAGACTTTTATTGAACCAATATTAATCATCTTCTTGACAGTTGTTGTAGGTGCGATTGTACTTGCAATCGTTATACCAATGTTTAGTCTATATCAATCTGTACAAAATCTTAGTTAGGGGGATTTATGGAGTTATATTATGCATTATGTTTCTTTGTTTTAGGAACAATATTAGGATCTTTTTACAATGTGGTAGGGTTTAGGTTACCTAAAGGTGAATCAATTATATACCCTGCCTCTCATTGCCCTAATTGTAATCATAAGTTACAATTTTGGGAATTATTACCAATTCTTTCCTTTGCATTTCAAAGGGGAAAATGTACAAGCTGTAAGCAAAAAATATCTTGGTTTTATCCAATCTTTGAATTTAGCTGTGGCTTAATCTTTGCTTTAGCTTTCTTATCTTTTGGTTTTACCTGGGACTTGTTAATTGCTTTAACTTTTATATCAATGTTAATAATTATAATGGTTAGTGACTATATATATATGATTATTCCAGATGAAGTATTAGTATTCTTTGGTATTGCTTTATTCGTTGAAATATTATTTATACATGGTTATCAGACAGTATTAATTAGTTTAGGTAATGGTTGTATTGCTAGTTTTGCTATTTATTTTTTAAAAATGGTTGGCGACTTAGTATTTAAGAAAGAATCAATGGGTGGGGGAGATATAAAACTATTATTTATATTTGGTCTTGTTTTAGGATGGCAATTATCAGTTTTATCAATCTTTTTAGCATCAATTATAGGTTTGCCATTGTCTTTGATTATTTTATATCAAAAAAAAGATCACATTATTCCTTTTGGACCTTTCTTAAGTATAGGAGCAATTATAATTCTATTATCAAGAATAGACTTAAATTGGTTATTAAATTTATTAACAAAATAAATAAGAATCACAAATGTGATTCTTATTTTTTGTTTTTATCATCAGTATCTTCAACTTCTTCAACATCATCACTTTCACTATAACCTTCAGTTTCAGCTTCATCATTAGTATCAACTAATTCTTTATCTTCAGCTTCTGTTTCTGTTTCTTCGGTTACATTTTCTTCTTTGCTGTCTTCTTCCTTGTTATTTTCTTCTTTGATATCTTCTTCGTTGTTATTTTCATCTTTTTCTTCATCGTTAATTTTTTTATTAAATTGTTTTTGATGTTCTAAAGCTTTTTCTTTTTCTATTTTTTCATGTTCTTCATTATTAATATTAGCAAATTTTAGAGCTGTTTGTAAATCATAATCACCAGCAACTTTATCATCATCATCTAATTCAATAATTTTTAATAATTCTTCGAATGTAGTTAAACCATTAGCAACTTTATAAAGTCCATCTTGAAGTAGAGTAACAACATCAGATTTATAAACTAATTCTCTAAGTTTATCTCTTCTAATACCTCTACTGATAGCATCTTTGATTTCATCATTAATCATTAATACTTCGTGTATAGCAATACGACCTTTGTAGCCATTACCACATTCTTCACAACCTACTGTTGTATATACTTCTTCAATATCTTTACCAATTACTTTTTTAAATAATTCTTTTTCATATTCATTAGTAGGTCTTTTTTCACGGCAATGTGGACATAACCTTCTAGCTAATTTCTGAGAAACAATTCCTGTTAAAGCACTAGAAAGTAAGTATCTCTCAACTTCCATATCTAATAAACGTTCGATTGTATTAAGTGAGTTATTGGTGTGAAGTGTAGAAAGAACTAAGTGTCCTGTGATAGATGCACGAACGGCAATTTTAGCAGTTTCAGTATCACGAATTTCTCCGATCATAATTATGTTAGGGTCTTGACGTAAAATAGAACGAAGAGCAGTTGCAAATGTTAGTCCAATTTCACTGTTAGTTTGAACTTGGTTAATACCAGCTATATCCATTTCTATTGGATCCTCAACAGTAATAATATTTGTCTCTTCACGATTTAAACGTTGTAAGATTGAATAAACAGTTGTAGATTTACCACTACCAGTTGCACCAGTGACAAGAATAATTCCGTTAGGAACGCTAATCATTTCTAACATCTTTTTATAATTACTTTCACTAAAGCCTAAATGCTCAAGTCCTGATAAACTCATTGAATAATCAAGAATACGGATAACAATTTTTTCACCTTCACTTGTTGGCAAACTTGAAACACGGAGGTCTAAATTTATACCTTGAAGAGTAGCTTTAATTGCTCCATCTTGAGGTAATCTAGATTCTGTAATATTCATTCCTGAAATAATTTTGACACGCGTAATTAAATTTTTCTTTATTGTATTAGGAACTTCAGTATAATCAATTAATTGACCATCAATACGAATTCTAATCTTTAAATATTCTTCATAAGGATCAAAGTGAATATCACTTGCTCCACGTTTACTAGCGTCTACTAATATTTCATTTACAACCTCAACTACAGGTATTTTTTCATAATCAAAAATTTTGAGCATCTACTCAACCCCTTTATAATAAAAAATATTTTTATTCTCTTATATTTAGGACTAGCTTTAATCCTAAAATTATTATATAATAAAAATGTAATAATTACAATAATAACGAGGTAAAAATATGAAAAAAAATAATAAGGGTTTTATGCTTGCAGAAGTATTTATAGTTTCTAGTTTTGTTTTAGGAGTGCTTGTTTATATGTTTATACAAACCAATAGTATTATGAGAAATTTTAATCGAAGTTTTTCTTATAATACGGTTTCAGGACTTTATATAACAAATGAAGTGGCTAAGTATATAAAAAAGAATGATACAAATAATTATTGTACTGGCGTTAACATTATTGATCATACAGACAATAATACTTGGAATAATTTAAAGAAAAGCTCTAATATAAATACCGTAATAATTGGTAATTTAAATGATATTAAAGCTAATGCGACAAGTAAGACTGAAATAAGTCCTAAAGCACAAGATTTTATAAAGTTTTTAGAAGAAAAAGATAAATGTGTAATTATAATTGAATTTAATAATAAAATAGGTTCTATAGATAGTAAGCAGGTTGATAATTACACTTATGCTTCACTTAATTTTTAGGAGGTTTCTTATGAAAAATAATAAAGGTTTTTCAACATTAGAATTAATAGTTTCTTTTACATTAACAATGATTATTGTTGTTATACTTTTTGAAATAATTATATCTTTAAAGAATGTTTATGAAAACTCTGTTACTAAAACAGCACTTGTTAGTAAACAAAACTTACTTACTGATTATATTTATTCTGATATTAATGATTACGGATTACAACTTATAGATACATGTGGTGATAATTGTATTAATTTTACTTATAATAACAATACTAGTAAACAATTATCTTGGGAATACAATTATAAAGAAGAAGATAAAAAACAATCTTTTCAAAAAATAAAATATGGAGATTATGCGACTGAATTAATTAGTAACTCTAAATTTGATTTAAGTGTAGGTTCAAATGCTGCTGATGTTGATATTAGAGGCGCTAAAGTATGTGCAAGTGCGAACTCTTTTATAAGTATAAAAATTCCAATAACTAACTCTAAATTTCCTAATGAAGATTTTGGGCTTAATATAGTTCATGTTTTTGATGATAATTTTGAATATCGTATACCATTATATAATGGGGGAGAGTGTTAAAACCACCATTCAAATAGTATGAAAACTAAGATACCAGAAATTAAAGCATGAAGAATTCTTGCTAATAAAAAAGGTAAGTATTTAATTTTAGTATCACTTAAAATACTTATAATTTGGGTGTGAACACTAATTCCACCAAATGATATAAACATTACTGATATAATAGTTTTAAGTCTTAAAGGAATATCTAAAATACTAATATATTTTAGACCTTGTGTCATCTCTACAATACCATTTAAGATAGCTTGATAATAGGGTGATATATTAATAATTTTATCAATAATAGTAGTTATAATTAAAAAAATAGTTACTGTTCCTAAAATTAATAAAAGAGTGTTGATAGTATCAATAATAGAACTGCTTAGTATTTCACCAAAGCTTTTACTGTTTTTATTTCTAGCTTCATTCATTTTATATAAAGAATTTTTAAGTGAGAATTTACATTTCTCATTTTTGTTAGGATATAAATTTCTAAATATCAAACCGATAATAAGGTTTGATACATAGTGCGAAAGAAGGATTAAAAGTCCTACCTCTTTATTATTTAAGAATGTTAAAGATATAGTTCCAAGAATAAATAAAGGGTTAGAAAAATGAGTAAACATTAAAATTTTAGTTCCTTCTTTTTCATCGATTAAGTCTTTTTTATATATTTCTCTAACATATTTAGCACTAGATGGAAAACCAGAAATTAGACTCATGATAAAAACATAAGCAGATGATCCGCTTACCTTAAAAACTTTATTCATGAATGGCTTAAACAACTCACTTACTAGTTCTACAAAACCATAATTAACAAGAACTTGTGAGATAACAAAAAAAGGAAAAAGTGATGGAAAGATACTGTTTTTCCATATTGAAAAAGAAAATTCAACAGCGCTCATAACTTCACTCGACGTTAAAAGAATTTGAATCGTAAAAAAAATAAGAACTACCATAACGAGAAGATTGATAATATTTCTTTTCATAATTGCTCCTTATTTACTATAGAATATAAAGAAAGGAAGGAAAATATGCTAAAAAAAGTGTATGATGAAGTAAAAAAAATATTAAAAAATAATTATAAATCATTAATTTTGTTTATAGTTTTATTACTAGCTTGTACTATTGAATTTCCTTATTATATAGAAGCTCCAGGAGGAATTATAAAAGTAGATGATCGTGTAAAGGTAGAAAACAGTTATGAAAAGAGTGGTTCTTTTAATCTTGCTTATGTATCAGAAATAAAAGCTACTATTCCTACACTTTTATATTCTTTTGTAAATAAAAATTGGGATGTTTTAAAAAAAGAAGAAGTTATTTATGATAATGAAACTATGAAAGAAGCAGATTATAGAGATAAATTACTTTTAGAAGAAGCTAAAAATAATGCAGTTATAGTTGCGTATACCAATGCAAACAAAAAAATAGAATTATCTAATGAACATATATTTATTATATACGTTGATGAAAAAGCAGATACTAATTTAAGAATTGGTGATGAGATAATAGAAGTAGATGGTATTAAGATTACTAGTAAGAAACAATTAGATGAAATAATGTTAGAAAAAAATAATAATGAGAAAATAAAAGTTATTGCTAAAAGAAATAATAAAGAAGTAGAATGTTATGGAACATTAAGAGAAGAAAATAATAAAAAAATAATTGGTTTGGGAGTAACTAAAACAAGTGATATCAAAACCACTCCTAAAATAGAATTAGAATTTAAAAAATCAGAATCGGGACCAAGTGGTGGTCTTGTTCTAGCACTTTCAATTTATAATAGTTTAGTTAGTGAAGATATAACCCAAGGAAGAAAAATAGTAGGAACTGGAACAATTGATGTTAATGGTAATGTTGGTTCTATTGGTGGAGTAGAATATAAAATAAAAGGTGCTGTAAAAGAAAAAGCAGATATATTTTTAGTTCCTGCAGGAGAAAATTATGAAGAAGCTCAAAAATTAATTAAAGAAAACAACTATAAAATTAAGCTAATTCCTGTAACAACTTTTAATGATGCTTTAGAAAAATTAAAATAAACTAACTTTTAGTTGGTTTTTTTGTTATAATAAAAAAAGAGGAGGTTACTATGATTAAAGAAAAATTATCACTAGTTCCTAATTTGCCAGGATGCTATTTAATGAAAAATAAAAATGGTATTGTTATATATGTTGGTAAAGCTAAAAAACTTAAAAATAGATTAAGTTCTTATTTTCGTGGTACACACACTGGAAAAACAGCTAAACTAGTTAGTGAAATAGTAGATTTTGAATATATTGTTGTTGGAAGTGAAACAGAGTCTTTAATTCTTGAAATAAATTTAATTAAGAAATATGATCCAAAATATAATATTTTACTTAGAGATGATAAAAGTTATCCTTACATTGAACTTACAGATGAAGAAGTACCAAGACTACTTATAGTTAGAAATTTAAATCGTAAAAAAAATAAAGGAAGATTATATGGACCTTATCCTAATGTATATGCAGCTCGTCAAACTGTTAATCTTTTAAATCGTATGTATCCTTTAAGAAAATGTAGTACATATAATAAAAAACCGTGTCTTTATTATCATATTAATCAATGTTTAGGTTATTGTACTAATAAAGTAGATAAGAAATTAATAAAGAATATGGAAGAGGAAATTATCAAATTCTTGAAAGGTGACCATACTATTATTTCTACTAAAATAAAAGAAGAAATGTTAAAAGAAAGTGAAAATCTTAATTATGAAAAAGCAAAAGAGTTAAAAGAATTATATGATTATATAAACATTACTCTAGCACGTCAAAAAGTAGAAGTTGATGATAATATTGATAGAGATATATTTGGTTATTTTGAAGATAAGGGAATGTTATCAATTCAAGTATTATTTATTAGAGGTGGTAAAATAGTTGGAAGACATTCTAAAATAACTCCTATTATAGATGAAGTAAATGATGAATTAAATAGATATATTGTATCATTTTATGAAAAAGGTGTTTTAAAACCTAAAGAAATCTTAGTACCTTCTGTAGTAGATTCTAATATTATAGAAAGTGTTCTTGAAGTTAAAGTAAAAGCTCCTCAAAAAGGTTTAAAATTAAAGTTAGTAGATATGGCTAATGAAAATGCAAAAATAAGTTTAGAAAATGAATTTGAAATGATAAAGAGGGATGAGAAAAAGACGAGTGGTGCTAATGATAAACTTGCACAATTACTTAATATTAATCCTCTAGACCGTATTGAAATATTCGATAACTCTAATTTATTTGGTAGCTTTAATGTATCAGGAATGGTTGTATTTATTGATGGTAGACCTAATAAGAATGAATATCGTAAATTTAAAATAACGGTTGATAAAAATGATGATTATGGGACTATGAAAGAAGTTATATATCGTAGATATTTTAGAATCTTGAGAGATAATCTTACAATGCCTGATTTAATTATTGTTGATGGTGGTATAGGACAAATTAATATTGCTAAAGAAGTAATAGATTCTTTAAACCTAAATATTCCTGTAGTAGGTTTAAAAAAAGATAACCATCACCGTACAGAAGCTTTAATAACTTCTAATAATGAGGAAATAAAAATAGAACATAATAGTGATGTATTCTTTTATTTAGAAAGAATGCAAGACGAAGTTCATAATTTCACTATCAATTATCATAAACAGTTGAGGAGTAAAGGTGCTATTGAAAGTATCCTTGATAGCATTGAAGGTATTGGTGAAAAAAGAAAAAAGGAGCTTCTAAAAAAATATAAAAGTATTAATAAATTAAAAGAAGTAGATATTGAAGAATTAGGAGAAATATTACCAAACAATGTTGCTTTAAATTTAAAAGAGTTTTTAAATAGTATGAATGAAGAATAAAAATTTTTACAAAATTATTGCATTCCAAAAGATAATTATGTATAATTAGTATAGTAAAGGAAAGTGGTAGTATGGTTAACATGACTTCAAATATTTTAGCAAAAACACCAACCTGGGGGGGGGTTATTTAATCATACTATATTAAATAATAAAGAAAACACAAAGTTTCTAGACTTATTTGTAGTCTAGATTTCTTTGTGTTTTTTTGTTGTACCTTTACAAAATAAAGTAAATCTAAATAAAAGAAGGAGGAATATTATGAAATTAAAAAATAAAAAAGGTTTTACTTTAATAGAATTACTAGCGGTAATAGTAGTACTCGCAATCATTGCACTAATAGCTACACCAATAGTAATGAATACAATTAAGAATGCGAAGAAAGGAGCAGCAGAAAGAAGTGCAGATAACTACATAAAACAAGTAGAGACAGCAGTAGCAGAAGCCAAGTTAGAAAATAAGTCAGTACCAAATGGAACATATAATATAGATGGTAATGGAAATCTAACAGGAGCAGGATTACCAGATGGTAAATTAGAAATTAATATGAGTGGAAATAAACCAACATCAGGAACAGTAAAAATATCAAATGGAGGAGTATCGCAAGATGGAACAACAATGACAGTTGGAGATTATAATGTAAAATATAATCAAGAAAATAAGAAGTATGAAGCAACAGAGAAAGGGAATACAACTCCAGATATACCATCAACAACAGTAGTGTATAGATGGTCAACAGATGAAATAAAAATTGGAGCTACAATAGATACAAACAATACATCTAAATTCACAAAAGATGCAAGTACATTAGGAAAAAGTTATTATTTAAAACATGTATTAGATAAAGATAATAAAGTTACGGAATCATATGTGTGTGCAATATTAAAAGGTAAAGAATATTGTGTAAGGGGTGGGAACACATCTTTTTATGCGGATAATGTGTTAATATTAAAAAAAATAGATGACACAAAAATTGAAGGCATAAGTTGTTCCATTGATACAGCAAGTTTTTCTAATTGCTCCGTTGACTCTGCCACATTGTTTTCTGGCTCAGGTGGAGGTGTGTATGCAAATGACGGTGTTGGTCGCTGTTCCATAGCTGGTGATGATAGCAGCTCACTTTGTTGTAGTAGCTGCTAGTCTTGCATACCAAAAATCTAACTTAAGTTAAATATTATATATTATAGACGAAAACTTCAGAAATGAAGTTTTTTTGGTGAAAGTATAATTATTTTTGATATAATAGAAAAAGAGGTGATAGGATGAAATCATATATAAAAGGAAAATATAAAAAAGCTATATTTACTTCTGATAAAGGATACTTTATTGGACTTTTTCATCTTGATGAAACAGATAATGATGTTCTTAGCAATTTCGTTGACAAAACTATCACTTTTACGGGTTATTTTCATGAATTAAATGAAGGTGATACTTATATCTTTCATGGAGAAGAAGTAGAACATCCTAGATATGGTTTACAGTTTAACGTTACTGAATATGAAAAAGTAAAACCTGAAGATAAAGATGGTGTTATTGAATTTTTATCGAGCAGTTTATTTCCTAAAGTTGGTAAAAAACTTGCAACATCAATTGTAGAAGTATTAGGAGATAAGTGCTTAGATAAAATACTTGAAGACAAATCTATTCTTAATTTAGTTCCTAAGATAACAACTAAAAAAATAGATTTGATATATGATAATTTGCTTAAATATGATGAAAGCCATCAAGTAATTGTTTATTTAACTGAACTTGGCTTTAATATGAAAGATTCTTTGGAGATATATAATAAATATAAAAAGGATACTTTAAGTATAATAAATGATAATATATATAGACTAATAGATGATGAATTAGATATTTCTTTTCTAAAGATAGATGAAGTGGGACGTAAATTAAATATTGATAGATTAGATGATAATCGTATTGAGGCTTTAATTATATATTTAATGAAAAGTATGGTATTTAAAAGTGGAGATACATATTTAAATTATCAGGATATTTACGATGCTTTGTGTAAGTATTTAAATTTAGGTTTTGATGAAATAAAATTTGATGATTATTTAAATAAATTAAACGCTAAACACAAAGTGTGTATCGAAGGAAGAAAATATTATTTAAAAGAAATGTTTGATGCTGGAAATAGTATTGTTGAAAAGATTAAAATACTATTAAGCCTACCTAAGAATAAATATAAAAATATAGATTCTTTGATAGAAGAACATGAAAAAATGTATGGTATAACTTATAACGCATTACAAAAAGAAGCTATAAAAAGTTCTTTAGAAGAAAATATTTTAATTATTACTGGTGGTCCAGGAACGGGGAAAACAACAATCGTAAAAGAAATAATTGAACTTTATCGCTTATTAAATAAACTAAGTGGTGATGATATGAATAAAGAGCTTCAATTATTAACACCAACAGGAAGAGCAAGTAAGAGATTATCAGAAGCAACAGGATATCTAGCTACTACTATTCATAGGTTTTTAAAATGGAATAAAGAAACTAATACTTTTGCGATAGATGAGTATAATAAAGATTATAGTAAGTTTATAATAATAGATGAAGTTAGTATGATAGATGAACAACTACTTGATAGTCTATTTAAAGGATTAACTGATAATATAAAAATTATACTAGTAGGAGATTATAATCAGTTGCCTAGCGTTTCTCCAGGACAAGTACTAAAAGATTTAATAGATGGTAATGTTATAAAAACGATTCATTTAGAGGAATTGTATCGTCAAAGTAAAAATTCTTACATTAATACTTTAGCTAATGAAATAAAAAATAATGATTTGAGCCCTAACTTTTTAGATCAAAAAAGTGATTATACTTTTTTAGAATGTTCAAGTCATAGCATAAGATCTAATTTAATAAATTTATCTAAACAAATATTGGAAAAGGGATATGATTATAAAAATGTTCAAATAATGGCACCTTTGTATAAAGGAGAAAATGGTATAGATATTTTAAATAATGATTTACAACAAATTTTTAATCCTAAAGATAAAGAAAAAAATGAATTAAAAATAGGTGATGTTACTTTTAGAGAAAATGATAAGGTATTGCAACTAGTTAATATGCCTGAAGAAAATATTTTTAATGGTGATATTGGTGTTATAAATAGAATTACACCTGCTAGTATTAGTAAGAGTGGTAAAACAGAAATATATATTGATTTTGACTCTAATATTGTTAAGTTTTTACCAAAAGATTTTAATAAGTTTAGACATGGTTTTGTAATTAGTATTCATAAATCACAAGGTAGTGAATTTGAAGTTGTGGTAATGCCTATTTCTTATTCATATCATCGTATGCTTTATCGCAAACTTGTTTATACTGGAATAACACGTGCTAAAAAGAAATTAATATTACTTGGTGAAGCTGATGTTTTTGTTAGTGCTGTTTCAAATAATCAAGAGTTAGTTAGAAATACTTCTTTAAAAGAAAAATTAATGATGATGAATAATAATTTAAATAAAAGGTAAAATAATAACGTATGCTTAGCATACATATTCATATATTCTAGCAAGAGGTGATATTATGAAATTTGTTAAAGGGATGTCTTTAATGGCACTCGGAGTAGGAGCTACGCTTGCTTATCAGAAGTATAGTAAACCACTTATGAAAAAAATGAAAAAAGAAATAAGTAAAACTACTAAAAAAGTAGGTAGCCAGTTAGAAGATATGATGTAATAAAATCCCCAAATCGGGGATTTTTTGGTATAATGATAGTGGTGATAGAATGAAGTGTTTAACAATAAAACAACCGTGGGCTAGTTTAATCGTTAATGGGTATAAAAATTATGAGTTTAGAAGTTGGCAAACAAAATATCGTGGTAAAATTTTAATTCATGCGGGGATGTCTTTAGAAAAAGCAACTGCTAGCAAGGTTAAAGAATATAATTTAGAATATATAAAAGGTGCGATTATTGGTGAAGCTGAAATAGTAGATTGCATTTTAGTTGATAAAAATTTTGATAATAGTTTAAAAAAGAAAAACAATATAGTTTATGAAAGTAATCATGTTGGTTTATATGCTTGGAAGTTAGAAAACATAAAAAAATATAAAGAACCTATATACGTTAAGGGAAAACTTAGTTTGTGGGAATATAAAAACTAGATTCTATTTTAAAATCTAGTTTTTGTTTTGGTTTTATCTTTATTTTTTTCTTCATACAATAAATCATTTTTTAGTTTTTGATAATCTGCTAATGAATAAGTTTTGGTTACTTCTTTTTCTAAAATTTTATCCTTATCTTTATCTTCTTTGATATAAATAACATTATTTTTTTCAATTTCTATATTGTTATTATTTTCATTATTGACATTACTTTTATTTTTTTTCAAATATTCAATATAAGTAATTGTTTGAAATGATGTTAGTGGAATAATCATTAAGATAGATTTTAATAGATTTAAATTTATATTTAATAAAGATGTAACATAGCCCGATAAAATGGTAAGTGATAATACCCAAGTTTTTAACTTACCTATAAAGGAAGACTTAGGTTTTTTGTATTCTAACTTAGCTTTAACATTAGTTATAGAAATAAGAACTTCTAAAATAACATTTATAAGCATAAAAGGATTTAAAATAACAATTGGTAAAGATATTCCGGCTATTAAGATTTTATCACAAATTGCATCTAAGTCTGCTCCAAATTGTGATTGAACATTTAATTTTCTAGCAATAATACCATCAAAAGCATCGGTTATAAAAGTAAGACCACATACTACTAAAGCCCCTGGTACATTTCCTGAAAAAAATAAAATATTAATTAAAATTGGTGCGATTGCTCGTGAAAAAGTAAGTATATTAGGAATTTGTTTGTATGCTGTTTTAATATTTTTTAAATCTTTAATATTTTTTTTAGCTTCTTTAAAAAAGTTATTAATATATTCTGCTTTAGCATCTTTCATACATTCCCCTCCTAGTAGTTATATATTTTATTATTTTATTTAATATTTGTCAATTAAAAGAATATAATATATTGTATCATAAGATACATTGGAAAACTCGTAGTGTTTACGGTTTTCCTTTTTTTGATTTTTATTCGACAAAATTAGAACCTATATAGTTGGATAATAGTAGTGGTGATGATATGAAAAAATATATAACTACATTTATAGCTGCTCTAATAATAGGTCTTGTAATTGGAAGATTTATTTTGAATCAATATACATTTGAGGGGCGCATTGTTTCTACTTTTAAAACACAAGAGAAAGCATACTTTATCCAACAAGGAGTATATTCTACCAAAGAAATAATGGAAGAAAATACTAAATCTTTGCCATACTATATATATAATATTAATGATAATAATTATTATGTCTATGTAGGAATAACTTTAGAAAATAAAAATGTTGAAAAAATAAAAGGATATTACAATGATTTAGGGTATACTACTTATGTAAAGGAATTTAATATTAATAATGAAGATTTTATAACCGTTTTAAAACAATATGATTTGCTTTTAAAAGAAAGTGAAGATAAAGAAGTAATAGGAACAGTATGTAGTCAAATTTTAAATAAATATGAGGAGTTGGTTTTAAAAAATGTCAATTAAAATGAAAGATATTCCAGTTAAAGAAAGACCTAGGGAAAGGTTAATTAAAGAAGGAGTAGAAAAATTAAGCAATGAAGAGTTATTATCTATCTTAATTGGAAATGGAACAAAAGGTGTATCAGCTAAAGATTTATCTTTAAAAGTTTTAGATAAGATAAAAAATATAGGTAACGCTAATCTTTTAAATTATCGTTCTTTATTAGAAATAAAGGGTTTGGGAGTAGCTAAAGCATGTTCATTACTAGCTGCTTTTGAATTAGGAAAACGTGTTAATATAGAAAATAATTCTTTAAATAGTGAAGTAATAAATAATAGTAGTGCAGTATTTAATTATTTTAAAAATATTTTTTTAAATAAAAAGCAAGAATATTTTTATTGTTTATATTTAGATAGTAAAAAACATGTTATAAGTAATAAATTACTTTTTATGGGAACTTTAAATAGAAGTATTGTGCATCCTAGGGAAGTATTTAAAGAAGCTTATTTATTAAGTGCAAGCTCTATTATATGTGTTCATAATCATCCTAGCGGTAATGTAGAACCAAGTAAAGATGATATAGATATTACTAATCAACTATCAAGTATAGGTTATATAATGGGAATAAAACTAGTAGATCATTTAATTATAGGTAGTAATACATATTATAGTTTTTTAGAAAATGGAAAGATAATATAGGAGAAAATTATGAAAAAAAATATTAAATATATTGTAGTAGTTGTATTAGCACTCTTTTTTATTTTTTTATCAACTATTCTTCTTTATCACAAACCAATAATGATTGAAAAATGGATTAAAGATGCAGGACTATTTTTAAATCATCTAGTAGGTAATAGTAAAAAGGTTGATAATAAAGTTTGTGATAATGTAAATGAAGAGCTAGAAAATCAAATAAGTGAATTAAAAAAAATACTTTCTATTGATAATGTTTTAAGTGAGTATGAAAATATTTACGGGGTCGTTATAAGTCGTGATATTGGTTATTGGTATGATAAGGTGATAATAAATAAAGGTAGTAATGATGGGATTATGGAAGGAATGGCTGTAATAAATAGTGAAGGATTAATAGGAAAAGTTATTAGTTCTTCAAATTTTAATAGTACTGTTCAACTTTTAACTAGTGAAAATATTAATAAAACATCGGTTAAAATAGAAAATAATGATAATTATGTATATGGTCTTATAACAGAGTACAAAGAGGATAAAAATAGTTATATAGTTGAGGGTATATCAGATGATATTAAGATAGGTTCCAAAGTTACAACAACTGGTTTTGGTGATATATTTCCTGCTGGGATTATTGTGGGCACTGTTATTGATAGTAAGAGTGATGCATACGGTTTAGCAAAAACGATTGAAATAAAACCAAATGTTGATTTTAATAACATAAATATTGTTAGTATTCTAAAAAGGAAGATAGATGCATGATATATTTAATTTTAGTTATATCGTTTTTACTTGATAATCTAATATCTTTTTTTCTAAATACCAATCTTCTTTTTAATCCTTTGTTGTCACTAGTTTCACTAATTATTATTTTTAGATATTATCACCGAAAAGATGAAAATAAATATTTAATTACCAGTTTTGTTTTAGGACTTGTTTATGATATTGTTTGTACAGATACTGTATTTTTAAATGCTGGTATATATTTATTATTATCTTTGTTTATAATAAAATTTTATAAGATTTTTTCTTATAACCTACTAAATTCAGCTATTCTTTTAATCATTGTGATTATTATTTATCGTAGTATTACTTTCTTAGTACTATCCAATTTTAATTTTATTAGTTTTAATTTATATCATTTACTTCAAAGTATTTATTCTTCATTAATATTAAATTTATTATATTTAAGTTTTTTCTTTTTGAAAAAGAAAAAGTATAAAAGATATCTACAAGCATAAACTCTATTGGGTGAGTTTATGAAAAATAATTTTTGGTTTAAACTTTTTTCAAATTTATGTATTTGTACAATTATTGTTTTAGTAGTTTTAATTCTATCAAAAGCTTATCCTAATTTTAAAGACAATTTTTATAAACATGTTTTTGAAAAAAATATTTCATTTGCTAGTATCAATGAAAAATATAAAAAAATATTTGGTTCATCTATTCCTTTTGAGAATCTATTTACTAAAAATACACAAACAGTATTTAATTCTAAGATAGAATATAGTGAAGCTAACAAATATAAAGATGGTGTTAAATTAACTGTTGCTGATAATTATTTAGTACCTGTTTTGAAAAATGGTTTAGTTGTATTTATAGGTCAAAAAGAAGAATATGGAAATACAGTTATTATTCAACAAGCAGATGGAATAGATGTTTGGTATAGCAATTTAGAAAGTATTAATGTAAAAATGTATGATTATGTTAAAAGTGGTGATTTTTTAGGTGAAGTAACTAGTAATTATTTTTATTTGATATTTAAAAAAGAGGGGAATGTTTTAAATTATCAAGACTATATTTAAAAAAATTTCCTTTCATCCTTTCTTTTATCTAACCCTTATTTTGATGGTGGTAACAGGTAATTTTAATAAATTTTTTATCTTTTTTTCAATTATTATTTTTCATGAGTTAGGTCATATTTTAGGAGGAGTTTATTATAAATGGAAAATTGATAAAATAGTTGTTTTACCATTTGGAGGATTAACTATTTTTAATGAAGATATTAATAAACCATTAAAAGAGGAATTTATTATTTGTATTTTAGGGCCTTTATTTCAGACAATTTATTATTTGCTAGTAAAAGATATTATTGATATTAAAACAATCCATTATAATCTCTTAATTTTTAATTTATTGCCTATATTTCCTTTAGACGGTTCTAAAATATTTAACATTATATTTAATAAACTGTTTTCTTTTAAATTTAGTCTTTATTTAACTAATATTATTTCTTTCGTTATAATTATTGGTTTAAGTCTTTCTAAAAAGTTTAATTTATTGTTTATTCTATCAATGTTTTTCTTACTTGTAAAAAATATTAAGGAGATAAAAAGAATAAAATTTATTTTTAATAAATTTTTGTTAGAACGTTATTTTAAATTTTATAATTTTAAAAAAAGTAAAACTATTTTTGATTTAAAATTGAGAAAAATGAAAAGAGATTATAGGCATTTATTTTTTATTGAAAATAAATATGTGACAGAACGAGAAATATTAAAGAAAACGTTTGACTTAAATAGTTTTTTGTGATAAAATCTATAACTGTGTAGAGCCTCACTCTACAACCGCACAGAAACAGGTTAAAAACGTAAGTACCTTAATGGCGAGTCTGAGAAATGAAGGAGGTATAATATGAAAGCAGTTATTGAAACAGGTGGAAAACAATACTACGTTGAAGAAGGAACTATTCTTTATGTAGAAAAATTAGATGTTGAAGCTGGTAAAAAAGTTGACTTTGATAAAGTTTTAATGGCTAATGGAGTTACTGGACATCCTTATGTTAAAGGTGTTGTAGTAGAAGGTGAAGTAATTAAACACGGAAAATCTAAAAAGATTAAAGTATTTAAATACAATCAAAAGAAAAATTACCATAGAACTCAAGGACACCGTCAACCTTATACTAAAGTAGAAATTAAAAAAATTAAAAATATCTAATTATGATTAAAGTTAGTATTTTAAAAGATAATGATGTTATTAAGAATGTCATTATTGATGGTCACTCTGGTTATAGTGAAGCTGGAAGTGACATAGTATGTGCATCAGTATCCAGTATTTGTATTACAACTGTTAATGCTTTAATAAGAATTGATAGTAGTTGTATAGATTACAATGATAAAGATGGACATTTAGAGGTTGATATAAAAAAACATAGTAATACAATAGATATTTTGATTGAAAATATGTTGAATTTACTAATGGAACTTGAAAAAGATTATAAAAAATATATTAAAATTGAGATTAGGAGGTGCTCTTGATGTTAAAATTAATGCAATTAAATATTCAATTATTTGCGCATAAAAAAGGACAAGGTTCTACTAAGAACGGTCGTGATTCAATTTCAAAACGTTTAGGTGCTAAAGCTGCTGATGGAGAATATGTATCAGGTGGATCTATTTTATATCGTCAACGTGGTACTAAAGTATATCCAGGACATAATGTAGGTATTGGATCAGATGATACTTTATATGCAAAAGTTGCAGGATATGTTAAATTTGAAAGAGTCGGAAGAGATAAAAAACAAGTAAGTATTTATGATGAAAAAGTTAGTGCGTAAACTAACTTTTTTTGCAAAAATATTGCATTATAAAAAATAAATATGTATAATTAGTATAGTAAAGGAAAGTGGTAGTATGGTTAAAGTAGTATCTAA
>UQVP01000009.1 GCA_900544605.1 uncultured Mycoplasmatota bacterium | reverse complement strand
ATGATATAGAATTAAATTATAAATAAGTGGTGCGGTTGAAATTACAAAAAAGAAAAATAATAAATAAGAATTTATTATTTTTCATTTTTATTTTTAATCAATTTATTTACAGCTTTCATTTATAAAACAATTGACACAGTTCCAAATACCAGCTTTTTCATCTTTTGCAACTATATTGAATACTAATTCAACAATTACAAATACAAAAAATACTATGCATGCTGATAAAAGTCTTTTGAAAAACATTTGTTGTGATTTCTTTATTTCATCCTCTTTTTGTGCCATTACAGCTTTTCCTAAATCTAACATTCCAAATATAATTAATAACACAGGAACGCCAATCTTAATTAAGTCAACTACAAGACTTGTCAAGTGAGGAATCATTGAATTCATTTTTGGTATTATTCCGCCACCACAACTTACATAACTTAAAATCATTTAAAACACTTCCTATCTACAAGAGTTTGCTTTATGATCTTCTGCTACACCATTTACAAAGCAGCTTACACAATCCCAGACATTAGTTTGATTTTTTGCAACTAAATTAAATACCAATTGTACAATAACAACTACAAAGAATACTAATGCAGCTGATAAAATTCTTTTGAAAAACATTTGTTGTGATTTCTTTATTTCATCTTCTTTTTGTGCCATTACAGCTTTTCCTAAATCTAACATTCCAAATATAATTAATAATACAGGAATACCTATTTTAATTAAAGTAACAACTAAACTTGTCATATCTGGAATTATACGATCCATTGTAATAAGATTTCCACCACAACTTATTTCTTCTAATATAAACATATGTGCATCCTCCTCTACTAACTAAATGATACTTTATTTGTTATATTTTGTCAATACTATTTACATTTTATTGTCTGCTAAAACCTAATTTTTGCAACAATTCATTTAATACATCACTTCTTTTATGATCATCAATTGGTGGCATATTAAAGAATACTTTTAATTTAGATTCATATTCAAAATCATCCATATCTCTCTCACTCAACATACTAGGATTTAAAACAACAATTTTATTCTTTAATTCATTTAATATTGCTGGTCTTGTCATAACAAGCTTATTTAATTTAACAATCGATGGTTCTACTAAATATAAAACTTGTTGACACATAGCCTCTGCTGAAGCATTATTATTAACATCAATAATAATAGCCTCTTTATTCATATTTTCATTTATAACTTTAGCTAAAAGATTACCGTCAATTGAAACCATTTCTTTATCATTGTAATAAACAAAGTCTCTTTTATCTACCTCAATTGGTAGCACTTGATAATTTTGTTTTAATTGCTTATACATCATATATGTTAGTGTTGTCGCTCCAGAATGTTGTGTAACACTTTTAATACCTATAATTTTAGGTCCATACTGTACAGGTGCTTGCGCAACTGTCTCATACCTAGTTACTATTCTTTCTTTAGGTTGACCTTCTTGAATAGGTTGATCAAACTGTTGATACTGTGCTACATCCCTATAACTATTGGGATTATTGTATAAATACATCAACCCTTCTTGATTAGTAGTAAAATTATATATTCCCATCGATATTAATCTTGACAAATATTGTGGATTAGTTGTTTCAGGAGTATTATCTAAAAGCAATATTACTTTACTCATATCAAGAGCAATAGATAACTTTTGAATGTTTTTAATATCTTGATAATTTTCTATAGCAGTTATATCAAGAATCATTTTATTGAAAAAGAAATTTTGAAAATCTTTTATTATTTCATCTGCAGGAAATACACCATCAATTCTTCTTATTACTTCAATATCTAAATTTGATAGCATTTCTTTATATTTATTTGCTACAATAACATTCATGTTTTTACCTCCTAATCATAAAATACTTTTGTTTCCCCACTAACAGGAATATTTAAAATACCACCTACTACAGGTACATCAAAATACATATAAGCTATAACTTTATAGTACTTTCCTCTCGTAGAATCATCATATTCGTATATACACACTTGATAATTAGAGGCAAGCTCAATTGCCTTTTTATTATCAATTTCTTTACATTTTTTAGAACCACTTAATCTATAACCAACGCTACTCAAACTATTATTAATTTCATTAGTTATATTAGCTTTAGTTCCAACATCATTAAAATTACCATCATAGTATTCAATTATATCAACAATTCTATTTTTTATTCGAAATGCCTTAGTATAGCTTATAGATGTAACAAGTAAAGCCATTACAATAACAAGAAAAACGATAATTATATTCATTAACATTGCATTTCCAGTAGCAGCCTTCATATTACACCTTCTATCCCATATAATGCATAGTCATAGTCTTTGTATAAACTGGTATTCTAATCAAATTACCAACAATAGGAAAATCATAACTCATATAAGTTAAAACTCCATACCAATATGTCCCATCTTCATTAATTTTATCAAACATATAAATACAAACACCATCACTGGTTCTATTATTATTTGTATTAATAGCAGATTGCCCATCTTTCGTAGGACAAGTTTTTGATATTCTTTGATATCCATAACTAGTTATTGTTTGATCTATTTTCTCTGTAGCATACTTATTGTATCCTTCATTTATTTCAATAGCATTAACTATCTTACTATTAACACGATAAGCTTTACTATAACTCATAATACTTATAATAGCAAAAAAAGATATAGCTATAAAAACTATAATTATATCTAATAAAAATGTATAACTAATACTTTCCTTCATAGCAATATCTCCTTAAAGCTTACTTATTCTTGATTATCTTTACATTGTGTTCTCATACCTTTAACAGTTTGAGTCGCACCTTTTATTACACAATTTTGTCCTTCTACATATCCACCCAAACTATTACAGCATGCTTTATCAGCACTATTATTTACCATATTAGTAACAAGTGGTGTAGCAACAGCAGCAACTACAGCAATTAAAATAATTGTAATTACAGTCATATTTGCTTCTCCAGCAGCTTCTTTCATAATTTATTCCTCCTAATCTTACAAATTAATTATAACACAGTTTTTATAATGAAACAATTAAATATTAATCATTTGCATCATTGAAAGTAGTAAAAGTACAATAATACCTGCTCCTGTACACATTAACATAGTCATTGTTTTCTTTTCCATACCTTCTAATCTATCTTTATATTTTTGTTCACGTGCTTTATTTTGTAGTGAAGATATTGTTTTAGAGAACATTAATAATTGTTCTTGCTTATCTTCTTGTGAACCAAGACCTAAACGATATAAAAGTCTCATCATACGCATTGAATCTCTTACTGGATACATTTTAGCAAAGTCCATATAAGGATCAACAGATGAATCACCAGCCTCAATTTTTTCAACTAATTTAATTAATCCATCTTTAAAAATTGCAGGTGCTGTAGCGATACTTCTACGTAACGCTACAGGAACAGTATAGTGTTGAATTAATATTTCCAAACTCTTTAAGTAGTATGGTAACATTAAATCTATTGTATAAAGGTTCCTTTTATAAAATGATTTTAATTGCATATATGGCATTTTAAACACAGCAAATGCTGCTATTAAACATACTATAAAATACATAAAATTCATTCTATTAATTAAAATAACAAACACAGCTAAAAGTGCTACTAAAGCATTTCTAACTCTAGTTCCAAATAATTTATTTACGTCAATATTATCTCCATATTTAACACCTAATAAGAATTCATAATCATCTTCTTTTAGAAATGCAAAATATGGTTGCGTTTCTGTAATAAATCTATGAGAATCTATTTTTTTATTTGCATGGAGAATAACGATAATAATAATTCCTATAAGTACAAACGTCATCAACATTATTCAGCACCTACATTCTCATTATAATATTTTTCTCCATTAAGCAAGAAATATGTATTAATAATTAGGATTCCATGCAATAATAACCTAATTCCTATTTGATCTAACATTGTTATATATGTTGATACACCTAATAAAAATTGTACTAACATGACCATTAAATAAAGTACAAAACCAAATTGTAAGAATTTTTTATGGAATGTTGCTCTATCAATTCTATCACGATATACATTTTCAA
Source organism: uncultured Mycoplasmatota bacterium (assembly GCA_900544605.1). Taxonomy (GTDB): domain Bacteria; phylum Bacillota_I; class Bacilli_A; order RF39; family UBA660; genus SIG204. The sequence goes on along the minus strand of UQVP01000009.1, from coordinate 29,144 downwards.
CAAGCATATCTATATCTAGTGACATATTCTCTAAAGCTTCACTAGAATCTTTAGCACCTTCATTAGTTATTTGTAAGAATAACTGATGCATATTTCTTATAACATAATAATCATACTTTGAATTCATATATTCAAGTGATTGTTCAATCGTACCATTTTGATAAGCCATATCAATCATCATTTTGACATCACTTTTAAAAGGATCTTCTAAAACATCTGATTGATATACACCTTCTAATGCTTTAACAAAGCTTTGTGTTGTAGCAAATTCCATTATGGTATTAGTTGTATATACTTGAACTTGTTCAAATATAAACTCACTATATAATCTTTTACAACGTAAGTAAGCAAGATAAGGTACTGTTGCTATAGCAAAAAGGGCATATATAATTGAAACAATTATGTTATAAAAGTATAGGTAGGATACACCAAATGCCCCAGCTGCAAATATTAATACTTGTGTTGTATATTGTTTTGGAGTATATTCTTGTCCTAACTCTTTTACTTTTTCTCTTACATGCTTAAATGAATAAGGAGCATATTTATTATATACACCACTTACTGTGTTAATTATATATTTATATGCATTCTGTCCAGAACTTTTTCTATACACTAAAATAAATATTATTATTAGTGCTATTGCTATAAATATAAATAATTCCATATATAACCCTCCTATTCAAAAATAATATCATCATCTTTAATATCAATAACAGTATCGTTGTCTTTAATTGTGTTACCAACATTATTTTTTATTGTTTCTTCTTTATCTTTGTCTTCTTCTTTTACAATTGCATCAGGTTCAACTATTACCCCTTGAGCTGATAAATAATCAAGTAAATATTTAGTTGGGTTATTACGAAATACTTTTCCATCTATACCTTTTTTATAGATAGAATTGCACTTAGCTTCATTTGTCTTGTCATCTACATAAAACTCACAAACTTCACCAATTTCACGCACAAACTTACCACTTTGTTTACTTTGATATCCTCTTATCATAACACCAAGTTGTACATATCTATGAATAGTTTTAACAAATTGATCTACATCCTGATTTGTTTCAAGCAAACTATACATACGCATTGGAATTGAACTAGCCTTATCAGCATGTATTGTTGACAAAATATTATGTCCAGAAGAAATAGAATTTCTAACTGCCATAACAGCTTCTGCGCTACGAACCTCGGACAGTAATATCCACTTAGGGTTCTGACGCATACAAGTTACTAATACATCTGAATAAGATGCAATATTATTTGTTTTCATTGCTACTATATCTCGATGTGGAAATATTCTATCAAGATGTAACTCTAAGGTATCCTCAATTGTGATAATTTTTTCATTTTCAGCAATGTGAGCACCTAAATATTTAACAAACTCTGTTTTACCAGAACCAGTTTCTCCACATACTAGAATATTACAATGTCCTTGTACACATTTCATTAAAAAATCATGTATTTCTATTGTAATATAGTTTTCTGCAATAATTTTATCTTTTTGTAATCTTATTTTAGCAGGAGTTTTACGTAAAACTGCTGCTATTCCATTTTTTGCTATGGAATCATGAACAAAGTTCAAACGTAATTCTGCACTCTCTGCATCCAAGAAAGGATGAGCCATATTAAATGTTGTACCCATTACGTTAGAACATTGAAATGCTAATTTTTCCATAAAAGCATTATTAATGTTTGGATTTTCTATTCTAAATATACCATGAGATAGCGTCTTTAACCAAATCTGCCCCCCATTACTGTACGAAATATCTGTAACATCATCATTCTGTAAATATTGTGTTAATGGTCCAAAGTCTATTTGAGAAAAAACTGACTCATCCATAAACTAAGCTCCTTCTGTAGGTAAATTTACAGTCTTAGAATTAATAAAGTTTCTTAAATATTCTGTACTTACTTTAGTATCTCCTTCAGTTGGCGCTACACTACCATATGGTACTGGGAATAGTTCTACTGAATATGAATATAAATATTCAGCTTTTCTTAATAATAAATGTATTTCTTCTGATACACCAAATATTAAATATGCTGGTGTGCGATTTTCCTCAGAATTTTCAAATACATTTTTACCACTACTATCTTTTACACCTAATACTTCTACATTTTCAAGTAATTTTCCAACCATCACTTGTCCTTGATCATCTACGGCTTTCATATAGATATCAATCCTATTACCAGGGAAAATAGAGTTTCCATAAGTACTTTCCATACTAACTGGGAATTGATAAGGTCTTTGACCTTCTTTAACATCAACGAAAGCAGAATCTGGTAAATCATCCGCACTAATTACTGTTTCTTTATAAAACATACTTCCTGCAGGAATAATTGTATTATAATTTGAATATTGTCCTACAACAGCTGCAGAAGATCTAATAACATTACTTGTAATAGCTGATTGTGGAACCTCAATATAAGTAACCATATCATCTTTAATCAATGTTCTTGGTTGAATAGTTGTTGCAGCAACAGCTACTCTAACAGGTTTTACTTGCGTATTAATTTGATAAGTATATCCAAAATAAAGCAAACCAACAATAACAAGAACACCCAAAATTGTAATTGTATTTTTGTTTTTAATAAATCTTTTTAGTGAATTTCCAAAATTTTTCATTCGCTACCCTCTCCATTCTAATGACATTATAATTTATTTTTTTTGTATAGTCAATTTTTTTCTTATTTATTTTTTCAAGTTTACACTTTAAAAATCATATTTATTTTTCTTTTTCACAATAATTATTACTGGTGCTAATAAGACGATTGTTCCAATTGTAATATATAAATAATATTTTGCCCAAAAATCTCCTAATATTTCAATTATTGATGTTGTTTTTAAATCATCATCTTTTATTTCATCTGAAACATCAGATTTATTTTTGTATTCTTCTACTTTCGATTTAAAAGTTTCATAATTTATATCACCTATTTCTCCCCATCTTTGGCATAAATTATAACTTTCCACCCCAGTACAAGCTGAATCTTTATAATATTTATTGTATTTAGGTAAATTAACATAAACAGTATTTAATAATTTGTAAGAACAATCTGTACTTTTTGCATATATACTAAATGAATAATTAGTTCCATCTTTTAAATTAGAAACTGTATAGTTATTTAAATCATTTCTATTACTACTATAGCTTCTATTATTAACATTATCTTTTACAACTAAATCTTTATGAACATTATGAATAGTTATTGAAAAAGTAACTTTATCATTAACTTCAGTATAATCATAACTAGTTGTGATATTAGAAGCAAGTGATAAATAACGAACCTTGTCATCAACACTACATGCTCCAAAAGCCTTAATAGGAAGTATCATAAAAAATATAAACAAAATTATTTTAATAAACTTTTTCATATGTGCCTCCTATTTTATTTTAATTATATATTTATTATTTCTAACATCTAAAACTAAATTTACTTCTTCTGCATTTAATATTTCTTTATTTATTTCAAAATAATAATTACCATCATCATGTGTTTTATTATATTGATCTTTCAATTGGTATTTTTTTTCTACTCCATTTATTTTATAAACTAGACTACCAAAAGAAGTAATAAGCTTATCAAGTGTTTTAATATTTCCATTTTCAGGTGTATTTAATTCTCCTGCTACTTTCAAAATAGCTTTATCAACATTACCACTTAATTTTGGTTGGACAACCTCATAATAATTGTAACATTCATTGCCATTATTTACACAAACTTGATAATCTATATGATAAGTACTATTTAATGATAATTCACTAAATTTTAATCCATAACTATTTAATAGTCCCCCACCAAATGTATACTCTTGATTAAGCATAATTTTTTCTTCATCTTTTTTTTCTTTTAAGTTAGTAACTATTATAGGAATTATTTTATCATCTGTCTTATTATTAAACATTCCTCTTACTAGTTGTTCTGTATAAACTAATTTCATTTCGTTTTTTTCTAAGAAACTAGGTATCTCATAAACAAGAACAAATTCTTGAAACTCATCAGTTAATTTTTGATTTATATAAGATGTTCCTAAATCTGTTACCGCACTAGCAAACTTATTATTATGATAATATTTAGTATTACCTATTTGTAATGCAAGTTTACCAAAAACAAATTTTTCAGTCTTATTTAATGTTCTTATTTTAAATTTAACTACCACTAAACTATTTTCATCATCAGTAACTTTATTTAGTTTAGTATCTGTGTCAACCAAATAAGCGTTTTCTATAGCCATATTATATCCTACAACACTAAACACTTGATTAACGTTATACTTTTTAGTTGTACTAGTAATATTTTTTATTATAGAAATAGAAAATAAAGCAACTAGGATTGCTAAAATAGATATAAGAAAATACTTGTTTTCTACAAAATAATATTTAAAATCACGATATTGTCTTTTAATATTTCTTTTTAAAGTTTGTGAATCAAATTCAATATTAACTTCAAATTCTTCATTATCACCGACGTTTAAATTTAAAGCTTCAGCATCTTCTCTAAAATCAAACTTTTTAACATCAATACCTACACTTCTTATAAGTGAAATAAATAAAGTATAAAGTTGGATAATAAATCCTAAATTAAGTAAATCTCTAATTGCACGAACGATTCTTTCATCAACAATTTCTTTCTGCATTGTTCCAATTGTTGATGATGCATATATATAAAGGACTATTAAAGCTATATAAACAACAATATTTAACAAATAATATAATTTAGGTTTATCCTTTAATGACATAAGAACTAATACGATAAGTGACATTATAACAACTAATACAGGGAATATATATATATATCCACCTAACAATACATTAGCAATATCTGTATCTACAATAACTTGTGTAGAATTAGCAAATTCATTAAAGAAATTTTGTAAAATGGTAGTTTGATATAATAAAACTCCCATACATAACGCCATGATAAAATGAATTAACTTAAAATGTTTAATTAAAAATGCATACGGTTTTCTAAGTATCACCTTTACCACCTCTATTCTATATATAGTATACCTTATTTTTTCTAAAAAAAAAATAACTAAATTAAAGTTATTCGGCACAATGGAATAACTTTTTACTTTTTATAAAATAAACTATTAAAAAACGAACTAAATGAACTAGTTCGAATAATATCAACTTGATACTATAAAAGTAATTTTAATTATAAATTGTTTAAAGTTAAGAATAAAAATTTATTATATAATGTTGATATATAAACATATGTTTGGTGTAATGGCAATGGATACATTTGAAATATATCAGGTGCTTTCCCTTTCGATTATTATATTAATAAAAGAAAGGGGTGATATTCATGACTAAAAGGGAATTATCTCAATATGTTATTATATTACTTCTACTTGCTATAATAATATTATTACTAGTTAAATAGAAAAAGGCATCTGATTTCACAACTACGTGATTTCAGATGCAATCCAATAAGGGAATGCATTTGATCTGCAACAATCAAATGTATCCTTTTTATTATATGCAAGTTTCCTCGACATATTTAATATATCATAGTTATATTAAAAATTCAAGCCATAGCTTATATATTACTTACATTTTTATTTTAAAAAACGAACTAAATAAACTAGTTCGAATAATATCAACTTGGTACCGGTAGTCGGACTCGAACCGACACGGGTAAAACCCACTTGATTTTGAGTCAAGCATGACTACCAATTCCATCATACCGGCATGTTAGAGGATTAATCTTCCTCTTTATATTTTGATTCAAATAAATTAGTTTCATTAACTGCTACGCCATCTTCAATTTCTATTTTAGGTAATTCTTCTATTGAAGAAAGTCCAAAGTAATCTAGAAATTTAGGCGTTGTTGCATAAAGGAATGGTTTCCCTGGTAAATCAGATCTACCAACTTCTTTAATCAAATCTCTAAGTAAAAGTTTTCTTAAGACATAACTACTGTTAACTCCTCTAATTTCATCAATTTGAATACGTGTTATAGGTTCATTATACGCGATTATAGCTAAAGTTTCAAGTGCTGATTGACTTAAAACCGCATTTTCTTCTACTTCTACTAACTTTTCTAAATATTCATGACATTCTTTTTTAGTAACAAACTTATAGTTGCCTCCTAATAGCTCTAATGATAATCCATGATTATCTTTCTTATATTCTTCTTTTAATAAATCAAGAAGTTTTAAAACGTCTTCTTCCGATTTTTCTAATACTTCTGAAATTTGTTTTAAACTTATACCTTCATCACCAGATACAAATATAATACCTTCTAATATACTCTCTAAATTCATTTTATTCACAACCTTTAGATAATAAAAATATTTTTTCAAAATTATTTTCTTGTTCTATTTTTAATTCTTGCTTACGAGCTAAATCTAAAATAGAAAGAAATGTTACAACTACATAGTTTTTATTAAACTCCTCAAAAAGTTCATCAAAATAAACTTTCTTTTTCTTTTTTAATACATTTCTTATTTCATCACATCTAACCTTTACTGAATACTCTTTTGTTGTAACTTTAGTATTAAGCGGTTTTTCCAACTCTTTTCTTTCTAAAAATTTTTGAAAAGCTAAAACTAAATCATTAACACTACCTTCATTTTCAACATCAAGATTTACTACTTTAAATTCATCAAGACTGCTTGGTTCTTTACTAAACATTTCTTTTCTAGATGATTCTAAATCTTTAAACTCATTAGTAATCTCTTTATACTGTTGATACTCTAATAATCTTTTAATTAATTTTTCACGAGGATCTTCTTCATACTCATCATCCTCTAACTTAGGTTTAGGAAGTAACATATTAGATTTCATTTCAATAAGTTCTGCAGCCATTATCAAATATTCACTAGCTATATTTAGATTTAATTCTTCCATCTTATTTATATAGTTCATATATTGTTCAGTAATTTCCAAAATACTAACATCACATATATCTATGTCAGATTGTTTTATTAAATGTAAAAGCAAATCTAATGGACCTTCAAATTTATCGATTGTAACTGTATATTCCATAATACCTCTCCTAAGCATTATCATTATAACATTTCAAAAAAAAAAAAGAAAGGTTTACTTTCTTTGAGAACTTAATCTAAAAAAATCATACATACTTTTAGAAACTTTATTCCAGTTGTTGTTTAACTCTGTTATTAACGCTTCTATTATTTTAGAAAAATCTTCTTCCTCTTTATCAAAACACTCAAAATATAAATACTTTAATTTTGTATAATTATCTGTTATAAATTGTTTTAATATATAATCATAAATTTTTAATTCTTTTCTTGTTTTAAAAATATTTTGATGTGCGATTTTATTCACTTTAAAAGAAATCTTACTAACTTCTATATTATCACATACCTCGTTTACATCCAATTCTTCATCAATTAATAATTTACTACTTCTTACTCTTTCACCTTTATCGTTTAATTCTACACCAATAACTTCTTTAGAGTCACTAAATAAACATACATAATTTAAAACTTTAACATTTCTGTTTGTAAAAACTTCACATCTATTTTTTATTTTCTTTAAAAACAACTCATCAAACTTTATCTGATTATTCTTTATATCGTATAAATCATTTGTTTCTACTCTAAAAAAGGGGATTTTTCTTACATGAATTATTTCATCACTTTCATTCCACTCAAAAAAATCATATGGTCTTCGTTGTAAGTTTAATAAGATATCATAAATATAGTTCATTATTTTTTCCTCCCGGCAACATTTATTGCTAAAGACATCATAATAATACCAAATAAGGCGCATAAACATTCAAAACGCCTACTAATAAAATTTACATATTCTAAAAAATTATACCCTATTGTTAATAAATTTAAATAACTTATTATATAAACAAATCCTATAATACTTAATCCAAAACCAATTAAAAAGAAAAAAATACGCATTAACATAAATGTCACCTAATTAATAATATGAAAGTATAAATTATTTAATTATAAACACAATATAAAGGGTGATTTAAGTGTTACTATTTTTATGTTTAAAAATATTTTTTGTTCGTATTATTGATGTATCTTTAGGTACTATTCGTACATTCTTCTCGGTTAAAGGTCAAAACTTTATAGCGAGTGTTATCGGATTTATTGAAATTACAGTGTGGTTTTTAGTTGTTAAAGAAGCTCTAAATACAACTAACAATAGTTTATGGATAGTATTTTCTTATGCCTCTGGTTTTTCTGTAGGTACATATATTGGTGGTATCCTATCAAACAAACTAATTGAAGGTAATTTAGGTGTTCAAATAATTACTAGTGGCAAAAGTAGCGAATTAGTTAAAGCTTTAAGGAAAGAGGGCTTCGGGGTATCTGTAATAGATGTAAGAGGACAAGATGAAAATATAAAACATATGTTGTTTATTGAAATAAACAATAAAAGTTTTTCTCATATAAGAAAAATTATTAAGGAAATTGATCCTAAAGCTTTCATTGTTGTAAATGAAACAAAATATGTACAAAATGGTTATATAAAAAAATAATGACAAGAAAAACTTAATCTGTTATAATTACTTTGGTGATTATATGTTAGTTTTATGTTTAACTGTTTTTTTTGGAAGAATTATTGATGTATCTTTAGGTACTATTAGAACATTACTTACGGTTAAAGGCAAAAGAATAATTGCAGCAACTATTGGTTTTATAGAAGCAACCATTTGGTTTTTAGTTGTTAAAGAGGCTTTAAATACTGGAGCAAATAGTCTATGGATAGTATTTTCTTATGCAGGAGGCTACGCCATTGGAACTTACCTAGGTGGCTTTATTTCCAATAAAATTATTAAAAGCAACTTCTGTGTTCAAGTAATTATCAGCCAAAAAAATAAAAAATTAGTGAACGCTTTACGCGAAGAAGGTTATGGTGTATCTGTTGTCGATGCTAAAGGTCATAAGTCAACTAAATATATGCTATTTATTGAAATAAATCATAAATCTTTTAAGCACTTAAAAGATTTAATTATGGAAATGGAACCAAATGCTTTTATCTTTGTTAATGAAACAAAACATCTTGAGAATGGATTTATTAAGTAATGAAAAGATTTAATATGATAGATGAAAGCTTCACTTGTGAAAACTGTGGAAAAACTATTGAACCTTTAGTATACTCAGCTAGAGACCATTGTCCCTATTGTTTATTTTCTAAACACGTTGATATCTTACCAGGGGACAGGGCAAACGAGTGTCAGGGTCTACTAGAACCTATTAAAATAGAAAAATTTAAAAACACTTATAAAATTATTTATAAGTGTCAAAAATGTCATCAAACTCACAAAAATATTATGGCCAATGATGATGATATGAATATAATTATTGAATTATCAAAAAACCCCTAAAAAGGGGTTTTAATTTTATCTAAAATATTTAGCAATATATGGAAGAGCAAATATAAATGCTCCTATTATAATAAATAATGCTATAACAAAACCTAAACCTGATTTAGATTTTTCACTTTTCGATTCTTGTTCTATTTTAATTTCTTCTGGTGTTTTATCTATAGGATCATATTTTACTTCATTAGGTTGATTTTGCACCATATTAACTGATGTTTGATTTACAGGTTGTTCTTGATATACTCCTTGTTGTGGTTGAACATTATTATTAATAGTTGATGGATTATTTAAAGTATTGCTATCTTCATTAACATCATCTAATATTTCAATCATATCATTATCATTATTCATATTATCATCTCGCTATTCTAAAAGAATTATAACAAAAATAAACAAAAAAGGGAATACCCCTTTTCTTTACATTTCTATATTCTTTACAAACTCTTCTTCATTCCAAATCGTTATATTTAAACTTTTAGCTTTATCATACTTACTACCAGGGGCATCGCCAACAATAACAACATCCGTTTTACTTGTAACACTACTTGTTACTTTTCCACCATATAACTCAATTTTTTCTTTTGCTTCATCACGAGAATATTTACTTAAAGTTCCTGTTAAAACAAATGTTTTACCATTAAATAAATCTGATTCAATTACCTCTTTTCCAAGATAATTCATATTTAAACCAAGAGCTTTTAATTTATTAATTAGTTCAATATTTTCTTCTTTTCTAAAATAATCATATAAACTATTAGCAATAGAGTTACCTATATCTTTTATATTAATTAAATCTTCATAAGATGCATTAATCAAATTATCAATATTTTTAAAATTAAGCGCTAATAACTTTCCTGTTTTTGCTCCAACATAACGAATACCTAAAGCAAATAATAATTTTTCTAAAGAATTACTCTTACTATTTTCAGCACTATCAAGCAAATTATTAATACTTTTTTCACCGAAGCCTTCTAATTCCATTAGTTCTTCTTTATAACGTTCTAATCTGTAAAAGTCATCAACATGTTTTAAATATCCAAGATTGTAAAAATCTTCTATTATTTCATCACCAAAGCCTTCAATATTCATGGCATCACGAGAAGCAAAGTGAATTAAAGATTCTATTCTTTTCGCATCACAATGTGGATTTACACAATAATAGTTAGCTTCATCATCTTTATTTTTTACAAGTTTACTGCCACAAATAGGACACTCTTCCGTCATTTTAAAAGGTTCTTCATTCCCTTTACGACGTTCTTTTTTTACTTCAACTACTTCAGGTATTACATCTCCTGCTTTTCTAATTGAAATAACATCTCCTACTCTAACATCTTTTAAAATACAATAATCTTCATTATGTAAAGTTGCTTTAGAAACTATAGAACCCGCTACATGAACTGGATCAAATATTGCGTTAGGTGTGATTTTACCTGTTCTTCCCACTGTAAATTTTATTTCTTTTAAAGTAGTTAATACTTCTTGAGCAGGGAATTTATAAGCAATACCCCAACGTGGTACTCTTTCTGTAAATCCTAATTTAGCTTCATCATCAAGACTATTTACTTTTAAAACAACACCATCTATTTCAAAAGGTAAACTTTCTCTTTTAATAGATAAATTATCAATATAACTGATTATATCACTAACATTATTTGCTATACCATTTAATTTATAATTAGTTTTAAAACCTAATTCTTTTAAAAATGCTAAAGATTCATCCTGTGTTTTAATTCCGTACTTATCTGGATTAGGCAAGAAATAAGCCATAAAATCAAGATTTCTTCTAGCAGCAATAGAACTATCTAATTGTCTTACTGAACCAGCTGCTGCATTACGTGGATTAGCAAATAAATTCTCTCCTCTTTGCTTTCTTTCTTCGTTGCACTTTTCAAACGATTTTTTGCTCATATATATTTCTCCACGTACCTCAATATCAATATCTTTATTAAGCTTCAAAGGTACTGATTTAATAGTCTTAACATTATGGGTAATATTTTCTCCTATTAATCCATCTCCACGTGTAGCAGCTCTTACTAAGATACCATTTTTGTATAGTAATGAGCCAGATAAACCATCCATTTTAGGTTCTAAAGTGTATGTTGCATTAGGACAAGTTTTTCTTATTCTTTCATCAAAAGTAACAACTTCATCTTCATTAAAAATATCATCAAAAGAAAGCATTGGAGTTTCATGAGTTACTTTTTCAAACTTATCAACTACCTGTCCACCTACTCTAAGTGTTGGAGAATCATTTCTTTTTAATTCTGGATACTTTTCCTCAAGCCTTAATAGTTCATTATAATAATCATCGTACTCTTGATCTGTAATAGTGGGATTATCATTAACATAGTATTCATAACTAGCTTTATTAATCTTTTCTATTAATTCATTCATCCTATTTTCTATCATAGTCTCACCTATTTATTTTTTTCTTGTTCTTCTATATACTTTAAAATCTTATTTTGGTTAGCAGCTAATTTTTTTATTTCATTATGAAGTTCTTCTAAAATAAGTTCACTCTTTAAATCCGTCTTATAATCATTACTACTTCTCAAACTATCTTTTTTAGCTTCTCTATTTTGACTCATCATAATAATTGGAGCTTGAAGTGCAGCTATACAAGATAAAATTAAATTTAAAAGGATAAAAGGGTAAGGATCTGCATTAACTATAACAAATATATTTAATAATATCCAACTAAGTAAAAAAATAATCATTCCTATAATAAACTTCCAAGAACCAGCTATTTCTGTTAACTTATCAGCAAGTTTATCACCAAATGTTCTAGTTGCATCTTCTTGTTTATCTACATCAATAGCTATTGGTTCATCTATTAACATATTAATTAAATCTGCTTCATCCACTGTATCTAATTTTTTCTTAAGTAACATCTCTACTATTTCTTTTTTTGTCTTTGTATTCTCCATAACTATCACCTATATTATTATAACATATTTTGTAGCGTATTTTTATAAATAATATACAAAAAAGTTATGGTTAATTCCATAACTTATTAGGATATTCTTTCTTTTCAACAAGTTCATTTAAACCTGCAACTAAAGCTTCTTTATCCTCTTTGTAAGTTATACCTTGCCATTTAGCAGTTGTCTTTAAAACTTTAACATTTATATTATTATTTTCAACATTTTTACAAACAACATCTGGTATTAAATACTCACATTTAGATAAATCTGCTTCATTATCTTTAAAAAATTTAACAAAATCTTTTTCTAGTATTTCAAATATTCTTGGTGTAAAAACAAACATATTCATTGAAACAAGTGTATCTTTATCAACACAAAATTCCAAAGATCCATCAAGTGGTCTTGCAACTATTTTATTATCTTTTATTTCAACACTACTTTCAATAATTTTTGTTAAATAGCCATCTTTTTCTTCACATACGCCTCTTTTTACTGCACCATTCTCCGTAAGTGTGTTACCAGTTATATAACCAACCATTGCAAAATCATTAATTTCATGTTCTTCTTTCATAAAAGAACTTGCTACTTCAAAAGCGTTTCTTCCATAAAAATCATCTGCATTTATAATTGCAAAATTTTCTTTAACAACATCTTTGCAACATAAAATTGCATGCCCTGTTCCTAATGGTTTTACTCTATCGTTTGGTAAATTAACAAAGCTAGGAACATTATCATTCTTTTGAAAAACATAACTAACTTCAATGATATTTTCTATTCTCTTACCGATAGTATCTCTAAAAATATCATAATTTTCTTCCTTAATAATAAATACTACTTTATCAAAACCACACTTTATCGCATCATAAATAGAATAATCTAGAATAAACTCCCCATTTTCATGAACTGGTTCAATTTGTTTTAAACCACCGAATCTACTGCCCATTCCAGCAGCCATAATAACTAATGTCATATATCTCTCCTTTATCTTATACTTTGATTATAACATAGTTTATAATTTTTGGATACTCTTATGTCCTTTAATAAGTGTCTTAATTCCGAAAGGCGCTGGAAATGCAACCTTAAGAATACTTTTATCTATTCCTACAATAACACCAATACCAAACTGATCATGTTTTACTTTATCTCCAAAGTTGTATTCAGCGTTCTCATCAATTTGAACTTTAAACTTGCTTTTTATTTCAACATTCTTTTCTTTTGTTTCTTTAATTAAATACTTATCACTTATTTCATTAATAAATCTACTTGGAGGATTAGCATTATCAATACCGTATAAAGTTCTTCTCATCGCATTAACAAGCCATAACTTTGTCTTAGCTCTTGTAATAGCAACATAACAAAGTCTTCTTTCTTCCTCAATTTCACTATCACTCATAAGTGAATTATTGTGTGGAAAAATACCTTCCTCAAGTCCAACAATAAATACATAATCAAACTCTAGCCCTTTAGCAGAATGAACAGTCATAAGCGTTACTACATCAACATCGTTTTTATGTTCATTCATATCCGCAACTAAGCTAATTTCAAGTAAAAATTCTTCTAGAGAAACAATACCAACATTCTCTTCAAAGTTACGTGTTATAGACTTAAACTCTTCTAGGTTTTCTAATCTAATTTCTGATTCTATTGTTTTCTCTTTAACAAGTTCATCTTTCATTCCTGATTTATTTAAAACAAGATCAACAAGTTCCGTTAAACTTAAATTATCTTTTTCTTTAATTAACTCTTCAATTATTTTTTTAAATTCTAAAGGTTTACCACTATCTATAGCTTCAAATAAACTTATATTATATAAATTAGCTTTTTCTGTTAAATCTGCTATTGTTTTATCTCCAATACCTCTTTTTGGAGTATTAATAACACGGGTTAAACTTATATCATCAGAAGGATTATAAATAAGTTTTAAATAACTAATTAAATCTTTAATTTCTTTACGATTATAAAAGTAGAAACTTCCAATAACTTTATAAGGAATATTTTCACGTAATAATGCTTCCTCCATCGTTCTTGATTGAGCATTAGTTCTATAAAGAACAGCTATTTTATCACGCGATACACCACTATCTATAAGTTTTTTTATTTCACTCATAACATAATAGGCTTCATCTTTTTCATCTAAAGAACGATGATAAATAATTTTCTCACCATTACCATTTTCCGTCCATAAATTTTTATCTTTACGTTCTTTATTATTTTTAATTACATCATTAGCAGCATTTAAAATATTGCTTGTAGAACGATAATTTTGTTCTAACAACACCGTTTTACAATTCTTATAATCACGCTCAAAATTTAAGATATTACGATAATTTGAACCTCTGAAAGAATAAATAGATTGTGATTCATCACCTACAACGCAAATATTTTTATATTTGGCACTTAACATCTTTACTAATAAATATTGTGCTTCGTTGGTATCTTGATACTCATCAATTAATATATACTGAAATCTTTCTTGATACTTCTTTAAAACATCAGGATACATTCTAAATAAATTAATAGGAAGCAATAGTAAATCATCAAAATCTACAGAATTATTAGATTTTAATTTTTTTTCATATCTTTCATACACCAAAGTAACCTTTTCTTCAAAATCTGTATTAGCAAATCTTTCATATTCTCTTGGACTTAATATTCCATTTTTAGCTCCACTAATACGATTTCTGATAGCTTTAGGATTATATTCTTTAGGATCTAAATTAAGATCTTTTAATATCTTCTTTATAACCGTTAATACATCATCACTATCTAAAATAGTAAAGTTTTCTTTATACCCTAACTTATCACAATTTTCTCTCAAAATAGTTACTCCAAACGAGTGAAATGTAGATATTTGAATATTTTTAGACATACTACCCAACATATTTATTACTCTATCTTTCATCTCTTTTGCCGCTTTGTTTGTGAATGTGATTGCTAAAATATTATATGGATTTATGCCAAGCTCACTAATTAAATAAGCAATACGAGTTGTTAAAACACGTGTCTTACCACTTCCTGCTCCTGCAAGCACTAAAAGTGGACCTTCAACACTTTTTATAGCTTCTATTTGTTTGTTATTTAAATTTGTTAATTCCATCTTACCACCTTCTATATCATAACACATAAACTATAACTTTTGACACACTAACTTTAAAAAAGAATATAATAAAATGATTAGGAGGGAAATTTTGAAAAAGATTATTATTTCAATTATTTGTGCTTTAGCAGTTATTTCTTTAGGATTACTTGCTTATTTTAAGAAAGATACTAAAGAAGAATTAACTAAAGTTAAAGTGGCGGAAGTCGCACATAGTATTTTCTACATTCCACAATATGTCGCAGATGCGAAAGGATACTTCAAAGAAGAAGGATTAGATGTAGAAATATTACTTACAGCTGGTGCTGATAAAGTTACAGCTGCTGTTTTATCTGGAGACGTTAATATTGGTTTTTGTGGTAGTGAAGCTACTATCTATATTTATAATCAAGGGGAAAAAGACTATCTTGTAAATTTTGCTGGACTTACTAAAAGAGATGGAAGTTTTATTGTTTCAAGAAAGAAAATAGAAAACTTTACTCTAAATGATATGAAAGGTAAATATGTAATTGGAGGAAGAAAAGGTGGAATGCCAGAAATGACGTTCGAATATACCCTAAAAGAAAATGAAATAAATCCTAAAACTGATTTAACTATTGATACAAGTATCGCTTTTGCTTCTATGTCAGGAGCATTCATTGGTGGCACTGGAGACTTTGTTACTCTTTTTGAACCACAAGCTTTACAAATAGAGGCTCAAGGTCTAGGATATGTTGTTGCTTCTCTTGGAGAACTAGGTGGTGTAGTTCCTTATACTGCATATAACACTAAAAAAAGTTATATTGAAAACAATCCTAAAGTAATTGAAGGATTTACTAAAGCTATTCAAAAAGGATTAGATTTTACATACGCTAACAGCGATGAAGAAATTGCTAAAACTATCGCACCTTACTTCCCAGATACTTCTATATCAGATTTAACTAAAATTGTAAAAAGATATAGAGATAATGATTCTTGGTTTAAAACAACATATATAGAAGAAGAGGCTTTCAATCATATTCAAGATATCATGGAAAGTGCTGGAGAACTTAACAAACGTGCACCTTATTCTGATTTAGTTACAAATAAATATTCTAAAAAATAGAAGCAATTTATGCTTCTTTTTACTTACACAATTTATAATTTCTAAATACTATAATAGTAGGTGATAAAATGAAAAAATTAAAAATATGTGTTTACGCTATTAGTAAAAATGAAGAAAAATTTGTTGATAGATGGTATAGTTCAATGAAAGAAGCAGATCAAGTTTATGTATTAGATACTGGTTCAACAGATAATACTGTGGAAAAGTTAAAAAAATTAGGAGCTATTGTTAAAACAGAAGTAATTACACCATGGAGATTTGATGTTGCTAGAAATAAATCCTTAGAGATGGTACCTAGTGACTATGATATATGTGTATGTACTGATTTAGATGAAATCCTATTACCTGGTTGGCGAAAAGAACTAGAAGCTATCTGGGATGAAAATACCGATAATCTTGCTTATAATTACAATTGGGCTTTAGATGAAAATGATAATCCTCTTGTCAATTTTTATATAGAACAAATACATAGTAGAGATAACTTTAAATGGACGCATCCTGTTCATGAAGTTCTAACCAAAATAAAACCAAATAATAAAAGGAAAAAATACACCAATAATATCACGCTTAATCACTATCCTGATAAAAATAAATCAAGAAGTAGCTACCTTCCATTACTCGAATTATCTGTTAAAGAAGATCCTCTTGATGATAGAAATATGCATTACTTAGGAAGAGAATATATGTATTATGGAAAGTGGAATGAAGCAATTGATACATTGATAAAACATCTTAATTTAAAAACGGCAACTTGGAAAGATGAAAGATGTGCTTCCATGCGTTTTATTGCAAGATCATATATAAATTTAAATAGGATTGAAGAAGCAAAAATGTGGCTTGATAAGGCTATAAAAGAAGCACCACATCTAAGAGATCCAATAATTGAAAAAGCTCTATTAGAATACAGTTTAAATAACTTGAAAGAAACTAAAAAATTATGTTTAAAAGCACTTAAAATAACATCTCATGAAAAAACTTATATTAATGAAATATTTAGTTGGGATGAAACTGTTTATGACTTACTTTCTATTTGTTACTTTAGTGAACATAAATATAAGCTAGCTTTAAAAAATATCAATAAAGCTATAAAAATAAACCCTAATAATGAAAGAATCAAAAAGAATAAGATTTTAATAGTTGAATATATGAAAAATCAAGACAAAAATAACTTTAATTAATAAATCTGTTTTTATGTCATTAACAAAATAATATACCTCTCATACTATAAATTAGTTAGGAGGAAAACTATGAAAAGCATCCTAAAGATTGATAGTTTAAGAAAAACATATCACACCAAAGACACAGAAACTTTAGCTGTGGAAAATTTTTCTTTTGAACTAACTCCTGGAGAATTTATCGCTATCGTTGGGCCTAGTGGCTGTGGAAAAAGTACTATTTTATCTATTTTAGCTGACCTTGATAAAAAATCTGGTGGAAAAATAGACATGGATAAGAATATAAAAATCGGATATATGTTACAAAATGATTCACTGTTCGAATGGAGAACAATTTATAGTAATTGTCTACTTGGTTTAGAAATAAATAAAGAATTAAACGAAGATAATAAAAACTATGTTACTACTTTACTTAAAAACTATGGACTATATGATTTCAAAGATAGTTATCCTAGTAATTTATCTGGTGGAATGAGACAAAGATGTGCTCTTATTAGAACGCTTGCTACAAAACCCGATATCCTTTTATTAGATGAACCATTTAGTGCTTTAGATTATCAAACTAGATTATCTGTATCTGATGATGTTTATAAAATTATAAAAAAAGAAAATAAAAGCGCTATTATGGTAACTCATGATCTTGCTGAAGCAATATCCATGGCTGACAAAGTAATAGTTCTATCTAAACGTCCTAGTATTATAAAAAGTATTTATGATATAAAATTAACAGATAAATCTACGCCAATAAATAATCGTAAAGCCAAAGAATTTTCTTATTATTATGATTTAATATGGAAGGATATTGATTTTCATGTATAGTGAAGAACATAAATTATATCTAAAAAAGATAAAAAGAAAAAATCACATAATAAGATTATCACAAATATTAATAATTACTTTATTTATAATAATATGGCAATTATTAGCTGATTTTAAGTTAATTAATACATTTATATTCTCTAGTCCAAAAGATGTTTTAAACACCATTATTACACTATTTAAACAAGGTAATTTATTTAATCATATTGGTGTTACAATATATGAAACAATAATTAGCTTCTCACTTGGAACTTTAATTGGCACTGTTATTGCTACTATACTATGGTGGAATAATACTATTGCTAAAATACTAGATCCTTACTTAACTATATTAAATAGTTTACCTAAAGTAGCAATGGGACCTATTATCATCATTTGGGTTGGTGCTGGAATAAAATCAATTATTTTAATGGCTCTTTTAATCTCTACAATTATTACTATAATTAATGTATATCAAGGTTTTATTGAAACAGATCCATTAAAAATAAAATTAATGAAATCTTTTAAAGCAACAAAATTACAATTATATACAAAACTAATAATACCTAGTTCTTTATCTAACATTATAAGTGCTTTAAAAATAAATGTTAGTATGTCTTTGATTGGAATAATAACAGATATGGCGAGAAAATAATATAAAAAAATAAAATCATTTTAATTGATAGTATATGCTAATTTTATTATCATCAATAACTATCCTTTCAACTAAATGCTCTATAATTAATCTTTGTTCATTAAAAGCCATATAATTCCAAACCTCTCTTAAGTTTTTAATCATTGATTTAGTTGTTTCAATTTGAGATTGAGCTTCTTTTTCATCTTTTAATTGTTCTTTTAATTTTTTTCTTTCTTCCTCTAAAACATTAATTTTATTTGATGTTTCTTTTATTGCAATTCCAAGAGATATATAGTTAAGTAGATTTTCTATTTGATTAGATAATTTATTAATTCTGTTTTCTAATTCTTCTACAGTATTAACATTTAAAGTTAACATATTTTCTTCAAATATCTTTTCATCTAAAGACATAGCAAATATATTTTCTAAAACTGCATCTTCTATTTCAAAAGAATCATATCTTTTATTCTTACAATTTGAATCTTTAATAAATTTAGGTCTACTTTTTTGTTGCGAGTAACAATAACATATTAATCTTTTTCCCCATTTTTGATAACGATATTTCGCTCCACATTTTCCACAATATATCTTACCAGATAGTAAGTAATGCCTTGCTGTTCTTGACTTGCTTCGTAGTTTATTCATTTTAATTATTCTATTATATATTTCTTCACTCACTACAGGTTCATGTTGGCCTTCAAACTCTTCACCTTTATATGGAATAATACCTAAATTAGTCCTACTAAGAATTCTTTTTTCAACCATACTTTCATCCATACCTACAATATTAGATATTTGAAGAAAACTACTACCACCCAAATATAAAGTTATCATTTTATTCAATAATTTTACCTTTTCTGGATTAGGAATTAAAATTCCTTGTTTTTCATCATAATCATAAGGAAAAGGAATTTTTCCGCCGCCTCGCCACAAACCTGCTTCAGCACGTTTTCTTAAACCTAATCTTGTTCTTTCTAAAATAGTTTCTCTTTCTAATTGTGCAAATACTGATAAAATACCAATCATCGCTTTGCCAAATGGACTTGTTGTATCAAAATTTTCTCTCACAGAAATAAAACCTACATTGTACTTATTAAATACCTCTTCAATTAAATATAAAGTATCCCTTTGACTTCTTGAAATACGATCTAATTTAAAAACTATAACTGTATCAATTTCGTGATTTTCTACATCTTTCATTAATTCTTGTATGGCCGGTCTATTTAAATCTTTCCCACTATATCCGCCATCAATATAAAACTTATAACTACTATATTCTTTACTTTTTGCAAAGTTTACTAATAATTCTTTTTGTGCATCGATCGAATATCCCTCAACTTGCATATCCGTTGATACTCTTGCGTATAATCCTGCTTTTATTTTATTTACCTCCTTTACAACACATAAAAGCCTTTAAGGATATAAACTTACTTTTACATGCTACCATCATTTTTCAAAAAAGAAAAGAGGATAATCAATTATATCCTCTTCTTTAATATTTCTTCATTTATATATTTTTTCATTATTTCATATATTATTGGTATTTTTAATGTTATTTCTTTAGGATTTATTTCTTTCTTTTTAATATAATTTTTGATTATCATAAATAAATGACCTCAATAAATTATATTAATTTATTTTCTGAATATAATAAAAAGTAGCAATTATTGCTACTTTTTATGAATGCTAGCACAACAATATGCACATCCGTCTATTTCATGAGCATTTTTAGGATATTGTCTTTTTGCTTCAATTAAAGCATCACGTTCACTATAAAAGTATCCAAGATATATAAAATTGTTACCGCTTTTATAGTTATAATAATATGGACAAGTTTCTTTATGAATCTCATAATTATATCCGGAATCACTAGATTGTTTATTACTATTTAAATAATAATTCAATACCTACACCTCAATCCCGAGGCAAGATTTTTGCATTTTTTTTAAACATATGATACAATTTACTTGCGGCGTATATTATATATATGTTATGGGGTATGCAAATGCCTCTTTTTTTGTGGACTTACGTAAACCAAACTGCCAATTAATTATTCTTTTGAAATATTATTTAATACATCCTCAACCGTTATAGAATTTACATCTTTTCCTGTTTGAATTTGATTCTTTATTTCTTTTTCAATTAATAGTTTAATTCGATTATTTATTTCTTCTTCTATTTTTTTATTTTGGCTTTCAATTGATTTAATTCTTTCTTTAAATTTTATTTCCCATTTTTTAAAATTAATTGAAACTTCATCATTTTTTAATGAATCAAAGCATTGATATAATAATAAAACATCTTCTTTTTCTTTTTTACTTAAATCATCATAGTTAATTTTGTTATTCAAACTAAGAAAATAGTTGCTAATCTTCTTCAATAGAGGTAATTTTTTATAATAATTTATTATCATTCTAATAAATATATATATGTTTTCATCAGCCCCATCAGAGTTAAAATCTCTTTTTATATCTTCTACTATTCTTATTATAATATCTGTTTTTCTTGGCGATAAATCAGTAGTCTCTAAAATTTGATCTTTAGCAACTAATGTATTACATTTTTCTAACATCCTATAAAATTCTTCTTTTTCTATTTTTTTTGAAAACATTCTATCAAATAGAATTTGATATTTTTTATCTGGAATTTTTTGATTATTTTCATAAAGATGAATGTATGAATTCAAAGTTGGTCTTGATAGAAATAATGCATTAGCAAATTCAGAAAGAGTGCAATCATATTCTTTTAGAAGCATTTTTATATTCATTTTTCATCACCTACATACATATTATCATACATTTTTGTAAAATTCAATATATTTTTACATTTTTTACATTTTTTACTTTTGTTATTTTAGATTAGTTCTCGCTATATAACTATAGTCGGTGTTATTATGGGTGAATTATTAGTATCTAAAGAAGGATTAGGATATCTAATAAATTATGGTTCACAGGTATTTAATTTAAATTTAGTTATGACAGGAATCATAATATTAGCAATTGTATCTTCTATTATGTATTATTCTGTTGTATTATTCGAAAGATTTGTTACTAAAAAAATAACAAAATAAAAAACATATAGTTTATCTTACTATATGTTTTTTTTATTATTTGCTTTTATCAAGACTTTAAAAAACTAATTAATCTTTTAAAATAACTATTTTTTTAACATTAGATAATTTAGCTGGTTCACTTGGCAACATCACATCAGATGAAGTAATAATTACTTTTTGATTTGCTTTTAATTTATCTGCAGTAGAATCTTCATTGTTATAAACTATTTTTGTATCTTTATTTATTTCAAATTCATACTCCACAGTATATTCTTTTTTCTTTTTGTCATATTCTTCCACTAAAACAGTATATACATTATCATATGCTGTTACTTCTTTAATTTTTGCTTCAAAAACTAATTCTTTTTCTTTTGAAACATAATTAGCATATACGAAGTATCCTAATCCTACAAGAACAACTACTGCTATAATTATTTTTAATAGTAAATCTTTTTTCATTTCTTTCCTCCTTTCCTAAATTAATTTATTTAAACTTATATTATAAGAATCTATCCCAATAATATCTTTCTGTATTAGATAATGATAAAGCGATTATAAAATCTAAAAATATTAAACCTATTATAGAAAACAATGTGGTTATTATTGTTTTTTTCTTCTTCATTATACCTGCTCATAAATAATAAACGAAATGCGATTTACTTTTTATATATTAATTATATCATATTTTTTCGATTTCAAAAAATTTTTTAATATGGGTATTTTTTAGGTATCAATAATCTAGAAAAAAAAGACCAATATAAAATTAATCTTATTTATAAAATATTCTGGCTCTATTTTAGTTCGTCACTTGCTTTAGCGCTTAAACTTAAATCAGCTCTTCTACCTTCTTTATAAGCAAAATATCCAGCTGCTCCTATCATAGCCGCATTATCTGTACAATACTTCAATTTAGGTATTGTTAAGTTATATCCATATTTTTCACACTCTTCTGCTATTTTTTGTCTTAATCCCTGATTAGCAGATACTCCACCAGCTACTATCAAATTTCTTACTTTATATTCCTCCATAGCTCTCATTGTTTTTTTAACCAAGATATCTACTACTCTATTTTGAAATGAAGTAGCTAAGTTTTCCACAATAATATCATTTCCCTTTTGTTTTTCATTATGTGCTAAATTGATTACTGCGCTTTTTAAACCGCTAAAACTAAAATTATAACTATCATCATTAAGTGGAATTGGTAAATTATATGAATCTTCACCTTCATGGGCTAACTTATCAACAAGAGGTCCGCCAGGATAATTAAGACCCAAAACACGTGCTACTTTATCGTAAGCTTCTCCTACCGCATCATCTAAAGTTCCACCTATTTTTTTAAATGAGTAATCTTTTTCCATGTAAACAAGTTCAGTATGTCCTCCACTAACTACTAAGGCAATTAATGGAAATTGCATTCTTTTAACTAGATTATTTGCATATATATGTCCAGCTATATGATGTACAGGTATTAATGGCTTCTTATAAACAAATGATAATGCCTTAGCTGCTTGCACACCAATCATAAGTGAACCAATTAACCCTGGACCATAAGTAACAGCTATAGCAGTTATTTCATCCATAGTCATATTACATTTATTTAAACATTCTTCTATTACTAATGTTACGTTTTCAATATGCATACGACTAGCAATTTCAGGAACTACTCCACCATAACTAGCATGAGTATCCATTTGTGATAAAACTACTGTTCCTATTTCATCACAGCCATTTTTTATAATTGAAACACTAGTTTCATCACAACTAGATTCAATTGCTAATATATATATATCTTCCATTATTTCACCACCAACATCATTAAAATACCATCTTCATTATTATAATAATTCTCTCTTATTGCAACTTCTTTAAATCCAAACTTTTTGTAAAGTGATATTGCAATAGTATTGCTTTCTCTTACTTCCAAAGTAATGTTATCGCAAATTTTACATGAACTAATCATGTAATTTAACATCTTAGAAGCAATTTTTTTACCACGATAACTTTCAAGTACAAAAATATAATTAATTTCAGCTCTTTCATAGATAACCGAATAACTTAAAAAACCTATTATTTTGGTATCTTCTAAGTAAACTATAAATTTAGAAAAGGGATCATTATCAATAATACTTATTTTATTTTCATTTAAAAATTTTTTTAATTCGAGAGAACTAGATGTTATTTCTTTAATCATTTATACTTTCTCTTTTTTCTTCGGCTTCTGTTTTTTTCAAATAATTAGGATTTAAAGAATGAGGATTTATAGGAGTATCATTGAAATGTTTTTCAATTATTTTATTTACATTGTACTCAGGTAAAATTGTCTCTAAATCAAAATTATCTAAAGAAACATACGTAGTTGATTTATCATTCTCAATTTTTTCTAATAAATCATCTAATTTTATATAAGCATCATTCATAATACAATTTAAATGATTATCATATATCCCAGCAAAAACATAACCTCTTCTTGCATCAATTAAAGGTACAATATAATCATTATTACTATCAACTGTTGCTAAAAGCTCAAGACTAGAAAAAGGTATAACATCTTTTTTTAAAGCCCATGCCATAACTTTAGCACAAGTAACTCCTATTCTAATTCCTGTAAAAGAACCAGGTCCTACAGCTACAAAAAATTTGTCTACATCTTCAATTTTTACACTATTTTTACTAAAAATATTATTTATCAAAACCATAAAATTACTAGACAAATCTATCTGATTAGAATATACCACTTTATCCATCAAAGTTTTATCTTTAAATAAAGCAATACATACATTTTTAGTACAAGTATCTATTAATAGGGATATCATAAAACAGCCTCACATAACTCTTCGTATTTTGTTCCATGTGGAGTTATAATTAAAGTTCTTTTATTTTCATCAACAACTTTAAACTTAATATGTAAGTATTCTGAAGGTAAAATATCTTTAATAGTTGCTGCCCATTCAATAACAACAACACCACCTTTTTCAAAATACTCTTCAATCCCTACACCATCAGTATTTCCATCTAATCTATATACATCCATATGATATAAAGGTAACTCTCCATTATATTCTTTAATTATTGTAAAAGTAGGAGATGTAATAGTTTCAGTTATACCCATTGCTTTAGCAATTCCTTTAGTAAAAATAGTTTTTCCACTACCTAATTCACCATCTAAACAAATAATCATGTTAGGAAATTTTTCTGATTCTATATTTTCAGCAAGTTCAATTGTATCCATTTCATTTTTTGATATATATTTATATTCCATTGCAATCACCTATTATATTATAGCAAAAAAAAAATCATTAATACAATGATATTTAGCATATTTTATAAATATTTTTAGTTAAAAAAAAAATTAACAAAGCGCAAAAACAAACCTTTTAATCACTTATTTTTAATTTTAAATAAAAACTAGATAGAAGCTAATCAAACCTCGATAATTTAAGTGTTTTTTTAGCATAAAATATCTCACAAAAAAGGCAAAATTTCTATAAGCATTTTACCTTACAATTATATTCATACTCTCCAATAATTTTTGCATTACAAGACAATATTTGTTTGATTTTATAATGTTCTGGTTTGTTATCTTTATTGAGCCTTAAATCTATTTCTATAAATTGAGGGATTGAAATAAATTCTTCGTTTCTTACACCGGCACCCGTAACTGAAGGAACCTTAATAATGTCAGAATATGTCTTAAAAATATGAGAATGCCCTCTTAATATTAAATCAAGATTTTTATATGTATTATCATCAAAACATTGTTCATCTTTTTTTATATTTTTAAAGTCTATTACATGCCTTAACATTATATTAAAATCACCTATTGACACAATCCCTTTCCCATAATCTAATGATATAAAATCTAATCTATTATTATTTAGTATTTCTTTTATATTTAACCCCTCTTTGTATAAATTATAATCATGATTTCCTAATATACAAATATTATTGATACTTTTATCATATGGATAATCATTTATAAATTTATATGGTTGATCAAATTTCTTTATAATTGAATCATTATATCCATGTATTAAGTCACCACATATTAAAATCAAATGAATACTATTTTTTATTGCATAATTATAAACATTACACATTATTTTATTATTTTGCTCTTGATTCAAATCATTAGAATAAAAATGTAAATCTGATATTACTAAAAATCTATTCATTCTGTTACTTTCTAATGGGACTAAAATCCTATCTTTATAATATAATTGATTATATGAATTAGAATCACTACAAAAGAATGAATTACCATTTAAATCAAATTGTTCTGATATAGTATAATCTTTTAAATATTTTAATAAAAATAAGATTTGTTTATTTGTTAAATTATAAAGCTGTTTTATTTGTTCAATAGAGTATTTATTTTCATTAATGATATCTAATAATTCTCTTTTTTTCAACATAATTAGGTTCATCTTGTATTGATTGATATTATAAAACAAAACTATTTAAAAGTAAACCATTTATTATTTTAAGTTTTTAAAAATTATAAAAATGAAATAGAAACATGCACAAATTTGGAACACTTTAAATAAAACTAAAACATGAAAAAAACCTTAAAATCATCAGAAATTAAGGCTTTTGAATACAAAAAAAAATTGGCAACTACCTATTTTCGCTTACACTATCTTCGGCGTTAATGAGCTTAACTTCTGTGTTCGGGATGGGAACAGGTGTATCCTCATTGCTATCGTTACCAATTTATGGGAAAATTATTCCCTGAAAACATGATAATGTGGATATCTCTTAATTAAGAATAAATAGGATTAAATCCTCGTTCTATTAGTATTAGTCAGCTCAACATGTCACCATGCTTACACCTCTAACCTATCAACCAGATAGTCTTTCTGGGAACTTACTTTATAAAAAATGGGAAAACTCATCTTGAAGTTGGCTTCCCGCTTAGATGCTTTCAGCGGTTATCCATTCCATACATAGCTACTCTGCACTGCAACTGGCGTTACAACAGATACACCAGAGGTATGTCCATTCCGGTCCTCTCGTACTAGGAACAGCTCTCCTCAATTTTCCTACGCCCACGACGGATAGGGACCGAACTGTCTCACGACGTTCTGAACCCAGCTCGCGTGCCACTTTAATGGGCGAACAGCCCAACCCTTGGAAGCGACTACACCTCCAGGATGTGACGAGCCGACATCGAGGTGCCAAACACCACCGTCTATGTGAACTATTGGGTGGTATCAGCCTGTTATCCCCGGGGTAACTTTTATCCGTTAAGCGACGACCATTCCATACTGAATCGCCTGATCACTAAGTCCTGCTTTCGCACCTGCTTGACTTGTAGGTCTCGCAGTCAAGCTCCCTTATACCTTTACACTCTTCGAATGATTTCCAACCATTCTGAGGGAACCTTTGAGCGCCTCCGTTACTCTTTAGGAGGCGACCGCCCCAGTCAAACTGCCCACCAGACACTGTCCCTACACCGGATTCACGGTGCCAGGTTAGAAATCCAGCCAATCAAGGGTGGTATTCCAAGGATGACTCCACTAGAACTAGCGTCCTAGTCTCAACGTCTCCCACCTATCCTCTACATGATTAACCGAATTCCAATATCAAGCTGCAGTAAAGCTCCACGGGGTCTTTCCGTCCTGTCGCGGGTAACCTGCATTTTCACAGGTATTAAAATTTCACCGAGTCTATGGTCGAGACAGTGCCCAGATCATTACACCTTTCGTGCGGGTCGGAACTTACCCGACAAGGAATTTCGCTACCTTAGGACCGTTATAGTTACGGCCGCCGTTCACTGGGGCTTCAATTCGAACCTTCGTAATCGACATGCGTCACTAAGCTCTCCTCTTAACCTTCCAGCACTGGGCAGGCGTCAGCCCCTATACATCGTCTTACGACTTAGCAGAGACCTGTGTTTTTGGTAAACAGTTGCCTGGGCCTATTCACTGCGGCTCTATTGCTAGAGCACTCCTTCTCCCGAAGTTACGGAGTCATTTTGCCGAGTTCCTTAACCATAGTTCTCTCGCTCACCTTAGGATACTCTCCTTGCCCACCTGTGTCGGTTCTCGGTACAGGCACCTATATAATTAACCCTAGAAACTTTTCTTGGAAGCATGGCGTCAGAGAACTTCAGTAGTATCGCTACTACCTTCGTCATCACACTTCAGCTGTATCGTATACGGATTTACCTTTATACAAGCCTTTGTGCTTAAACCAGAATCCAATAACTGGATTCTCCTAGCCTTCTCCGTCATTCCATCAGTTATATAGGTGGTACGGGAATATAAACCCGT
This sequence comes from uncultured Mycoplasmatota bacterium, assembly GCA_900544605.1. Taxonomy (GTDB): domain Bacteria; phylum Bacillota_I; class Bacilli_A; order RF39; family UBA660; genus SIG204. The sequence goes on along the minus strand of UQVP01000009.1, from coordinate 785 downwards.
TGTCCATCGACTACGCCTCTCGGCCTCGCCTTAGGTCCTGACTTACCCTGGGAGGACGAGCCTTCCCCAGGAACCCTTAGGCAAACGGTGGATGGGATTCTCACCCATCTTGCGCTACTCATACCGGCATTCTCACTTCTAACCGCTCCAGCTGTCCTCACGATCAACCTTCACCGCTGTTAGAACGCTCCCCTACCACTCATACATAAGTATGAATCCGCAACTTCGGTAATATGCTTAGCCCCGGTACATCTTCGGCGCGGTGCCACTCGACTAGTGAGCTATTACGCACTCTTTAAAGGATGGCTGCTTCTAAGCCAACCTCCTAGCTGTTTTGACAACTCCACATCCTTTCCCACTTAGCATATATTTTGGGACCTTAATTGGCGGTCTGGATTCTTTTCCTTTTGCGTATGGACGTTATCACCCATACACTGACTGCTGAATACTCTTACCTTGGCATTCGGAGTTTGATTACACTCAGTACAGCTAGGTGCCGCCATCATATATTCAGTGCTCTACCTCCAAGGGGATAAATTCAACGCTAGGCCTAAACCTATTTCGGGGAGAACCAGCTATATCCGAGTTCGATTGGAATTTCACCGCTAGCCACAAGTCATCCGCGCACGTTTCCTAGTACGTCGGTTCGGTCCTCCATTTTGTGTTACCAAAACTTCAACCTGCTCATGGCTAGATCACTCGGTTTCGGGTCTATTGCATCATACTAAAGCGCCCTATTAAGACTCGCTTTCGCTTCGGCTCCGTCTCTTCAACTTAACCTTGCA
>UQVP01000008.1 GCA_900544605.1 uncultured Mycoplasmatota bacterium | reverse complement strand
AATTTTTAAATAATAATTATAATTTTACTAAAATTGGTAATCGTATTGGTAAAGATAGAACTACTGTTTCTCATGAAGTTAAAAAGCATAGGTTTCTTAGAACTACTAATAAATGTAATAATCAACCTTGTTGTTTTGAATCTAAACCGCCTTATGTTTGTAATGGTTGTTCAAAATTTAATAATTGTAGAAAAATTAGATATTCCTATTCTCATGATGTTGCTTACAATGAATATCTTAAGGTTTTAATCAAATCTAGAAGTCATTTGAAGATTACTAAAGAAGAAATTGCTTCCATCAATGATGTTATTTCCCCTCTTATGATTCACAAACACCATTCTGTTAATCATGTTTTTATTTCTCATTCGGACATTTTAAATTTTTCTAAATCTACCTTTTATAAATATATAGATTTAGGTATTCTCAATGTCAGAAATATTGATCTTCAAAGAAAAGTTAGATTTAGAATTAATAAAGAATGTTCCAACAATCAATCTAGAGAAAAGTGTAATCCTAAAATTAAAATTGGTAGATTTTATACCGATTTTAAAGATTATATTGAACACAACCCTAATGCTTCTATCGTTGAAATGGATACTGTTATTGGTACTTCTGGTGGTAAAGGTGGTAAATGTTTTCTCACTCTTTTATTTAGACAATATAACTTTATGCTTATATATCTTTTACCTTACAAACAATCTAAATATGTTACCGAAACATTCAATTTCATTAAAAAGTTAATTGGTATTGATGAATTTAAAAGATTATTTGAAGTTATTCTTACTGATAATGGTTCTGAATTCTTTGACCCGGAAAGTATTGAAATTGACATAAATACTGGCGAAAAAGTTTCTTCTATATTCTATTGTGATCCTTCATGTTCTTGGCAAAAAGGATCTATTGAAAAAAATCACGAATATATTAGATATATTCTTCCAAAAGGTTCTTCTTTTGCTGGTCTTACCCAAGATGATTGTTATCTAATTGCTTCACATATTAATTCAACTCCAAGAATCTCTTTAAACAATCACAGTCCTTATGAAGTTGCTTTATTTTTTCTTGATCAAGACAATATCAATAAATTTAACATTAAAAAAATCGATAACGACGATATCGATCTTTCTATTAGATTATTGAAAAAATAATCCTACCCATAATTATTTAAGCCAAATTACAAACCTTTTATAATATCAAACAGCGGGACGTTACCTTTATCGAAAAAAATTTTTTCGAACTTCCCGTCTTTTTGAGTGAAATAATTTAACTCAAATCCACTAATAGTGTATCATTTTATTTGCTTTATTGCAACTTCTTACCTTATTTTACGGGATTTTCCAACTATAATGTGATTTTATGGTTTAGCGGGACGTTATCTTTAAATTTAACGGAAGTCATATTAACCATACTACCACTTTCCTTTACTATATTAATTATACATCATTATTTTTTGTAATGCAATATATAACAAAAAGAATTAAACTATTTAGTCTAATTCTTGTTTATTTTATTATTATTTAGCTTCTACTATCAATTTAATTGCTGTTCTTTCATCACCATCAATTACAATATCAGTAAAAGCTGGGATACATACTAAATTTTTACCACTTGGAGCAACAAATCCTCTAGCAATAGCAATTGATTTAATAGCTTGATTTAAAGCCCCTGCTCCTATAGCTTGAATTTCAACACTACCTTTTTCTCTAAATACATTAGCTAAAGCTCCTGCTACACTGTTGGGATTAGATTTTGATGAAACTTTAAGTGTTTCCATATATATTGATTCCTCTCTTTCTACAATTAAATATATGAAAGGTGGGCTTTTATTATAACTAAAAATATACTTTTGAATAAGTTATCTAATGAAGGATTGATGTTAATGGTAGAATTTTTTTGTGGTCTAAATCATGTTACTCAAGCTTTACTTGCAACTATTTTTACTTGGAGTGTTACAGCACTAGGAGCGGCTTTAGTCTTTTTATTTAAAACTATTAAAAAAAATATTATGGATGCGATGTTGGGGTTTGCAGCAGGAGTTATGATTTCGGCATCTTTTTGGTCATTATTATCTCCTGCTATTGAAATGGCTGAAAATTTAAAAATGGTAACTTGGTTAGTTGCGACCGCTGGATTTTTTAGTGGTGGATTATTACTCTTTATTGGTGACAAAATATTTACAAAGCTAAGTAAAAATAAAAAATACAACAATAACAGTTTCAGACGTTGTTTGATGTTAATATTTTCTATAACACTTCATAATATTCCTGAAGGCTTGGCTGTAGGTGTAGCTTTTGGTTCTTTAAGTTATGGGTTAGATGGCACAACACTAGCTGCAACAAGTTTATTAGCCTTAGGTATAGGTATTCAAAATTTTCCAGAAGGTACTGCAGTAAGTGTGCCATTAAGACGTGAAGGAATGTCTAGAAAAAAAGCTTTTTTCTTTGGTCAATTAAGTGGTATAGTTGAACCTATATCTGCAGTTATTGGAGCTTTGTTAGTAACTAAAATAAGGTTGCTTCTTCCCTTTTTACTATCATTTGCTGCTGGAGCAATGATATATGTGGTTGTTGAAGAGTTAATTCCTGAAAGCCAAACAAATAAAAATAAAGATTTAATGGCCTTATTTACATTAATAGGATTTTCTATAATGATGATTTTAGATATTGCATTAGGTTAAATAGAGATTTTCTCTATTTTTTATTTACTAACTAATTATTAACGCGTATAATGTATATGGAAGGTGATTGATATGCAAAAATGTATTTGCTTAATATTCAATCGACTAAAGTTCTATTAATCCTTCTTTTTCAAAATTTAATTATTAAATTAATATTAGAGTAAAAAATAAATAGTTAAGACTCTTAAAACGGGAAGTTGTTTAAGAGGCAAGATTTATTCGCTTATTTATTTTTGCATTCCGCTAATGAAAAAATCGAATCATACAGTCCTTTTTTTCATGCGGAAAAGAAAGGATTTTTTTATGAACAAGTCAAGAAGAATATTATTATGTGCGCTTTTTTTAGCGTCTGCGGTTGTTTTAGGAAGAATTTTATCTATCAGGACACCGATTATTACAATTGGTTTTACTTTTGTCCCAATTATTTTTAGTGCTATTATTTTAGGTCCAAAATATAGCACATTTGTTGCTACTGTTAGTGATATTATAGGAGCTCTTTTATTTCCTACAGGAAGCTACTTTTTTGGTTTCACAGTAACGTCTTTCTTTACTGGATTAATTTATGGATTATTTCTTTATAGAAAAGAATTTAAACTAGATAAGAATTTTATTATAAGACTTATTATTAGTACTATTATTGTTACCTGTTTGCTTAACGGTTGCTTAAATACCGTTTGGGTTATTATGATAAGCAAAAATGCTAGTAAAATTATTATTCCTGCTAGAATAGCAAAACAACTAATCATGATTCCGATAGAAATAGTTACTGTATTGGCACTTTGTAAAGTATTAGAAAAAAGATTGGAAAAAATAATAAATGATTAAGCTTGAAAATATAACATTTAAATATGATAAAATTATTATTGATGGTATAAATCTTAACATACAAAAGTCAAAAGTAACATTTATAATTGGAGCTAACGGAAGTGGTAAGTCTACTCTAGCAAATATAATAAGTGGACTTTTATATCCTGTTTCAGGAAAATTATCGATTGATGATCTTGTAATAAACAAAAAAACTGATAATAAATTAATCAGAAATAAAGTTGGAATAGTTTTTCAAAATCCCAGTAATCAAATTATTTTTTCGAAAGTATATGATGATATAAAATTTACTCTAGAAAATATGAAAGTAGAAAAAACATTAATACCAGAAATAATTAAAGACAGTTTAAAAAAAGTTAATATGGAAAATTTTATGAACACTAATCCCTATGAATTATCAGGAGGAGAGCAACAAAGAATTGCTATTGCTTCACAATTATCATTAAACCCTGACTACCTTATCTTTGATGAAGCAACATCTATGATAGATATTAATGGGAAACAAGCTATATATAAACTTATTAACTCGCTAAAAAAGAAAATGGGAATTATTTTTATAACAAATAATATGGATGAACTAATATATGCAGATGAAATCGTTATTATAGATAACCATAAAACATATAAATATGAAATAAATGATATACTAAATGATAATACTATATTAACAAAGCATAATTTACAAATACCATTCATTTTTAAATTAGCAACTACATTAAAGATTAATAACATAGATGATTTAAATGAAAAAAGTATATTAGAAAGAATTAAAAAAAATGGTTAACACTTTTATACTTATACTTTTCTTTATATATAGTTGCCTACTGTTTTCAATCGACAACTTTGTATTTTTGCTTATATTGTTTAGCTTCAATTTTATAATTTCTATAATTATGAAAATACCTATAAAAAAACATTTTAAAATGTTTAAAAAATATGTGATTTTTGTTTTCTTCATAATTATTTGTAATATTTTATTTTCAAATATTATATTTTCTTTAAAAGTAGGAATAAAATTATTTCTAGCTATTGATATGACATACATAATGGGAAATTACTTTGATAATGATAAAATAAGACAAGCTTTTAAATACTTATTCTACCCTTTAAAAATATTTAAAGTAGATATTGATAACTTAACATTAATAATTTCTATTTCTTTAGCATTTATTCCAATTTTATCAGATGAGATAAGAATGATTAAGTTATCATTAAAAAGTAAAGGTGTCAAATTCAATTTATTTTATTTAATAACTAAACCACACATTTATTTAATAACTTTTTTAAATAATTTATTTAATAGATTAGATGAATTAGAAAAAGCGCTAACTATAAAGGCATACTAAAAGATGATCATGAAAGATCATCTTTTTCGTGTTTTATTACATCCCAAGATACATTTCCAAAAGATTTAAATAAGCTTACTATATAGCTTAATAAAAATATCGGATTAAAAAATAAGGCTTTAAATTTTAATTCGTTATTAACTTTTAAATCATCACAAAGTATTAAAAATAGTGTAACTAAGAATAATGTTAAATATAAAATTGATAATATATAAACTATTTTTGCTAATGAAAAATTTAGTAATATACTTATAAATGCACATAATAGCAAAACTATAATTCCCTTTATACCAATTATTTCTTTTAATATAGAAAAATTTCTCGTCTTTTTATACTTTTCTATTAACTCTTTATTATATTTGTTTCTATTTTCAAAATAACCTTTTATCCACCTTGTTCGTTGTTGTATTGAAACATCAAGTTTTATTGGTTGTTCATCATAAAAAGTAGCTTTATCACAATAACCACTATTATACTCGTTTATTATTGAATATAAAGTTAATTCATAATCTTCCGTTAAAGTATAAAAAGGATAACCACCTAATTTTTTTATAATCTCACCACTTATAAAAAATCCTGTACCTGATAATATAACATTTTCATTATTGTTAGATTTGCTCTTATTAAATATATTTAACAATGTAAACAGTAAACCAGAACAATAAGAAGTAACACTATCACTTGGATTTTTGTTAAGCCTTTTAGATGTTACTATATCATATCCTTTTTTATGTTCTTCAAGCATATTTTTAATAAAATCTTTATCTAAAATATTATCGGCGTCAAATATAAAATATAAGTCATACTCTTTTTTTATACTTTTTATCAATTCATCTAGCGTATAACCTTTTCTTTCTAAGCTAGGATTTATTCTTGTTAAAATATTACAATTATATTTTTTTAAAATGGGAATTGCTAAATCATTTTTATCACTTACCATAACATAAACATCATTAAAGTCAACTTTTACAGATTGTTTTTTTAAACTTTCCATTAAACCAGTTATAACTTTTTCTTCATTACGAGCAGGAATTAAAATTGCGTAATTACTTTTTCCTTTTTTGTTTAATTTTCTTTTATTGTCATTAGGTAACAAATATATAATAATTAATAAAATACCTATTACTTGTAAAATCATCTATACCACACCTATTTCTACTCTACTTTCAGTATATCATACTTTTTTTAAATTTCTAAGACAAATTAAAAGTAAAATATTAAATGATTAATAAAATAAAGAACGAAAGCTGATAACATGGAATTTAAATAAAAAAAAACGAACTAATTAATAGTTCGATTTATTTCAATGGAGCCATAAAGGTTGAAGTCGGACAACCTTTATTTTTCTATATAATAGGTAGTAATAAACTACTAACTGATATAAGTATACTATGAAAATACTAAATTTTAACAAAAAAGTGATGATAATTATTAAGCAGGATAAGGAAATTGATAGCACAATTATACTTAATGTCTTATAAATAAAGGATTTATAGCGCTATCATTTCTTATTTTGCACTTGCAAAATTGAGTTAAAATATGGAAGAACTCTACCATACTTTCGATTTATCACTTTTAATTAAAGGGCTTGCAAGGTTCTATTTTACTTCCAAATGTTGGATATATACTAGAAATGTTGGATGAATCTTGGATGTTTTAATTTAGCAATAAAATTTACCAAAATGATGGTATAATTATATATTGAAGTGACAGATAAATAGTAATTTGAAATTATGATGTGTATTATGAATTTTATTAAATTAAAATGTGTTAATCAAAATGTAGATTTAAATGATTATTTAAAATTATATACATATGTTAAAGAAAACATGCAGCATCCTGAATGGTTAGGAACCTTTTCTATGAATGAAATAGAAGATATTTTATTACATGGTTGAAAAATATGGCTATATTATGATAATGAACATTTAGTATGCTCAATGTTTTATATTCCTTCTAATCAAAAAGTATTAAATAAAAGACATATTAATACTTTAGAAAGAGAAACAGCTTCATTGGGACCGATAATGGTAAGCCCTGATTATGTAGGTAATGGGTACATGTTAAAAATGTTAGAAATATTTAACGAATATTGTATTAGTATAGGAATTAAATATATATTTACCAAGGCGCATAGCAAAAATCTTTTTTCTATTAATAATATGTATAAGAACGGTTATAAATTAGTAGATGAATATGAGAATGAAAGAGGAAGAATGTCAGCTTTTTTAAAAAAATTATAATATTGATAAATTACAATTTATAAATTAGTTGAAAGCTATGATGTAACAGTGTTTAATAGATATGTTAAAATGCATTGCTTGTAGCAACAGGGTATTTGTCATACAATTTATTTAATGAAAGGAAGAAATTATAAATGTTAAAAGATAATTTAAAAACATTAAGAAAAAATAAAGGACTTTCTCAAGAAGAATTAAGCGTTAAATTAAATGTTGTAAGACAAACAGTATCAAAATGGGAACAAGGATTATCTGTTCCAGATGCAGAAATGTTAATATCTATATCGGAAGTATTTGATACACCAGTTAGTACAATTCTTGGAGAGAACATTGATGAACAGGAAAAAAACGACTTAAAGGTAATATCAGAGAAACTAGAGGTTATTAATGAACAACTATCTAAAAAACAAAAGCAAAAAAGAAATATATTTGTTAATACTTTAATAATAGCTGATGTTTGTTTGATTTTATTATTTATCTTATTAGCACTGTTAGGTAGTCCATATCAAAATTGGGATTATAGTAATCCAGAATGGGCAGTTATTGGAACTATATGGCATTCATTTGAGTGGGTATATTTTAAAGTAGCTCCATTTATGATTGTTGTTATAACGGTAATTGAAGTAATACTTGTTAAAAGAAATAAATAATAGCAAATTACAATTTATTGATGAGATTAGTTTGGAATATAACTAATCTTTTTACTATTCATATACTTCTTAAAAAAGAATCGTGAAATTGTGGTATAATTATATAAGAGAGAGCTTAGATTTATTTTTTAGAATGGGGTGGCAGGTGATAAATATTGTGAAAAAAATCTATATAATAACAGGAGCAAATGGTTTTTTAGGTAATAACATTATAAGAAAGTTAGAACAAGATGCTGATAATGAAATTAGGGCTTTTGTATTAAAAGGCGATTCTATTAAATCACTTGAAGGATTAAAATGTAAAATCTACTATGGTGATGTAACTAAAAAAGAAACTTTATCATTAATTTTTGAAAATACTGATGGAAAAGAAGTTTTTGTAATTCATTGTGCTGCAGTAGTATATATAAAATCAAAATACAATCCACTTGTTTATAATGTTAATGTTAATGGAACTAAAAATATAGTAGATAAGGTAATAGAGTCAAAAGCAAAACTTATCTATATTAGTAGTGTGCATGCAATCCCAGAGCCACCTAACAATGAATTAATAACAGAAATAACTAATTTTAACCCTGATAATGTTGAGGGATTATATGCAAAAACAAAAGCAGAAGCTGCGAAGTATGTAATTGATGCAGTAAAGGGGAAAAATTTGAATGCTTGTATAATTCATCCATCTGGTATTATAGGTCCAAATGATTTTGGCAATAGTCACTTAACACAATTAATAAAAGAAGTTGCAAATGGCAAATTATTTGCTTGTGTAAAAGGTGGATATGATTTTGTTGATGTAAGAGATGTAGCAGACGGTGTTGTTAGTGCTTGTAAAAATGGTATTAATGGTGAATGCTATATCTTATCTAATAGATATATTGCAATAAAAGAATTATGCGATTTAATTTGTGATGTGCAAGGAAGAAAAAAGATTAAAATGGTATTACCAATAGGTCTTGCAAAATTAATAGCACCTTTTTTTGAAGTATATTATAATTTAAAGAAACAAACTCCACTTTTTACAAAGTATTCACTATATACACTATCTTCTAATGCTAATTTCAGTAATGAAAAAGCTAAAGAAAAGTTGAAATTTAAAAATAGAAATATGAAAGATACAATAAAGGATACAGTTGAGTGGATGAATAAAAAGTAAAAATAAATAATAATGCAAATTGCAATTTGGAAGTGATGTGTAAAGAGTGAAGTAGAAAGTAATCATAATTTTAGTAGCCATAATTTTATTAGTCTTATTGTTCCCAATTAGAAATTAGTTAAAAGATGGTGCCAAAGTAGAATATAAGGCATTTAAGAACTACTATGTTTATGAAATGATCTTTATATTGTTATTAGCAATTATAGTTATACCGAATATTATACTGACAATAAATAATATGATTCCATTTAATATAACAATCATTAGTACACTTTTAATTATTATTGTAGCACTTCCTATTATAGTGCTTGATATAAAGAATGATTTAGATATTAAAAATATACATCAATATTATTTAAAGGAAGAGAAAATACCAGAATACAAAGACAATACAAAAATTTTAAATGTATGCTTGATAATTAGCATAGTAGTTTTAATTATTTAGGCAATTATAACAATACCAAATATTACAAAAACGGAAAATTTAAGTGAAATTGAAAACACATTTGTCATTACTACTAATAAGGGTAATAACATTGAAACGCTATATGAAATGTTTGATGGATTTAAAATAAAGATTCCAAGTTAATTTAAAATAATGAGTGATGAATTTGTTAATGTTAAATATTCAAATAGAAATGCACCATCACTTATTTTTAATTCTTTTGTTTCAATATTTAGCATATATAATCACTCATCCTTTCAAAATTTAAGTACAAAAAAACTAACTATTTCTAGTTAGTCTATATTACTTAAACTCGAAAAGTTCGAGTTTCCTATCAATCTGGAGCGGGTGATGGGAATCGGACCCACGTTATCAGCTTGGAAGGCTGGAGTTCTACCATTGAACTACACCCGCAAAATCAAGTAGGCAATATTAATTATACTCTAATTTAATTATATGTCAATAGCTATTATTAATTTTTAATTAAAAAAATTGATTTTTGCGGCTTACTTCCACTAATAATCTAATTAGTAACTAATAAATGACTACTTATCATGCAGCCTTCGCCTATCCTTAACATTCATAAGAGAAGCTTTTTTTAAAATACTGCTACCGTATTTGTCTTTTAAAGTGTCTATAGTTTTATCTAACACCTCGTTGTTCTCTACAATATCAATATCTTCAAATAAAGATACTTGATGGTCGCAAGTATCAACCAAATTAGTCAACTGAATTCCTATTAATCTAACTGGTTCCATATTGTCTATACTATTTAATATTTCTACAGAAGTATTGTAAATATCTTCTGTAACATTAGTAGGATTATTTAATTTTTTCTGTTTTGATTTTCTAACAAAATATTTATCTTTTAAAACTAAAACAACTACATAAGCATATTTATTATCATTTCTCAAGCGACGAGCTACTTTATCAGAAATGTATAATAAATGCTTTTTTAATTCTTCTTTATTAGAAACATCATGTTCTAAAGTTATCTCATTACCTATACTTTTAGCTACAGATGCCTCACTTACTACCCTACTATTATCTATTCCATTCGCACTATTAACCATGTTAATAGCTTGATTTTTAAAATATTTAGATAAATAATTTACGTCTGCATTTGCCAAAGCTGCTATGTCTTTAATACCTAAATTAATTAATTTTTCAGCACTTCTTTTACCTATTCCAAATAAATCACCAATTGGTAATGGCCACATTTTTTTCTTCACTTCATAATCATATAAGGTATGAATTTTAAATGGCTTTTCAAAATCAGAAGCCATTTTAGCGCATAATTTATTATTAGCAATACCTATATTAACAGTAAATTTTAAAGTATCATATATTTCTTTTTGTATTTTTTTAGCAAATTCTACTTCATCTCCATAAATATTTTTAACAGGGGTATAATCAAGATAACATTCATCTATAGAAGCAACTTCTATATCAGGAGTATATTTATTTAGAAGTTTAAATAATTTATCTGACATTTCAGAATAGAATAAATAATTAGGTGGATAGCATTTTAATGCTGGACATTTTTTTCTAGCACTATACAAAGTTTCTGAAGTATATATTCCCATCTTTTTAGCTGGTATAGACTTAGCTAAAACAATACCATTTCTTGTCTTTTCATCGCCACCTATTACAGCATAACTATCACGAATATCATATTTATAACCATTATTTAATAAATATATAGCTGTCCAAGAAAGAAATGCGTTATTTACATCTATATGCATAATTATTCTATCCATAAAATCACCTAAATCAACTATATTTATTATATCTAGCAGTACTATAAAAGTCAATACATCTGTTCGCTTTTTGTATTCAAAAAAAGATGAAAAACATCTTTCTTTTGAAATTAAAAATTATAGTCAGTATCTTCATCACTGAAATCATAATTAAAATCGCTGTAGTCATCTGAATCATAATCAGTATAATCGCTTGAGTCATTTCCAAAAACTACACCAAAATCATCATCAATTTCACTTTTAATACTGTTAATAGCTTCCATTAATTTTTTGACACCATTATTTTGTAATAACTTTGTCATAATTTCCGATGCTTGTTCCTCTGTTAATTCATCAATAGAAATACTATTAGAAACATCTTGAGCAGATACCTCTTTGTTGTATTCTCCACTATATTTTATTTCAAGTGCCATTTGTTGTCCTTCAACAGCAGTACTTATCTTCAAGGTAGTATTATCTTTTTCTTTTTCAACATTAATATTAATATTTACTTCTTCTTTATCAGCACTTACTACTTTTAATATGTAATTTTTATCATCATTTTTAATTATAGAAATCTCTGTTGATTCATCACCATTTTTAACTAATAATTCTACTTTAACTAATTCGTTTGTAAAACCTTTCGTATATAAATTAAGTTCTAAAGTATCATCTTCAATATCAGTTTCAGTAGCATAATCTATGCTTGTTTGAATAGATTCTTTGACACTATCTTTATCACTATCATTTAATTTTGCATAGCTTTCTAAAAATTTATCATCATTTTTTAAATTTGTTAAGAAATCTTTTTTAATTTGCGCTACATTGTCTTTAGTTATTTTTAAATTGTTTTTTACAACATTTTCCTTTACGTTATTTATTTCTAATTCTGTTTTTTCACTTTCAAAGTATTCTGACTTTAATGATTTAATTAAAGCTTTCTTTACTTCAGCAATTACAATTTTATGATCTTTATTAATTTGCATTTTTTCAAAATAATCATCTAATTCATTCATATCACCAACAACAATATATTTATCAAATATATCATTTAATAAAACGTATGCATTTCCCTTTTGATATTGGATATCAGCATTTATCAATTTATCATTATCATAAGTACTATTTAATGTAACTAAAATTAATTTGTTAAGATAATCAATACTTACTTTGCCTTCTAAAGATATATTGTTTATGATATTCATAATTGCTTTACTATTTTCAGTTCCATCAAGATTTAATTTTAAACTAAAATTACTAGTTACAGTATCAGCATCTTCTTTTAAGTTAGATGAAAAATTTTTATATAACTTGTTAATTGAACGAGTAAATATATATTTAGGACTTTTTGATATAAAATAACCTAATCCTAGTCCACCTATTAAAGCAACTACTAATAAGATAATTAATAATAGTGGTAACTTATTTGATTTATTTTTATTATCTGCTGTAAAACTTTGTGCTTGTATTGGAGTAACATTTTGTTCTGTTGTTTCTATATTGATTACCTCTTTTTCTGGTTCAGAAACAGTTGCTGCATTTTCTTCTGGTTGTTCGTCTATTACCTCAATAACATCATCATTTGCTTGCTCTTCTTCTTCCATAAGCAAATTATTTTGTTTTAATTCTTCAATTGACGTTCCACAACCTGGACAATTTAATTGATTTTCTGCAATATTGCTATTACATTTTAAACATTTCATTTTTTTCCTTCTTTCTCTACTTTATTTATATTTTTATAATATCATAAAATATGACAAAAAAACAACTATATAGTTGTTTTTTTAACCAATTATTGCTAATACTATTAAAACAAATAATATTATTAAGACAAATACTTGTAGTAAGAATTTCCAAATGTACTTAAACCATTCTTTATATGAAACATCCATATATTTTAAACCTGCTATTAAAGTAATACTAACTGGTAAAATTAACATAGCTAAACCATAAGTAGCATTTAAAATAATTGAAATAATAGGATACATATTAGCATCATATGTTGATAATGCTCCATATAAACTATTTACCATATAAGGAAAATCATTAAAGAAATAACTACTTACTAATCCTACTAGAGTTACAATTAAAGCATTGAATTTATCTGTAAGTCCTAATAAGAAATTAGTAATTGTTGCACTTATATTAGTGTTTGAATTAACCATTACAGCAAATATTATTGATGCAAACATTACATAAATAGCTGGCAACAACATTTTTTTAGTGCCATTTTTATATGATTCAACAAAATCATTAAATTTGATACCATATACCCATGCAATTAAGCATGTTGCAATAATCAATATAGCAGCTAAATCATAATTTCCAAATGAACCTATTTGAGGAAGTTCACCAAATATTTTTGCAAATATTGCAACGCCTCCAACTTCAACAGACATAATCGACTCATAAATCTTATTGAAGAATTCGATATTAAAAGTATAATACCAATTGAACATACCTACTAAAACAATAAGTGCCAATAATGAGAACATAATAACAAGAGGAATAGCATTTTTTCTATCATCTTTGTTATCATCATATAAAGGTATTTCTACTTTTTTTACTTTCTCTGTTACTTTTTCTAATACTTTCTCTACTTTCTTTTTACCTTTTTTAGGTTTTACTTCTTCAACTACTTCTTTCTTTGCATTTAATTTTTCTTTTCCTAAAATAAAGAAAATATAAAGGGCTACAACGATTACAAATAAAATTGCTTTATAAAGAATACCATTATTAGCACTCATTGCAAAGAAGCTCTTAAATACAACACCTGTACCATAAGTAGATCCTATAACACCAACAATAATTGAACCTACAGTTGCTGCTAATGAAGTAATTTTATCATAATCTAAACTCATTAAAATAGCAATTACAAAAGGTACAAATATAAATAGTGCGATTTGTGAACCTACTAATGAAGATAATAAAGCGAAAGTAATAATAGTAATAATTAAAAATAATGTTTTTTTATTTTTAAATTTGTTGCTAATACCTTCAACCATTTTTGAATAAACACCAGTTTTATTCAAAATTCCATATAATCCACCAATAGCTAAGAATACAACAATATATTGAACAAATATTCCAAAGCTATATAAAGGATCAATGAATAGTCCATATAAACCAACTGGACTAGTAGCATCTGCTGTATAAGTTGAACCACTATAACTACCAGCTTTTATAATCCAAGATAATACTGCAAATACTAAAAATGAAATTCCTAGAACTTTTAAAAGTCCATACTTACTACTTTTTTCTTTTTTCATTCTCTCTAACCTCCATATTAATTATAACACTTAACCTTTATAATATAAAGGATTTTCATTATTTTTTCACAAAAAAAGCAGAAATTATGCTGCTTTTGTAACTTCATAATCTTTACCACTCATTCGTGTACGAAGTTTTTTTAAAATCTTTTGTTCGCAACGTGATACTTGAACTTGATTTATTCCTAAACTAGCAGCTATTTCACTTTGAGTTTTGTCTTTAAGATAATGGTCTGTAATAATTTGATATTCATCACTACTTAACTTTGACAATTCATTTTTTAAAATTAGTAAAGTGTCTATATCCATTTTTTCAATTTTAGGTACAGTATCATATAAAGTTAAATCCTTTCCATCTGTTGTTATAGCTGCATCTAAACTTTCTAATACATTACTAGCACATAAAGCTTCACTAATATAATATTCATCGATTCCCAAATATTCTGACAACTCACTAAATGTAGGCATTCTCATTAATTTTTGTGATAATATCAAATTAGCTCTTTCTATTTTTAAGTTAAGTTTACTAATATCCCTACTAACTTTTATTCCTTTGTCTTCTCTTATATATTTTTTTATTTCACCTAAAATATAAGGGTAAGCATAAGTAGAAAATTTAGTTCCAAATTCCTCTTTATAATTTTGATATGCTTTAATAAGTCCTATACATCCAACCTGAAACAAATCATCTTTATTGAGATAATTATTAAAATAATGCGTTATACGATAAATTAGATTTTCATTATCTGTAATTAATTTTGAAAGTTCTTCATTCATATCTTCTCCTATAATTTTATAATATTAAAAGCACTTAATTCATCACTAGTTTCAACCATATAATTCAGTAATCTCGTATTATTAATTCTATGTCTAACTAATGAATTATCAATCCCGCATATCAAACTTTTACCTTTGTTTGTTTTACAAAGTTCATAATTATAAAGTAGATTATTAATACCTTTTATATCTATTGATTGTAATTCTTTTAAATTAAAAACGACATTTCTTATACCATTATCTTTTATCATGTCAGTTACTTCATTTTGAAGCTTACTAACTGTATTTTTATTTAAAACTCCACCTAGTCTAATAAATAAAATTCCCTTTCTTATTTCATAATTTATATCAAGCAATATATCACCTCGCTATTATAATTTAGCACAACAAAATCTAATTTTATACTGTTTCGACAAAACTAGAATTTGTTTTTATTTTTCTTTCTTTTTAAAATTATAATAATAATTATTATTAATATTATGATTAGTAATAATAACCATAAATACCAACTTAAACCAACACTAAAACCATTATTATTTATTTTAAGTAAAGAAGAATTAAGATAATCATACGCTTGATTACTAAGTTTTAATTTCTTTTCATTATCTTCATTTTTTAGTGTTACTTCTTCTAATTTTTCTTGGCAATTACTTTCTTCTTTATTATTTCTATTATCTAAACTACTACGTTTTTTTATAGTATTACTTTTTTCTACCAGTTTGTCATCATATCTATTTTCTAGATTTTGATAATCATCCAAAGTTTCATTACCTTTTTTAGTTTCACTATCAAAATTACTATTATTATTTTGATTATTTTTATTATCTTCTAACTTGCTATCACCATCATTTTTATTACTATCTTCTAAATTATTGCTATTAATATTTATTAATACTTTAACATCTTTAGTTATAAAATAAGTTTTTACTTTAATGTCATATAATCCATTTTTAGTATAATCAATAACACCATCTATATTGTAATCAGTAGTGGATTGAATATAATCATCAATTTTTTTATTTTTTTCACTTATTTCAATATAATCATTTATCATAAGCTTATCTCTATTTCTATATCGATAATAATATACATAATTTTCTTCATCTTTTTCATATCCATCTTTTATTTTAAAATAACCATCTACATACTTTCGGTCATAAGTATAGAAATAATATAATTTATCTTTAAAGCGATATAGATTAAATTCTCTTACAACATCTGATATTGAAGCATAAGGAACACTATCATAAATTACTTCTTCTTCGTATCTAGGATTTCCTTTTGAGAAATTTCTAACAGTAAGATATATTTCTGTATCACTATTGCTTGGTTTATATTCTGCTTCATAATAAACATCTAAATATGTATTATTATCTAAAGATGGTGCTGCTACCATAAATCTAAGTAACTCTATATCTTTAATATTTATAGGTTTAATTTTAATTTCCATATCATCAAAATAATAATAATTATCTAGCTCTAAAATAAGAAGACCACTAATATTTGCAAGTGTATAATTTGCTGAACATCCTCCACAAGTTGCACTAAAGTTTACTTTTTTTCCATTATTATATATTTCGATTTGATTTAAATTTACTTCTTCGGTTTTAAACAAATTATTATATATATAAATGGTATTAATAGGTTTTATCTTCTTATAACCATACTGTTTTTTTGTTTCAATTACTCTATCTTTTACACTTTCTATAGATTTTGTTTGCCAAGCACTAAAATCAGTATATTTATAATTATTCTTATCTAATCTATCATAATTATTTATTCCTATATCATATCTTAAATACTCACCCCTTTCTTCATTTTTAAACCACTTATATCTTCTTTCTACTTCAACATCTTTTAAATCATCTTTGGTATAAACATCTAAAGAATAGTCACTCCAAATTCCATATTCTGAATAATAAGTTTTATATTCTTGGGCACTAACAACATTAATACTAACTAATAAACATACTAAAATCATCATAATTTTTTTCATTCTTTTCCTCCTTTCACTTCTAATATTCCACAAAAATTTCTCTTATCCTTTTTTTTAGAAAAAAATATGGACAAAATAAATAAATTTTTTTTACACATATATTTTATTGAGGTGTAAAAATGTTTTTAAATCTATTAAAAAAATTATTTTCTAACTTTTATTTATTTTCTGCAGCTTATTCTAATAATCTTTTTCCTGATCCTTTATCACATGAAGAAGAAGAACAGTGTATTGAAAAAGCTAAACTTGGTGATGAAGAAGCTAGAAATAAATTAATTGAACACAATCTTCGTTTAGTTGCTCATATCGTAAAAAAATATGATAATAAAAAAGATGATGTTGATGATTTAATAAGTATTGGTACAATTGGTCTTATAAAAGGTATTGATTCATACTCCTATAAACATGGAACTAGACTTACTACTTATTGTGCACGATGTATTGAAAATGAAATTTTAATGTATTATCGTAATAATAAAAAAAATAGTAAAAATATAAGTTTGAATGAATCAGTTGGTTTTGATAAAGAAGGAAACGAAATAACTTTTTTAGATATATTAAAAACTCCTAAGCCTGACTTTGCAATGGATATTCATAACAAAAATAATGTTGAATTATTAAAAAAATATTTTAATATTTTAACTGAACAAGAAAAAGAAATTATTATAAAAAGATATGGTTTAAATAACAATGATGAGATAACACAAAAAGAAATAGCTAAGGATTTAAAAATATCTAGAAGCTATGTTTCAAGAATTGAAAAAAGAGCATTAACAAAAATGCTCAGAGAGTTTATAAAAAATAAGAATCATACTGAATGATTCCTATTTTTTTTTTACATATTCTTTATTATTATCAAATAGTTTTAAACATTGTTTTAAAAACATTATTTTATCAGTGCGATTTTCAAAAACCATATCAGCTAAATTTAGTGCAGTTTCAATGCTTACATAAGAATTATCTAAATTTTTATTTTTTAATAAATAATCTATATATTCCTCATCATATCTATTACTTGAAGCATAACTTAAAAATTTAGTGAAAAAATTAATATTATTTTGCCATATAACGGCGTCTACAGTCCCATTGGGACATCTTATCTCAACTGTATTTCCGATATCTTCATCTGACCCCTTATAATTAGAAAAATTAACTCCACTAAATTTAATTAACTTATATTTTTTAAAAAAGTTAAGCCAATCATAATAGGTTTTATAACTGTTATATCCACTTTTACTATTTCTAATTTTATATAATGTTTTAGAAACATGATATGCTTGAGAATTAATTTGTTTTCTAGCTAAATTATCTTTACCGTATGAAAACTGATAGATTGCATCTTCAAATAGTTCCCATTCTTTTAGAAACTTTCTAATGTTATTAGGATCATCTCCAAGAATCTGTGAACCTATATGAATATGAGCCCCTGTCTTTTCTGTCGCATTAGCACCTTTTTTTATTAAGTAACTACACATATGATTTACATCTTTCCAACATTCGATAGTATCTTTTAAAATAGGACTTGCTGCCTCACCACCTACTTCGTAACCACCAATATAGTTAGTAACAGTATCATCTTTTTTTATATCCCAATGTCTACCATATTTAATATCATTTAATTTTACATCTTCAAATTCTATTTCAAGCCCAAAAGTTTCTTTAGTATCAATATCAATTTTATCTCTAAAAATAAATTCTGAATTAGAAGCATCAGCTAATAAATCTTTTGTTTCAACCTTATTCATATAAATTCCCCTTTAATTAATGATTTATATCCTATCACAAATTATTTTTTTGTCAAATTAGCTATCTCAAAGCAATTATCACTTATCAAATAATTTTTGTCATTTATATTATTTTTAGAGGCGTTAAAAATAAATGTTAATTTATTCTTATCAATTTTATTAATATAATGATAAGATACAATATTAAAATCAAATTTATTTTTTAAATATAAACTATTTAACCCGTAACCAATTATTAAACCGCATTTTATATTTTTATCCTTCTCTTTTATATAATTTAATAATTTATAATTAAAACTACTTATATAAATATTCAAATTATATTTTTTAATAATTTTTATTGTTTCATCTACAAGTAATACAAAATCATTCCCAAACTCTTTTAATTCAATCAAAATAATCTTATTATTTTTAGTACTATCTAGTACTTGTTCTAGTGTTGAAAGAGGCTCATTACTTTTTCCATATTTAAAACTATTTAATTCATCAAAACTTTTATATTTTACTATCCCGGAGCCATCACTGATAAAATCAATAATAGCGTCATGTATCAATACTATTTTTTTATCTTTTGTTATTCTTACATCAAATTCTACACCATCTATATATTTTTCATTTAAAGATGTTAAAATAGCCTTAAAACTATTCTCACTATATTTATGATTATCAAGTCCACGATGAGCAATTAAGTACATATTACCACCACTAAATAGTATGAAAAAAGATTCTATTTTTGAATAGAATCTTTATTTTCTTTTACTTCTAAGAATAGCTTTACTTTCATATAAAAGGGTATCTTCACTATCTATATACGTATGACTATCAGTATATGAATCATTATGTATTATTGCTCCAAGATTACCATTTCTATCGGTTGGAACATAACCATATATATACTCTGGTAATAATTTTATACCTTGTTCATCTTTATAATATATTGGTTTTATTTCACCATCTTTCATTCCTATATATGAATATGGAATTTTAATGATAATACATCCTACAGAAGCCTTATAATTATGCGCTAATTTTAATTCTGCATTCATAGTTAAAAAACTATCCATAATTGAAACCGTCTTATTTATATCTATATAATTATCTTGAAATCCTCCACTAAGCATATCACCATTATTAATAAGTCCCGTTCTAAATATATTAGGTAAAACTTCATCAATATCACAATATCCAACGCGATGAATACCAATAGCATAATCATCATCAAACAAATTTTCTAACTCTTCACCTACATCTTTAAATATATACCCAATTTCATCATATGCTTTAGCTCTTTTTAAATCAAATTTATTTTTTCTATTAATTTTAGCATCTCTTACTAATAAATATTTATTAAAATCAGTATTACTTTTAAAAAGATTCAATTTCATTATTTTCTTTTTTCCTCTTCTACACTTATTTCTGTAAAATAATTATTTATTTTAGAAAAATTATTATTATCTATCTTATTCATATCATTTTTATAGTTACATAATAAATTAACATACAAGGTTAAATAGCATTCAAATAATTCTTGATTATCAACAAACATTCCTACTAAATCATTAATATTATCATCCAACATAACTTTAACTAAATACTCAACATCGGCACTTTTTAGATTAGCTGTTATTCTTTGACCATTTTTATATTCATAAATAGCTTTTAAAACTTCTTGTTCATTAACTCCGTATTGTGGTAAATTTCTTTGTTCTGATATTATTTGATATTTTAAAATTCCTCGTAATGATTCAGCCATTACCTCAGCAGGAGATAATGTAGATATCATCTTTCTAGAATTACCATCATTAGTAAAACCTAAATTATCTCCCGAAACTATATAATGTTGTAAAGCTGAAACAGCGTGCTCAACACCATATTTTTTTATATTACAAATTAAAGTTTCATATATTATATCTACTTCTGTCACTCTCAATCACCTATATCACTTTAACACATTTTTTCTTAGTAAGCAACAAATATATGACAAGAGAAAGTAAACCACCTATACTAGTTATTCTGCCAATCATAATCATTTTATTTTTATAAACCACTTCAATTTGATGATAACCTTTATTTATTTTAAATCCTAAAAAAGCAGTATTAACTTTTTCATATTCTACTTCTTTAGAATCAACATATATATGAAAGTTTTTATCATAAGGTATAGAGATGGTCATATATCCATCATCAGTAATATTTATATCACCAGTTACTTTATTATCAGAAATTGTTATATTACCCATCTGGTCAAAAGCTGTTTCAAGATACTTCATATCAATTGTATAGGTTTTAATATCTGAAATATTATACTCACCCTTCTTTATAGCAACATCTAAATATCTAAGATCATTTTCATTTATTACAAAATTAAAGGTTGTATTATTATTGTTATAAAGCCAAGTTTTACAATTTAAAGTATTCTCAACACCATTTATGGTAATACCAATATCCCCTAATTTACAACTGTTAGATTCTAGTCCCTCAATTGTAATTATTAATAATTTATTAGTTAAGTTTTTTCCTAAATTAATTGTAAAAGAGGAATCTTCTTCTACATTTATTTTGTTATTGTTAATATTGATAAAGTCACCTAAATAACTTGGAATAGGAATTTCTATCTTCTCAACAATATTTTCAGTATCACCATTAGAATTATCAGCAACAATTCCATTTAATAAGTATTTCAAATTATAAGGATAATCCAAATTACTAAATTGCTCTAAACTATAAATATTACTAGAAGCATATCCAAGTGGGAGCGCTAAAACATTCTCATAAATGTTATGACCTATTTCTTTATAGCTATTACCTAATTTTTTATTTGAATAAACATATTTAACAGACATTAAACGATTAAAAATAATATTATCAGTATTTCTAATTATCAAATTATTATAATTATTATTATTCATATTTAAAATATCATAATAAAAGTTACTATAGTTATTATTTACAGTTGATGAATAAATACTAGTTTTATAATAATCTCCATAATTTACATTGTAAAGAGTGTTAGTTAAATCACTAAGGCGATAAAAATCGCTATCAGTTAATGTTTTTTCTATTGTTTCATTACTCTTGTTTAAGCCATTATATTCTTTTATAGTTAGATAATTTTCATTTATATTAGTGTAAATGAAACTAGTAATAAATAATAAAATCAAAGGAATATAAATTATTTTTTTACATTTTGTTTTTGAATAAATCAAAATTAAGACTAGTGTTAAAGATAAATCTATAAAGTATACTAAACTAAAGTTAAATAAACTAAATATTAAAGCAATAATAACGCCAATAGATAATTTTTTAAGCGATACATTATTATCAAATAAATCTTTTAAAAATAAGCCTAACCCTAAAATAAATAGCGGTAATAATGGTATTAAAACTTTACTTCTTATATAAAGTCCACCGTTAAATAAATACCTAAATATAGGCAAAGTTATTATTGTTAATAAACAAATGCTTAAAAACTTAGTTTTTTTATCATTCTTTAAAAGTAGCCATATCAAACTTATAATAGCAATTGAAAATAATCCTAATGCATAAGAACTATATAACACACTACTATAATTAAAATTAGGAATAAATAATTCTAATATATTTAAATTAGTGTTGGTTGTCATTCTATTTGCTAAAATTGAATCTATTGTTGGAATTAATAATATTCCCGATAGAGCAATAGCAATAAAAACAGGTATAAAAATTTTAATTTTTTCTTTAAAAGAATTATTAAAATTTTTGTATAGATAATAAATAATTACCCCAACAATTCCTACTACACTAAAATAATAACTTGTCATAATCATTAAAAATATATTTATTACTATCATAAACTTATTATCTTTATCTATATTAATAAAAGTCAATAAAAGAAATGGAAGGTAATTAACAAACATTAGTTGACGATGAAAATGAAAGAAAATAGGAGACGCTAACATAAAAATTAGTGTTAATAAACATGTATATTTACTATCAAAACTATTTCTTATCCATTTATAGAAAAGAAATATAGATATTAATAACATAATTATAGAGCTACCCATAATATAGTTTCTCATCGATATAAATGGTAATAAATATGATATTAAAATAACAGGGCTTAACAAACCATAATAAGAAAAATTAAAAGCATTTTCCCCTGCTCCTAAATTATAAAATATTTCTGGAATTAATTTATGATTAGTATAAAAATACTCTCTAAAATACTCTGGTAATACTGCATGTTGGTTAATAAAATCCATATTAGAACCAAATATATTACCACTTATAAAAATTAATAAAATGCTTCCTAAAGCAATTCCTAGTAAAATAAAAATATTTTTATAATCTCTTTTTTCCATATTACCACCACTTAAATTATAACACATTTTATAAAAAGAAAAAGAGGTCCAATCCCTCTTTTAATAAATTACAGCTCCTAAAATGATCGCTAATAAAATATATAAAACTATAATTATAATATAATTAATGCTTGTGCCTTTTTTAGAACCACATTTAGGAGTGTTACTTTCACAATTATTTTGGCAAGCCATTTTATAACCTCCTATCTATTTTCCTAGATATAAGCTCCAAGTATAATTATTAAAAGAATAAATAATACTAAAACAATTGCAGCACCAGATATACCATTATTGCAACACATATAAATCATCCTCCTTTTTTATCTTTTCACAGTATTTTATGGTATTTTTGAATATATGTGAATGTTTAAACATAAAATTATTGTAATTTTTATAATTTTTTTGATATAATAGTACATGAACTTAGAAAGGATGGAAACATGAAAAAGAAAAAATTATTAATAGGTTTAATAAGTCTAGGTGTTCTTGCTACTACAGGATGTGGTAAAATACCTAAACTAGAAAATGGGGAAGAAGTTGTAGCAAGCTTAGATGGTAAAAATTTTACAGCTAATGATTTATATAATGAATTAAAAAAACAAGGTGGTAGTAGTGTTTTAGTAAATATGATTGATACTTTTATTACTAACCAAGAAATTACTGATAGTAAGGAAGCTGAAGAATATGCAGCATCTTTAATCAAACAATATAAATTAAGTTATAAACAAAATGGTGCTGACTTTGAAGCTGCACTAATTAGCAATGGATATGCAAATGAAGATGAATTCAAAAAAGTTATTGCTACTGATTACAAAAAATCAGAAATAGCTAAAAAATATATTAAAGCTGATATTACTGATGATGAATTAAAAGATTATTATGATAATCATATTTCTGATGAACTTTCAGTAAAACACATTTTAATTGCTCCTGAAGTAAGTGATAATGCTACTGATGAAGAAAAAACTAATGCTGAAAATGCAGCATTAGAAAAAGCTAAAAATTTAATTGAACAATTAAATAATGGTGCTGATTTTGATACATTAGCTAAAGAAAACTCTAGTGATGATGCTACTAAAGATAATGGTGGTGTTATTAATAACGTTGTTAAAGAAGGTTATGTTACAGAATTCTGGAATGCTGCTTATGCTCTAGAAAATGGTAAATATACTACTGAACCAGTTAAAACACAATATGGTTACCACATTATTTATAAAGTTAGTCATACTGAAAAGAAAAGTTTAGATGAAATGAAAGATACTTTATATAATAAAATTGTTAGTGAAAAAATTAGTAATGATTCTTCTTTAGAACAAAAAACTTGGGTTAAAATTAGAGAAAAATATAATTTAGCTATTAATGATTCAACAATTGACTCTACTTATAAAAGTTCTATTAAATCATTAGAAAAATAAAAAGTGATATTTAAATCACTTTTTTTGTACCTCTATATTTTCAATTTCTTCACTAGAAAAACCCTTTTGAATAAGTTTATTTTTAATCAATCGTTCAAGTTCTATTCCTTCATACTTTTTACTAAATTTAGTATAAATTTTTTTATATTCATTATTAATGATATTACTATTACTACATTTGTTTTCATCAATAATTTCTATTATCATTTCTTTATCATAACCAAGATTAGTCATATCAATAATAGTTTTTTGTTTTAGCATATAGTTTGATTTATTATGATTACTATTAATTTTTTTTACAATTAATTTCTTTAATTTTTCATAAAT
Source organism: uncultured Mycoplasmatota bacterium (assembly GCA_900544605.1). Taxonomy (GTDB): domain Bacteria; phylum Bacillota_I; class Bacilli_A; order RF39; family UBA660; genus SIG204. Next base: position 9,072 of record UQVP01000008.1, on the reverse strand, counting down.
AAGATCTTCATCTATCTTACTTATAACTTTTTCTATTATTTCCTCTGAAATATCATTTTTTCTTAAATCATTAATTATTTTATAAGGGCCATCAGAACTTAAGTTTATTCTATCTTGTGAATATGCATTAGCAAATAATTCATCATTAATAAGTTTGATGCTCTCAAGCTTATTAATGATTTTTTCTTTATCACTTTCACCTACTTTATTCTTATTTAAGAATGTAATAATTTCTTTTTTACTTCTTAATTTCTTTTCAATAAATTTTATTGTCTTATTATATATCTCATAATAATTAGTTTCTGCATTCAATTTATTTAAAAGTTCTGAATCTATTTCTTTATGAAAAAGTAAACCATTATTCAAAATTACATCATCATAAGTATTAATAATTTCATCATTATCTAAAATAATTTTATACTTACCATTTTTATTTTTTTTGATTTCTTTTATTTTCATCATATCACCACATTAATTATAGCAAACATTTGTTTTTGTGACAACAAGAAAAAATGATTTAATTCTCTTTTATATGAATTAAATCATTATTCACTTCTTCTAAAGCTTTACCAATATCTTTTTTTGAATGATATTCATTTTCTTTCATTTGATAATGTTCAGTTTCTTGCATTTCTTTTACTCTTTTAGAAATTAAATTTACTAGAAGATATTTAGAACCAACTTTAGTTAATAATTTATCAATAGATGGATATATCATTTTATCACGCTCCTACTCTATATTTATCATATAATATATTTTTAAGAAGTTCAATAAAATCGCCTCTATTTTACATTACTTGACAATTCTTTTAAATGGTGCAAAATTTCGACCATTGCCCATGTATCTTGTTTACAATATTCTATTAAGTTATTATAAGCGTCTTTTTTTTCAGCATCATTTAATTTATCAAACGTTAAATATGTTGAGTAAGCCTCAACCCCATTTGAAACTTCTAGATTTTTGTAACTTAAATCACTAAATATAGGTAATACTTTTTTTATAGAAAAAGAACCATTTAAATCTTCATGATAGAAATTAAATATTTTACTATCTTCTTCACTATATCCTAAATTCATATATATTTTTTTGTTACTTTTAATAACATCTAACAAATCAAAAACCATATTATTTATATAATCTAATTTATCTTTATATTCAGGGAAGATAGTTGCTAATTCACGTAATCTATTTTTTTCAAAGCTAGAATTATAAACTAATACTGTTCCGGGAGTAGTAATTAAACTACACAATTTTTTTACTAGCTCCTCTCTACAATCATTTAAAGAATCAGCTAAATATCCATAATGGTCTGTTTCTTTGTAGCACCCTTTCTTTGTTTCTATATGAAGTGAAAATTGAAAAACTGATTGGGTATAACATCTTTCACCTCTAAATCTTGGTAAAGGTGATGGAAATGTTTCAAAATCTAAATGATAGATTGGATATTTAATTAGTGATAAACCATCTTTTATTTTTTCTAAATTAAAATATGGTACTTTATTCATAATTACTTCTCTTTGTATTATATTTTTTTTACGTGTTAAATATTCTAAAGGAACATCAGTAATTTTATACATTCCGTTATTAATTAAATCGTAAACTGATAGTTTTTTATCATCAGATTTAAAACCAAATTGAGAATCTAAAATTGTTAAAACAGAATTTTTTTCTGGTAATTTACTAAAACATCTATCACAAAAAGGACATTTATTAGCACTTTTATAATTACAATAATCTCCTACTTTTATATCTTCCTTTATTTCCCCTATTTTGATTAAGTTTTCTAAATTCTTACGTTCTTCATCTATTATCGGCAAATAAAGTTTAGTTATTTCATTAACATCAATAAAAGTAATCAATTCATTTCCAAAATAGTCTTTTTCATAAATAGGATTATTATTAGCATCTTTTTTACCATCATAAACATAATTACTATTTAAAATACCCAAATAATAATTAGTATCATTAATTAAATAATTTAAGCCATCCTTTTTTAAATCGTGTTCAATAATATATCTTTGAATAGCAATATCATAAATATATTTGCCACAATTATCATTTTTGTTTAGCAATTTCTTTTTTACTTTTTCATCAATTTTATTTAGTTTATAAATATTATCTTTTTTACTAAAAAAATTAGTATCTTCAAACTTATCAGAGGTAGTAGCTTTTACTTCAAAAATATTTATTTTTCCATCATCTGTTTCATTATAAATATCTACATAACAGCTATACAAATTACCATTAATTTTACATTCAAAACATTCTTGCAAAGCAGTATCATAAGCACAAGTAAATGTCCCTGTAAAATATTTTTGCGCTACAGAAGTTGCTAGTACTTCACATTCCTTATAGTAAGGTAATAACAATTTTAATTGTTCATTGTCAACCTCGTATTTAAATTTATTTTGTTCTTCGAAGTATTCTTCATAAGTAACTTTTTGATTTAGCTTAGAATGATTTACATTATCTAAAAAATAATAGTAAGGACAACGATTATAATTTATAAACTTTGTTTTAGTTATGGCCATTTACAATCTTCCCTATCGTTTTAGAATATTTTTTTAATTCATCAATTGTATACTTTTGTTCAGCACTTTGATTTTTATAAATATAATAAGAAAAATCTTTTATACTCATTATTCTTGAATCAGGAAGTCCCTCTATTTCTATTTCGTTATTTCGTCCATTTTTTATAACCATAGGAAAAATATTAATATTCTTCTTTTTTATATTTTTTAAATCATTAGTAAATTTACAAAGAGGGTTATTCTTTTTATTTTTATTATTTAAAATTAAATATTTGTCCATAACTTTTCCTGTAAGTTTTCCCTCAAATTCTAGTACAACTATACCATATATTTCTTTTTCAGTTAAAACAATTAAACTATTATCATTTTTAGAAATAATAATTGGTTTTGTTAAACATTCTTGATCTAAAATATTTATAATAATATCTTTTGCTTTACCAGTTTCTTCATATTTTTTAAAAGCTGCAAATATTTTATTTCCATATCTACGATAATCTCTAATAATATTAAATATTGTCCATAGCAAATAAAAAATGATAACAGGAATTATAAATCTTCCTAAAATATCTAAAGCATTACCCATTATATTCATAATTACTACCTCACAATCATTGTAACTAATGGGCTTACTTCACCCATTTTATCATCTATTTCAAAGCAATCTAATAATTCTTTAGTAAGTATATCTTTATTATTTAAATATACTTTTGCTAATTCTTCATTTTCTAAAACATAATCGCCCATTTGTTTTGAAAAAACAACTCCTACCTCTTTATCTTCTAAAGCGCCAACTTTTACCAGCAAATCCTTTATCTCTAAAATATCAATCTTTTTAACAAAACCTGTTTTAGAACTTTTTATAGAAAAAAGGCGTTTACTTAATACGATATCATCACTAATACTTTGTTTAAAATAGTTATATATACTACCGTTTTTAATAGTATCCAAAATTTTATTTTGCGCTAATTCTAAAGAAATCTTTTTAGCACAGCTATAAATATAAGCTGAAAATTTTATAGCTAAAGTAGCTAAGGAAGATAAATTTTCACCTTTTAATATCTCTTCTATCTCTTTAAGTTCTAAATTTTTTCCAAATGACGTACCAAGTGACATACTATAATTAGTAACAAAACAAGTAACTTTTAAATTAAAGTTTTCTTCTACCAATTTTACTAATTTCAATATATTTTCTACTTCTTCATCATTTTTTATAATATTACCAACTTTAATATCTAACACAATATTAGATATTTTTTCATTAATACAGCCACTTAAAAGAAGACTTAAAGTAAGAAGATAGTTGTTGTTATTTTTAAATTCTACATATATATCAGATAGATTTTTATTTTTAGATAAAATATCACTAGTACTATTAAAATCAACATTCAATTCTTTTAATATAAAAGATATTATAGTTTCTAGTTTTTCATCTAAACCGCCTAAAGAAATACAACTGAATCTATCATTTTCTTCTAGTTTGATATCACTAGCTATTAATGATTTCATAAAAGATATAATATCTTGATTATCAACATTATTATTTTTAATTTTTAATAAAAATTCATCCATGTTTAATGTATTTTTATTAATAAGTACTTTATTTATATCTTCTATCATCATTATCACCTACTTTATTATACCAAAAAAATAGCAGATAAACTACTATTTATTTAATTTACGATTAATTAATTCAATGGTTCTTTTAGGGTCATTTCTTAATTTATTATGAAGCACTGAATTATTTTTTAACTCTTTGATAATATTAATATCTTCTTTAGATAATTTAACTTTATATTCTTCATCTTCTTCACTTACAACATTAATATCTCTACCTAATAAATAATCTGCTGATAAATCTAAAATATCTAACAATTGAACAAAATTTTCTATTGTAGGAATTCTAACACCATTTTCATATCCACATATAGAAACTTTAGAAACACCTAACATATCACCCAATTGTTGTTGTGATAAATTCTTATTCTTTCTTGCTTCTTTAACTCTTTCACCAATAATCATAATTACCTCCGTCATCTATTTGTTAACTTCATTATAGCAACAAATAATAACGTAAACATAAAATTAACTAAAGAGTAACTTTTCACTTGAAGTTATCTTCTGGTTAATATATAATAATAGTTGGAGGATGAGAATATGAAAAAATTAAAAGAATTAAGAAAAGCTAAAAAACTTACTCACCAAATGATGGCCAATAGTTTAAATATTAGTAAACCTTTTTATTGGCAAATAGAAAATAATAAAAGAAGATTATCATATGATATGGCGGTAAAAATTGCAGATATTCTAAATACTAAACCTGATGAAATTTTTTATCAAGAATTTAAAAATAAGAGCGATATAAACTAAATATCGCTCTTTAATATATCATCAAGTATTTTATTAAAACCATAACTATATTCAGCAAACATTTCACTATCTGCATCTATCTTTAACTTTTCATAATTAATCAATTTTTGTCTTGTTTCTTCATCAAGTTCATCATATTCATTACTTTTTATTAACTTACTTAAATCACTAACCGTTAAATTAAAATTAATAGCTATATTAGTATAATAATAAATTTTTTCTAAATCATCTAATTTAATTAACAACTTATAATGTCCCCAACTTAATTGTGTTTTAAAAGAAAGTAACTCGTCTATTTTAAAAATTTCATAGAAACGTTTCATTTTTAAAAGCAATTTTTTATTATACTTACTATTCACTTCTTCCATCAATCTCTCAGAATACCTATCAATTATAATATCACCATATTTAGCATATAATTCATATAACAATCTTCCAATCGTAAAGTAAGTTTCAACTTTATGTTTTTCTTTTGAATAATTTTTAACTCTGTCATATACTTCATTATCGATAATTTTATTTTTTATTGTTTCATAATAATTCATTTTCCCTCCTCTAAATTATTCTTCTTCTTTATTTCTTCCTGTAGATAAAAATGTTACTTTCTCAGCAACAACTTCAGTAGCATACTTTTTTTCTTCATCTTTTTCATATACTCTAGTTTGAATTCTACCTTTAACTCCTACTAAATCACCTTTTTTACAATACTCTACGGTACTTTCTGCTATACCTTTCCAAAGAACACAACTAATAAAATCTGTTTCATACTCACCATTTGCATTTTTAAAACTACGAGGAACAGCTAAAGTTACATTAGTTACTTTTTTACCATTTTCAGTTTCTCTAAGTTCTGGATCTTTAGCTATTCTACCAACTATTACTGTTTGATTTAACATATTTTCCTCCTTTCATTAACAAATATACAGACATAAAAAAAGAAAAGCAAACACCTATTTAACCTATTTCGCTTTTCTTTTTTTGTTAATTTTAATTTTTATCTATAACTAATTTTTTATTTTTTTAAACCTAGTTTATTTTAATATATAAGTTTATACTAAAAATAATTTTTTAATAAAGCATTAAGTTCTACCGCATATTCCATTGGAAGTTCTTCTCTAAATCTATCAATAAATCCCATTATTAATAATTCTTTAGCTTTATCTTCATTAAGTCCTCTACTCATCAAATAAAATAATTGTTCTTCATCTATCTTAGAAACGGTTGCTTCATGATGAATATTAGATGAAGTATTCTCAACTATATTAGTAGGAATAGTATCACTTTTAGATATATCATCAACTATTATTGTGTCACATTTTACTGTACTTCTTGAATTAATAGCATCTTTTGTTATTCTTACCTTTCCTCGATAGGAAGCATTACCACCATTTGCAGCAATTGATTTACTTATAATATTACTAGTTGTGTTAGGCGCTAAATGAATCATTTTAGCTCCTGTATCCTGATTTTGATTAGATGTTGCAACAGCAATAGAAATACAATTACCACTTGCTCCATTTCCCGCTAAAATACAAGATGGATATTTCATATTTACTTTAGAGCCTATGTTACCATCAATCCATTCCATTAAGCCGTCTTCTTCTACAATAGCACGCTTTGTAACTAAATTATAAACATCACTAGACCAATTTTGAATAGTTGTATATCTACATTTTGCATTCTTCTTAACATATATTTCTACAACAGCAGCATGAAGAGAATCACTAGTATAAGTAGGAGCCGTACAACCTTCCATATAATGAAGGTCACTACCTTCATCTACAACAATAATAGTTCTTTCAAATTGACCCATATTTTTACTATTAATTCTAAAATAACTTTGAAGAGGTCTATCTAATTTAGTATGAGGGGGAATATAAATAAAAGTTCCACCACTCCAAACAGCACCATTTAAAGCTGTATATTTATTTTCATCATATTTAACTAATTTATTAAAATATTCTTTAAAAAGCTCTGGATATTTCTTTAAAGCTGTATCAGTATCACAAAAGATAACATTTTTTTCTTCTAGTTCCTTAATCATATTATGATATATAGCTTCACTCTCATATTGAGCCCCTACTCCCGCTAAATATTTTTTTTCTGCTTCAGGTAAACCTATCTTATCAAAAGTTTCTTTTATATTAGTAGGCAAATCATTCCAATCATTATGAATTTTATCATCCATTTTTTTATAGTAATTTATTATTGAAAAATCCAACTTAATTTCCGGACCAAATAAAGGATTTTTAAGCTCAACAAATTTTTTATAAGCATTAACTCTAAAATCAGTCATCCATTTTGGTTCATTTTTTATTTTAGAGATTTGTTCTACCTTTGAAACATCAATATCTACAACATTAATAGCCATAATATCACCTTTAATTATTATACTAAATTTTTTTACAAATAAAAAGGAAAGTTTTAATTTTCCTTAGTTTTAGAACCAATTTTTTTTACTTTTTGTTCTTCTTTGCTTAATAAATAACGATTATAAACCTTTTTAGCCTGAGCTTTTAGTGATAATTGATATAAATAACTAATTTTAGCCCAATTCTTGTCCATTATAACAATTGGATGTAATTCTTGTTCTTTATCAAAACTAACAATTCGACCATCATCATTTCTTACAGGCATTTTAAAAGTTTCCCCTGTTTCAATATCTATAACCTCATTACTTCCATAATCAACTACACAATTAATCGTTTTTACGGTAGTAAAAGTTAAAACCTCAAAAGTTTTTTTCTTGCCATTTTCGAATCCAACCCTAGAATCACCAACACAATCATATTTTGCTAAAGTAGCCTCTTTAACAGCAATTTCATTAATTTTCATTTTCATACTCCTTAACTAATTTATCAGCACCCCACCATGATAATAAAGCACACTTTTTTCTATTTGGTTGTTTGTATATATCATCATATACATTAGCTTGCTCTAATATACCAGAATCATATTCTTTTTCATCAATCATATTATAATAATTATTTATTATCTTCTTTGCTTCTTCTACTGTTTTACCAATAAGTGTATCTGTCATAATAGAAGTCGCACTAGTACATATCGCACATGCTTCACCATCAAATCTTATATCTTCTATCTTTCCATCCTTTATTTTAGCCATTAAGTTAACTTCATCAATGCAACTATCACTATTCATATTAACTTTAATATACTCTTCTGATTCTACTAATCCTTTATTTTTAGGATTTTGATAATGTTCTAAAATAATACTTCTCTTAAGTTCCTGATTCATATCATCACCACATTTATATTATAAGCTATTTAAAACATCAATGTCAAATATCAAAATAAAAATGATAAAGATTTTAGTTCTTTATCACTTTTAAATATTTAGTATTTATGAGAGTTTAGATTTTAAGATAGTTATAACTGGGCGAACGCCGTGGCTGTGGGCACCGCCGACGAAGCCATTGGTCAAGGTGCCGCCGTTGTAGTACACAGACCAAGCGTAGTTAGAGTTGTCGGCACGAGAAGAGACTGTCCAATAACCATATGTAGATAGATCTGAATCTGAATTATTTAAACATCCATATTTTGTACAATCATCAGTTGTTCTATCATATAACCATCCATACTTACATCCTGTTGTATTTCCATATTTACATGTTTTACTTTCAGTAGTTGTATTTGTATCAAAGTAAAATATTGAACTTGATGTTTTTTCATCCCATGTTGTATTTTCGGTGATTTGTGCCACTTCTTGTGCTGTAATCAATCTTGCTTTATAATCACTATAATCTACTGCATATTTTACTCCACTACCTTGTTCTGATTGATCTATTGAATAATTCTCCGGTGTTATTGTTCCTTGCCATGATGATGTATCTTTTTTTAACTGATTCAATACTTCTTTTGGACCTGATGCAGTACTTACTGTTAAATTCCAAAAAACTTCTGCTGTTGTATTGTGATCCAAAATTAAATTTACTGTATCTTTCCCATCATCATTGAATGCATAGAATTTCATACATCCACTTTTTGTTCCTGTATTACTTTGAGTTTCTGTATAGTTTGAACATTTTGTTCCATTATCTACATTGAAATATACTACTTCTCCATTTGTATATGTTTTTGTTGGTTGTGGTGTATCTGGAGTTGTACTTCCTTTTTCTGTTGCTTCATATGTTTTCTTAGTAGAATTATATGAAA
>UQVP01000007.1 GCA_900544605.1 uncultured Mycoplasmatota bacterium | reverse complement strand
ATTACCGCTAGTAATTCTATTAAAGTAAAACCTTTTTTATTTTTCATATTTTCTTTCCTCCTTCTTTTATTTAGATTTACTTTATTTAGTAAAGGTACAACAAAAAAGCGCAAAGAAATCTAGACTATAAAAAGTCTAGCAACTTTGTGTTTTCTTTATTATTTATTATTATAGTATGATTAAATAACCCCCAGGTTGGTGTTTTTGCTAAAATATTTGAAGTCATATTAACCATACTACCACTTTCCTTTACTGTATTAAGTATACAAAATTATTTTTTATAATGCAATAATTTTGCAAAGAAAAAAGTATAATTTCTTATACCTTTCTAAACTAATATTGTATACCCCAAACTACTAAGTGTTTAGCTTCTTTACCGCAAACAATACATTTACCATCTATTAATTTGTGATCTTCTAAGATACAGCGTGATTTAGTACCTTTTATTTCTTTCATTTTTAATTCACATTCTTCGCTACCACACCAATCTGCTTTTACAAATCCTGGATGATTTGTCATAATATCTTCTACTTCTTTTAACGTGTGTGCTTCATAAGTTTGATTATTACGTCTTTCTAAAGCTCTATTATATAAATTATCTTGAATATCACTAAGTAAACTATTAACTACAGTTACAATATCTGTATCTTTATTAACAGTAGTTTTTGCTTTAGTATCACGACGTGCTAAAGTGATGTTATTATTTTCTAAGTCACGAGTACCTATTTCAATACGAACTGGAATACCATTTACTTCAGCTTCAGCAAATTTAAATCCTGGAGATTTTTCAGTTTCATCAATCATAACTCTAATATTATTTTCTTCTAATTGATTATACAAACTATGGCTTAATTCTAATACTTTATGATCATTACCAATTGGTATTATTGCTACTTGAGTTGGAGCTATATTTGGTGGAAGAACTAATCCATCATCATCACTATGAACCATAATTAAAGCTCCTATCATACGAGAAGATACTCCCCAAGATGTTTGATATACGTATTCTAAATCATTATTTTTATTTAAAAATTTAATATCATATGCTTTGGAAAATCTTTGACCAAAGTAGTGACTTGTACCAGACTGTAATGATACACCATTATACATTAAAGCTTCTATTGTTAAAGTATAGTCAGCACCAGCAAATTTTTCACGTTCTGTTTTTTTACCAGTGATAGCAGGAATTGCTAAATATTTTTCAAAGAATGTTTTGTATATACCTAACATATCTTTTGTTTCTTTTTCAGCTTCCTCTTTAGTAGCATGAATAGTATGTCCTTCTTGCCACCAAAATTCACGACTTCTTAAGAATGGTCTAGTTTCTTTTTCCCAGCGCATAACACTACACCATTGATTGTATTTCATAGGTAAATCACGGTAAGATTTAACTTTAGTTGAGTAATAGTCACTAAATAATGTTTCACTAGTAGGTCTAATACACATTCTTTCTTCTAGTTCTTTTTGCCCACCAATTGTTACCCAAGCTACTTCAGGAGCAAAACCATTAATTAGTTCTCCTTCTTTTTTCATTAAATTTTCTGGTATCAACATTGGCATAGCTACATTTTTATGTCCTGTTTTTTTAAACATTTTATCCATTTCTTTTTGTATCATTTCCCATATAGCATAACCATTAGGTTCTAAAATAATACATCCTTTAACATTTGAATAACTTGCTAAATGAGCCGCATTAACAACATCTGTATACCATTTAGCAAAATCAATATCTCTACTTGTAATTGCTTTATTTGCCATAAAATCACTCCTTTTTTAATTATATCAAAAAAACAAAAGAAAAGAAATCAATTATTGATGATTTCTTTTACTTTGTTAATACATCTTAACTTATATTTTAGAGTTATTGCTTAATAATTTTTTTGTTTCGTCTATATATTGATAATTTAAATTGTTTTCATCTGTAATAACTGATTTATTAGTTGCATTTTCATAAGACCTTCTTGCATCATGTGCAACTTGTCCACCTTTACGAGCAACTTTCATATTTTCTCTAAAACCTTGAGGATTTTCTGATTTTGCTATATCACGAGTTGCTATCTCTCCTAAATCTGTAAGTAATACTTCTATATCAGACATATTATCTCTTAACGATTCTTTTCTAAGACCTTTATATACTTTATACTCATTTGCTTTCATTCCAGACCAGCTTTTATATATTTCGTTAGTAAGCATTGCATACTCTATATTTTTTTCAATACAGCCATCTTTCCATACATCTGTTAATTTATTTCTGCCTAATATTCCTTTTAACCTAACCTCAATCCATTTATCAGAATATCCTCTTTTACGATAATATTCAATTGCTCGTTTTATGGCAATTTCAGGATCAAATACTTCATCAATTCTTTCACTTCCAAGATTGGCAAGCCACATTTTAAACGGCTCAGCTTTAGGGCTAGGCACTGATTCAATAAGTCTAAGAATTCCAATTGTATCCAGTGTATCAGTTACTCTTAACTTTCCATCGGATGCTTTCATTTTCAACCGTACGATATTTTCGTACAGTTGGCTTCCTTCTTCAACTAATTTCTTTTTTAAATCACTCCAATATCTTTTAGGAATTTTAGAATCTGTTAATGCCCCAATAACATCTATGACACTAAAATAATATTCTTCCTTTTCTGTATCCCATATACTACGAATAGTACAATTTTCAAATAAGTTTGTAATAGTTTCTAATTTAGTTTCCTTCATTCTTTCACCACCTTTAATTTTGAATTGTTTACTTAATCACTAATATTATTGTAAGTACATGTATATTTATAAACAACAAAATTGTATCAAAACAAACATATGTTTGTCAATATACTTTTGTTTTTTTATAATTTTTATATAAAAAATAAAAAGGTCATAGAAATTTATAGAACTCACTTATATTATTCTATAAAGCTTTCTCATTTCCTTTTTATTTTAAAATTTAATTTAATACTAATTTTTTATTATCGCTTTTTATTAATTCATCAATACTAATATTATAATATAAAATTATCTCAATTAATAAGCAAGGATATTCATTTATTAAATTATGTAACTGTTGAAATATTAATTGCTCATCTGATTTTAATGGTTGGTACGTTCTTTTTATTTGATTATATGACTTAGATGGTGTATTATTTAATATCTTCTTTTCTTCTACCAAATTATTATCAAAGTATAATTTACTTAATTCTTCATAACGATATATAATTATTTTTTCTAATTTACTTTTATCTAAATCATTCAAATTCACTTCATAATTACTTAATAATTTGCCATTTTTATCTTGATAAAAGCTTAACTTATTAATTACTTCACCATTTTCTTTAGAAATAGTAAGATGTTTTATTACATCTTCAAGCAAATTATTATCTTGTAAATAGTTAAGTAAAATATCAATTGCTTTACTTTGCCTTATTTTTTCTTCTAACTCATTCATAATTTATCCTCCCTATACTATTTTATCAAAACCACTACGTTTAAATAACTTTTCTAAATCATAATTAGAATAAAATATTGTAGTTGGTCTTCCGTGCGGACAATTAAATGGATTCTTACACTTTCTTAAATCATTAATTAATTGTTCGTGTTCCTCTAGAGTAATACTTTCATTAGCTTTTATTGCCATCTTACAGCTAAGCATAGTCGCTACTTTTTCATTAAATTTAACAATTGAAAAATCTTTTTCTGTCATAATAACTACTTCAATAATTCTTCTTGTCGCATCTTCTTCATAACCTTTTGGAAGCCATGTAGGATGAGCCTTTACAATTATTGAATTAACACCAAATTCTTCTATTTCAAATCCTATATTTTGAAGTAAATCAAAGTGTTCTTTTAAAACTATAAATTCTGTATTAGAAAGTTCTATCGTAAAAGGAAATAATAATGATATTTTTTCTTTAGTAGGGTGTCCTAATTTTTCTTTGTAGTATTCATAATTAATTCTTTCTTTAGCTGCGTGTTGATCAATTATATACATTCCTTTTTCATTTTGTCCAATTATATATGTACCATGAACAAAACCAGCTGGGTATATTTCCGGCATTCTTTCTCCAGGTTCTTCAATATCTTCTTTTTCTACTTCTGTACTAGTTAAATCAAGATTTACTTCAATTGGTTTATAATAAGTTTCTTCCTCAGCAACCCTTTTTAAATCTAAAGTCATTTCTTCATATTGTGGTTTTTCTTCTACTATTTCCTCTTTTGGTTCAATAACTACCTCTTTTTTAGGTATCAAATTCTTTTTACTTATTTTATTTGTTATTATTTCAGAAACAAGCTCTAATAATCTATCAAAATTAGAAAATTTAATATCCATTTTAGTAGGGTGAATATTCACATCTACTAAACTAGGATCAACTTCAATATTTAAAACAACAATGGGATATCTATTATCAGGTTTATAAGAGTGATAACTATCATTTATTACTCTATTTAAATCTTGATTTCTAACTACTCTTCCATTAACAATAGTTATTATATGGTTACGACTAGAACGATGTATAAAAGGCGCACTTATATAGCCATTTATTTCATAATCAATATTTTCACCACTTACTTCAAACATATTACGACTTACTTCAACTCCGTATATAGAATTAATAGTTTTAAGTAAATTACCACTACCATCAGTATTTAAAATAACTGAATCATTATTTATTAATGTAAATTTTATATTAGGATGTGATAAAGCAAGTTTATTAATATAGTCAGTTATGCTGGCAAGTTCAGTATATAAACTTTTCATATGCTTTAAACGAGCAGGAGTATTATAAAATAAATCTTGAACAGAAATAATAGTTCCTCTTCTTGCATCACCATTTTCTATAGATTCAACAACTCCACCATTAATCTTAACTATTGTACCAATATCACCAGTTGATGTTTTTAAATATACTCTACTAACACTAGCGATAGAGGCTAAAGCTTCACCTCTAAAACCTAATGTCATTATTCGGTATAAATCATCTTCATTTTTAAGTTTACTTGTCGCATGACGAAAGAATGCAAGTCTCGCATCTTCTCTATCCATACCACATCCATTGTCAGTAACTTTGATTTCTTTAGTACCAGCTTCTTTTAATTCTATTCTAATTTCATCAGAACCTGCATCTATACTATTTTCAACTAATTCTTTAACAACTGAAGAACATCTTTCTACAACTTCTCCTGCTGCTATTTTATTAGATAATAATTCATCCATTACTTTTATTCTTGACATACTACCACCATTTAAATTATAACATTTTTTCCAAAAGAAAAATAGTCTTAAGACTATTTCAAATGATTATTATTAATTAATCTACTAACCATCTTAATATTTTGTTTAACAGAATCAATTCTTACATTAACATCTTTACTTATTTCTGTTAATTTATAACCTTCATAATAATATTTCTTAAAATAATTAGTAGCTTTTTTATTACCTATAGACTTTAAAAAACTATCTAACTCTATTTCTTTTATCTTATCATCTAACTCGTCATCAAAAAAATCAATATTATTTATTTTTTCTTCTTTAATACTTCTATTATATTTAATTTGTGACGCATTATAAAATTGTCTTAATTGCCCACAAATTTTGTGAGAAATCTTATCACAATCAGTGTCATATATTTGATAATCAATAACATTAATTAATTTAACAATACCATCACTAATCATATCATCTAAAGGTGCATAGTTATAATGGGGCGCTAAAGAAGTAACCATTTTTATGTAATGCAAAATAATTATTTCACGAGCCTTTTTATTACCATTACGTGCATCTATAACTAAATCTTTAAGTTTTCTTTTTTCAAAATTATAGCCCTCTATAAATTCTGAAAATTTATTATAAATAAAATCTTTAATACCCACTTCAAAGTTGTTGCTTAAATATAGGGTAATAACTTCAGCATATAATTTTTCTAATTCATCTTTCGAAAAATTATTCCCATATATTTTATAATATTCATTCACTATATATAGGTACTTTTTATATATTTTATCCTTTCTCACGACTAATCCCCCTCAGTTGCCTATATTCTAACACAAACCTTAATAATAAGCAAATAAAAAGTGCTTAAAACACTCTTTGTTTTAACTTAATTTAGATTTTGAGATGAAGGAAGCCAACTATGCATTCACACAATACGAACTACCATCGGCATTCACGTAACAGTAGCCAGCATAAAAGTTCACACCAACTTTACCATCCATAGATGCAAACAAATAAACAGAGCCATCGGTGCAGCTGGAGTCGCCGCAGCTTATACCTTCAATTTTTGCTTCTCTTAATTTTTTAAATATTAATGCATTACCTGTATAATCACTCGGATTTGCTGCTGTAAATTTGTTATTACTATATATAACATCATAATCTCCTACAGTCATTGTTGTTCCTATTTGTAACACCTCTCCATTAGATATTGTAATTTTTCCTGATGTTGGTTTATTTCCACCCATATTAATTTCTAATTTACCATCTGGTAATCCTTCTACTGTTAAATTTCCATTTCCATCTATGAGAAAATTTACACTTTACACGGTTTTAAATGTAAAGTAAAAGGAGTAAATTAAGCATTTACTCCTTTTACTTTCTTTTCTGTTGGTTCATTATCTTCATACCATTTTTTACTTAAATCAACGCCTATTTTTTTCTTTAAGAATAATCTTAATAATTGAGGTGCTAGTAAAACAGAAGAATATGTACCAGCCATCAAACCAATTAATAAGGCAATATTGAAATTAAATATTTCATGTGAACCAAAGAATATCAATGTTATTACAGGAATCATTGTTGTAAGTGTTGTAATAATTGTACGTGATAACATTTGTTTTAAACTTGTATTGATAAGTTCATTAACATCATTCATACTCTTTAATTTACTATTATATTTAGTTTTAATTAATTCACGAATACGATCAAATTCTACAATTGTATCGTTGATTGAATATCCAACTATTGAAAGTACAGCTGCTATAAAGACACTTGTTACTTCTAATCTAAATAAACTAAAGATTGCAACCATCATAAATACATCATGAATTAATGCAGCTAGTCCACTTACAGCATACATAAATTGGAATCTCAATGCTACATAAATGATTATTCCTATAAAAGCAATTAATAATGATACAATTGCATTCTTAACTAATGATTCTTTAACTAAGTTGGATACAACACCAATATCAGTAGAAGCCTCATATTTTTCTTGTAAGTAAGAGCCAACGTTCATTACTTCATCTTTATCCATTGATTCATTTACTTTAATTATATAAACATTATCGCTAGCTTTTTCATAGCTATAAACATTGTAATTAAAAGAACTCATATCTTCTTTTATTACTTCTTCAGTTAAATTATTCATTGTTTCAATTGTGATAGATGTTCCGCCTTTAAAATCTATTCCAAGATTTAATCCAGAAATAACAAGAGAAACTATACCAATAACTACCATAATACCAGTAAGTGGTAATGTATAACGGTTTAATTCGTTAAAGTTAAGTTTTTCAAATCTTTCTTTATTACCATTATATCCAATAAATAATTTTTCTTTTCCTTCAAAGAAACCAGTTTTAATTGTATAATTAATTAACCATCTTACAACAAATACCATAACAAACATTGTAACGGCTATACTTATGATTAACATTGTAGCAAATCCTTTAACACTACTTTCACCAAAGATAAATAAAATAAGGGCAACTACTAAAGTAGTTAAGTTACCATCTAGGATAGAAGCGAAAGAGTTTTTATTACCATTTTTAACAGCATTATTTAACTTACTACCTTTTTTCAACTCATCTTTAATTCTTGAAAAACTAATAACACTTGAATCAACTGCCATTCCAATACCAATTAATACAGCAGCAATTCCAGGTAAAGTAAGAACTCCACCTACAAGCCAGAATATAGCAAATACTAGTGTAGTATAAATCATAATACCAACACTTGATACAAATCCAGCAAAGCGGTATAAACAGATTAAAACAACCATAATTAAAGCTATTCCAATAATACCAGCGGTAAATGTTTTACTTAAAGAGTTAGCTCCTAATGAAGCATCAACTGTTTTAGAAGATATTTCATCTAACTTTGTAGGAAGACTTCCTGAACTAATTAAGCTAGATAAAGTTTCTGCTTCTTCTGTTGTAAAATTACCTTGAATAATAACGTCACTTGCAAAACCTTCTCCAACACTAGCAACACTTAAACATGAAGATTCAGAAGTCCCACATTTATTTCCTTCCTTACTAAATGAATCTTCACCTTCAGTATAGTCTAACCAAATAACAATTCTATTGTCACTCATTTCACTTACTTTTTTAGTAACTTTATAAAAAGTTTCTTTATCTTTTACACTAAGTGCAACAGCAGGTCTTCCATTAGAATCACTTCCAAGTTTAGCTCCACTAATAACATCACTAGTCATAAGTAAATTATCACTAGTATCTCTAAATGTTAAATTAGCAGCTTTACTTAATATCTTACGAGCTTCTTCGATATTAGTAACACCAGCAAGTTCAACTCTAATCTTATCTTCACCTTCAACAACAATGTTAGGTTCTGATACCCCTAATGTATCTATTCTTTTACCAATAGTTTTATATGTAGAAGTAAGTTTATCGCTAGTCATTTTACTACCATCTAAACTACTTACTTGGTATAAAACTTCAAATCCACCTTGTAAATCAAGACCATAATTTACATGTTTAATTGTTGGGATTAGTACTAAAATAGAAGCAACAAAAAGTAGTACTAACAACAAAATTTTTTTAAATATTTTTTTCATAATGCATCTCCAAACTATTCATTAAAATATATTCTACGTTCACGAGAGTTTAATTTTTGTCTAACATAACTATCAACACTCCCATTATCTACATTAAGCACATCTCTTACCATTTCAAACAATAATAAATTTTTAGAATTTGCCCATTTAACTTCCTTTAAATAATTCCAAATATCTTCTTCTCTTATGTAAGAATAACCTAAACTTCTCATCTCACGCATCTTTGTTCTTAAAGCTGGTTTTAATCTTTCATAGAGTTGTTCTAAAGTGGTAAATTCTGTGTTCATATAGACCTCCATAATATTTTTTATGACTCCTACATATACATTATATATGAAAAAGAGATTTTTTTAAAGGAGAAACTATGAAAAAAAGCAAATTTATTAAATCTACATTTATTTTACTGGTTGGAGGATTTATTACAAAAATACTTGGTATGTTAATAAAAATAGTTATGACTAGACTAGTTGGTACTGAAGGAATTGGTCTTTATATGTTAATCATGCCAACTTTTACTTTACTTATTGCGATAGCTCAACTAGGAATGCCTGTCGCTATCTCTAAACTTGTCGCAGAAGATAAAAGAAATAATAAAAATTTGGTATTTTCTTCTCTACCTATTTCTATTATTTTAAATATTTTGATTATGTTTATTTTAATATTTTCTAGTAATTTTATATCAACTAGTTTATTAAATGAACCTAGAGTAAATCTTGCTATTAAATCTATTGGCTTTGTTTTACCATTTATATCTATATCTAGTATTTTAAGAGGATATTTTTTTGGTAAACAGAAAATGATACCGCACGTGGTATCAAACATTACTGAAGATATTGTTCGTCTTATAATCATTATTATTGGTATACCTTTATTTTTGAAGAAAGGATTAGAATTTGCCGTTGCATTTATTGTTCTTAGTAATATAATTAGTGAACTTACTTCCATTATTGTTTTATTTTTCTTTCTTCCTAAACATTTTAAAGTATCAAAAAATGACTTTATTCCTAACAGAAGTAATATGAAAGAAATATTTGGTATAAGCTTACCTACAACTGCTAGTAGATTAATTGGAAGCATCGGCTATTTTTTTGAACCTATTATTTTAACTTTCTTTCTTTTAAAAAATGGCTATTCTAATAGTTTTATTATAAACGAATATGGTATTTTAAATGGTTATGTTATGCCTTTATTATTGCTACCTTCCTTTTTTACTTTAGCTATATCTCAAGCTTTAATACCAGTAGTCAGTAACAGTTACGCTAACAACAATATAGATTATACTAAAAAGAAAATTAAGCAGGCTCTATTTTTTTCTCTTCTAATTGGTATTCCTGCTACTTTAATATTTATCTTTATTCCAAATATACCTTTGAAACTTATTTATAATACTGAAGAAGGATTAAATTATATTAAGTTTCTAGCACCTATATGTTTACTTCACTATATTCAAAGTCCTATTAGTTCAAGCCTACAAGCTATAGGTAAAGCTAAAGACTCAATGATGGGCACCCTTTATGGAATGATTATTAGAACTACTACGTTAATTATTGGGTGCAACCTCAAAATTGGTCTTTGGGGCTTAATCCTTGCAACTGCATCTAATATCATATTTGTAACCATATATGACTTAAAAAAAGTAAAAAAGAGCTTAAATATTACTCAAGCTCATCTTTCTTAATAATATAAGTTTTATTTTTCGTATAAAAAGCATAAAAGACATTATCTAATGTAATATTGTTATCATCAAGTATCTTATAAATCCATTTTTTATCTTTTTTCATATCTTTTAATACATCATAATCAATATTACCATCAATAATTATCGGTAATGGATAATCTTTACTATTTTCAAAAACTGATAGTTTACCATTATTTTCTAGCACTGCATAATTTACTTCTTCAATACTTTTAATACCTTGTTCGCGAAGTTGCGCTATTAAATCATCAATTGTATAACGTAATTTTGTCATATCCTTAAAATTTAATTTACCATCTTTAATTATAACGATTGGATTCCCATCTATTAATTTTCTTAAACTTACACTTTTTAAAGATATAAAACTAATACTTATTTGAATTACTACAAGTACTACAATAGGAATTATAGAAGTTAAGATAGATCTATCTGCTTCTTCTATTGATATAGCTGCAAGTTCTGCAATTAAAATAGATACAATAAGATCAATAATACTTAGTTTACCTACTTCTTTTTTACCCATAACGCGATATACAACAACAATAAAAAAATATAATACTAATGTTTTTACAATAATACTTAAGTACATATTATCACCCTTTTTATTATGTCTTTAGAATATAATCTTATGCAAAGAATAAAATTAATTAGGAGGCACTTATGAATTATTTAAAAAATGTAGGTATTTCTTTTATATATATTATTTGTTTTTTACTTGGTTTAACTTTTATTTCAACTTTATTTAATTATATAAATCTATTTGGTAATACTTTTATAAATGTGTTAAAGGTAATTATTCCTATTATTTCTCTATTTGTTGGAGGATTTGTTATAGGTAAAAGAACCGGTAAAAAAGGATGGCTTGAAGGATTAAAATTAAGTTTAATATTTCTTGCTTTTCTTACTATTTTTAATTATCTAGCCCTAGACTCCTCAATATCACTAAAAACTGTAATATATTATATTATTCTTGTGATTGCCACAACTTTTGGTAGTATGATTGGAGTAAATAAGTTTAAACCAGAAGAAAAATAAAAGGTCACCCTTTTATTTTTTTAGATATTTTTTTAAAACTTCATCTAGTTCATCTTTATTAATAGGTTTAGCTAAATAATCATTAAATCCTAATTTTAGATATTGTTCTTTCATTCCTGATAAAGCATTAGCGGTAAGCGCTACTACAGGAGTTTTAAAGCCTTCAATTTCTTTTAATTTAGCAAACGTTTCTTTACCATTCATTTCTGGCATCATATCATCCATTAATATTAAATCAAAATATTCATGGTCATTAATAAGATCTAAGCAGTTTTGTCCGCTAGCAACTAGTGTTGTCATAATATTATATTTTTTTAATAGTTTATCAATTATTTTTAAATTTAAGTCATTATCATCAACAACTAAAACATGACTACCATGATAACTAGCAAGAGTACTATCTTCTTTTTTCTCTTCTTCTTTGCTATATAATTCAACTATTTTTTGATTTAAATAAACAGTAAATTTAGAACCCTCTCCATACTTACTTTGTACTACTATCTTACCACCCATCATATCAACTAACGCTTTAGTTATAGCAAGACCTAATCCAGTACCCTCAATAGTTGTATTACGATCTTCATCTAAACGATTGAATTTAGTAAAAAGAGTATCTATCTTATCTGGGCGAATACCACGTCCTGTATCTTCTACCGATATTACTAAGGAACATACATCATCCTTATTTATACAATTAACAGAAAAATCAATACTACCTTTTTCTGTATATTTAACCGCATTAGTTAAGATATTAGTAATAATTTGTTTAATCTTACCAATATCACCATACATAACACCTGGAATATCAGTAGCAAAGTGTGTTTTTAAAACAAGTTCTTTATCACCAATACGAGGAATCATAAGTTTAGCAAGTGAATTAAGTTCTGGAAGCAAACTATAATTTTTATTTATTATTTCCATCTTATTAGCTTCTATTTTTGATATATCTAAAATACCATTTACTATCTCTAATAGGTTATTACTAGCCATAACGACATTAGCCGCATCTTCTTTAGCTTCTTGTAATGTTTTATCTGTAATAATACATTCACTAAATCCTACTATAGCATTTAATGGTGTTCTTATTTCATGACTCATACTACTTAAGAAATCACTCTTGGCACGATTTGCTTTCTCTGCATAATCTTTTGCCAATTGTAATTCTCTCATCATTTTAACATCTGGGTTTTCAATAGTGAAATACATTAAAAATGTAATAAACGACTCTAAAGGCGTTATTAACAACAGTTCAGGATACATTCTCTGAATAATCAACGTCAATATGCCAACAACAATAAAAACATAAATTGGAATATATTTTTTATTTTTTAAGTTCTTTTTATTTACAAAAATGCTTATTAAAATAGTAATAATATAAACTACTGAAACAACAGTTGAAAAAGTTATACTAGGACCAGATATAATTAAATTACTTAGTTTTTCAATTGGTAACAGTAGAATTACTAGTGTAAACAATGCATATATTATAAAATATGTTAATATAAACTTTTTACCTATTTTTATTTTCTTTTCTATTGATACTATTAACATATAAAGTGCAAACAATGCTATCCACAATGTTAAAAATATCAAATAAATTTTAACCACAAATGCATATCTAAAAAATACTGTTAAAAATAAACTGACAAGAGCAACCAAATTGTTTATAACAATGGATGAATAAACTTTATTTTCCAATTTATCAAATCTCTTTTTAGAAAAATATATAATTGTAAGCAAAGTCGAAAAAAATAAACAAGCTATTGTTAAAAACATTGAATTATTCATAAATACCTACCTTCTTTTTACTATAAGTTCATTATAACATCTTTAAAGTTTAAAAAAAAGACTAAATATAACCTAATAGGCATTTTTAGTCTTTTTAATTTGCTTTGAATATGTTAAATACTCACATCTATCTTCTGAATTAATTTTTAATTTTTCCAATTCAACCCAACACTTTTTTGCATTTTCTGTAATAGGAAATTTTTCAAGAATACTTATATAATTTGGCAATAATGATGGTTCAGAATTAAATTTATCAAAAATTAAATTTTTTATTTTTTCTCGTAACATGTCTTTTAAATAAAAATTTTCAGGTTTTAAAGATACATATAACATTAAATCAACAGTATCTTTATTTTGTACTACCATACAATTATCTACTTCTTCCATGTTACTTATTAAGTTTTCAATAGCTTCGTAATCAATTTTTTTGCCAGTTTGATCATACATTTGTCTGCTTTCTCTTCCTTTACACCAAAAGCCAATTCCTTCTATATAATAACCCAAATCTTCTGTATCATGATATAGAATACCATCTTTTATAAAGAATGATTCTTTATTTAATTCGTCATTTTTATAATACCCTTCCATAACTGTAGGCCCCGCCACAATTATTTTACCAACTGTTTTTTCTGGTAACTCATTAAAATTATCATCAACTATTTTTATAATATTACCTGGTAGTGGTTCTCCAATATAATTACCACCTAATTCCGTATATTTTTCTCCTATTGTTTCTGGTGACTTAAACGTGTATGTACAAGCAGAAGATATTTCGTTTTTACCATATCCAACAGTAACCTCTACATTAGTTGGAACATTGTGCTCATGAAGAAATTTGTTTGTATCTTTTATTTTAGATAAATCATATTTTTCCCCACCAGCCACTATTGTTTTAATAAAAGATAAATCTGTATCCTTTGTTATTAAAGGACTTTTTTTCATTATTTCAATATACGCAGGGCAAGTTAATAAATGGTTTGGCTTATATTTTAATACATATTCGGCCATCTTGTTAGGATCAAAATCTGGCATCAATATTAGTTTAACTCCCATAGAAAGTGGCATAATTGTAGCATCTAAACAACCATATGCCAAGGAAAAAGGAGCAAAACTCATTACTGTATCTCCACGACTAATATTTAATTCTTTTTGTTTTATTTGATGTTGCCTTGCTAAAGCAATAGCGTTTTCTTGTGTTAATTTTATTAACTTTCCATAACCAGCTTTCATTCCTTTTGAAGTACCACTTGTTTTAATTAAGATTCCACCACCTGATTTTGATGATTTATCAATAATGACATTTTTCCCTAAAGATAAAAATTTATTCCAATTTATATATGTAATAGTTTCTTTTTTCTCTAAAACTCGCTTAAAAAAGCTTAGGATTTTTCTCTCCCATGTCTTTTTCAATGAATTAATTTCAATTTCAGCTAAATCTTTGGCAAAGTGGTTTTTTTCTTGTGCCGACTTTATCTTGTCCACCACAGATACAAGAAACTTACCAATTACACCAAACGATTCAGCTGGTGATACAGAAATTACTTTATCCACGCTTGAATCATTTGCAATATCATTTACAAACCTATCAAATTGATAAATAGTTGTTGGAATAAATAACTTAGGATTTGTTACTTTAAATTCTGATTTTATTTGTTCTGGAGTAACTCTAGGATCTATGAATTCTGCTACAGCTCCAATTTTACTAATGGCTAAAAAAAGAGCTACTAATTCTGGAGTATTAACCAGCCATATAGCAACAGGATCATTTTCTTTAACACCCATTGCAATTAATGATTTAGCACATTCATCAGCCATCTTTATCAAATCTTTGTGTGTAAATTCTTTATCATTAAAATTTAATATAAAATCATTTAGATGATCTTTATTTGATTCCTTATAAAATTCATAAATATTACTCATATAAACACCCCTTAGTTACTACGTATTCTAGCATATTTTATTATTTTTGGCAAATTACATACAAAAAAAATAGAATTAATTTTCTTAAATTCTATAACTTTTTTATATTATTTATCATTCTTCCATGATAACCATTCTTTTTATAAAAATTAATAGCATTCTCATTATATGCAAACACATCTACAAAAACATATTCACAACCTATTGATTTAAAATATTCTTCCATCTTGTTCATGAGCTTTTGCCCAACACCTTTTCCTCTAGTACCTTTAGCAATAACTAATTCTGACACTTTACCACTTTTTGGACATTTATAATCTAAGTAATCATATTTATCATAAGTTCTGACATATCCCATGATTAATCCTATTACTTTATCATTTTCAATAGCTACATAACATTTGCCATTATTATTTTTAACTTCCTTCAAATCCAAAATTGCCATTTTTTCCCTATATTCCGGATGAACTTGATCTAAATCATCTTTATCTATTGAGACTATATATTCTTCTAATTCTACTAGTAAATCTTTCACGTCTTCTAAATATTTATCTTCATATTCTATTATTTTCATATTTGCTCCTATAATTTAATAACATAATAATTTTAAATTAATTCAATTTTAATTCCCAAGACACCATATTTTTCTTGTTTATCTTTAGTATAAAATTGCTCTAAAACAGAAATTAGTTCTTTTTTTGTCATTGATTTATCTGCTAAAATTGAAATATCATAATCACTAAACATTTCTTCGAATGAATTATATCTTAATAAACCTACAACTCTTGCTTCAAAAGACTCAGTTAAATTAGGCTCTTTTAAAAATTTTATTTTATCTCCCAATTTAATAGTTTGTCTTTTCTCATCATTTAATCTAATTTCAATTCTTTTGGTACCATTTAATATAAAATTAAAATATTTGGGTTGAAGCTTCATTTCATGAATCATATTTTCTTCTTTACCTTTCTTTTTATCTTGCATAGATGCTCACTTAAAGAGATATGTTATTCACCTAAGATGTAATAGATCCCATCAATTATCATATCTTTGCCATCTATTCTTATAAAAGAATCATTAGTTAAAGAATATATTTTTGTATATTTACTTACTGTCAGTATTTCTTGCAAATTTTCAATATTATTTATATTTAAATGAGGATACACCAACAAATCAATCTTTCCAATTCCAACATAACTAATTCTTTTGCTACCATCAAGATACACAACTTTCTTAGCTTGATTCATAGCCCCAGCACTTACACTTATCATTATGCCATTATAATCATTAAATATTTTTTTTAAACTATACCTATTTATATTCTCCATTTGACTTTTCGGATTACCACCCATAAAATATAAAACATCTGTTTCTCTGATTAAATGCTTGGCTTGCTTTTTATTTACTCGGTTGTCTATCATATAATAATTTGTAAATCTTATATTAATTTTTTCGAAGCATTTTAGAATCTTTTTTACAAATTTATCATTTCTTTCATAATTATCAAAGTCTGATGCAACAAAAACAATTTTAGAATCATCTTTAATATCATTTTTTAAATATGAAGCTTGTTTTTTTGTAAATCCAACTTCTAAATCTATGTTACTGAACAGATAATTAATTAAATGATTCTTCTTTAAATTTAATATTTCCCCATCGTTTAAATTTAAATCCTTTAAATACCAAATAAGTTTACCTTCAAAACTATCGTCAACAAGTAAATTTTCATTTAAAAATTTATAGTCTACATGTGCGCTATCTAGAGTTATACCTTCATTGCTATTACACTCCACCAAATATACTAATACAACTATAATTTCGTTATTAAAGTTTTGAGTTTTAATGGTAACAAGCTTTCCAACAATAACGTCTAGTCCGGTTTCTTCTTTGAACTCTCTAATAACACATTCTTCATATGTTTCATCAGACTTTTTAAACCCTCCTGGTAAATCCCATTGGTTTGGATATAAATCCCAAAAACTTCGTTTTAAAATTAATACTTCATTATTATTTTTTAAAATCCCATGGCAAAAAACTTTATTTTTCATTATGATAATTCACATCACTTTCAATTTCATTTATAATATTTTCTCGGCAATCATTACCTAATATATATTTGTCACCATCAGAATAGTGTATACATTGTTTTATGTATCCATTGCTTGTTATTCTTAAATGAATTTTTTTACACAAATCACATCTTCTTAATCGACATAAAGATGGGAAAAAACTGACTATTTTCTTATCACCTTTGTAGCAATTATATTCCTCTAGTTCATCAATTTTAACATCAAACTTAAAATCTTTTATAATATTATCCCTCATTTTAATATAATTTTTATCTGATGATTCGTGTATCTCATTTTTTATTATTTCAATAATTTTTAATCTAATAAGATTTGTTTGGCACCAATTAACTAAATTATATATATTAGTATAATCATTATTATACACCGTTGAAATTGAAACATCACAATTTGCTTCTTTTAATGTTAATATATTATTTAAAATTTCTTTTGAACTTTTCCCAATTGGTGATTGTTTTGAAACTGGACCATCATAATAATCCAAACCAACAATTACCCTATCTATCCATCCCTCACTAACCATATATAATAACTTTTCAAATTCTACACAATTTGTATTTATTCCAACTTTTAATTTATATTTTTCTGAAAGCATTTTACAAATGTCAAAAATTTCGGGATGAATTAATGGTTCTCCACCAGTAATTCTAACACTAGTCATACCTAAATCATAAGCGTTATCCATAATCTTTTTTATATCTTTGATAGATAACATTTTAACGCTTTTATTTCCTTCATTATGGCAATATACACAACGCATATTACAAGAAGAAATTATTGAAATTCTAAATTCATTTTTTGGTAATTGTCTTTTGTTTACCTTCGTTTTTTTCAATATTCAACATCCTTTCCATATCATTAATTATTTTCTGATTATCAATAAATTCAAAATGCCTTATTGATGATTTTTCCAAATCAATTTGTTGTTCTAAAGAAAAATCAATAAAATCTTTTATTACTTCACAGTCGTATTGATGCTTATAACTTCTCCCTTTTTTACAGTTGTATAATGCTTCAATGGTTATAGAAAAATACTCAATTCCATTATGCATTTTTGGGACATTAGAAAAAGATAATTCTACACACTTTCTTGAATTATAATCTTGGTCCATTTTCAAGTTTTCATTAGAGTCAAAATAATAATCATTTATAACTACACTACCATCACATAGTCTTTCAAAAACAAATACAGATATAATTATATTATTTTTTTTATCATATATTTTAATAGTCCTTCTTTTCTCATCTTCACCCTTTGCACCAAGATATTCTCTAAATTCAAAAGTCGAATAATTACACACATTTCTTAGTCTATCAAGATCATTTTCATTTATAAAAATATCTAAATCATGGTGATATCTTCTAAGTTCATTATTAGTTAATAAATAAGTTAAAATACCACTAGTATGGTAATAATCCGCACTTATTGAATTTAATAAAATATTAACCCTATCAAATGTATCTAAAATTTCTATATGACTCTTTTTTAATTGAATTTCATTATCAAAAAGTTTCATTTTATTTAACCAGTCAATTCTATTTATAATTTCTTGCAAAGAATTATAAATATTATGATTTAAAAACAAATTCAAAATAACGATAAAATCTTTCTCAGATATTAAACCATTATTTTTTGATATATATATGAATCTGATAATATAATCTATAGCATCTTCATATATCATATTTTTAATATTGTTTATTAATTTTTCTTTTGTTTGACTGGTTAAGCAAATATTTTTGCTTAATTCATTTATCAAAGCACATAAAACTTTATTGCTATTTCTCATAAAGACTTCCTCCTTTTCTACATTCTATGGAAATGGATGAGGCATTGATGATAAACAATCGCTATACTTTAAATTCAATTTCTTTGGTACCTCAAAAAATCTTTTAGCGCCTAGTCTAGGATATATATGGCTTTTATTTAAATCAATCAAAGAAGGAGCTATCACTTTAACAACTTTAATTTTTGTTTTTTCAATATCACTAGTAGTCAAATCTTTAAAATATACATTAATACCATTACATTTTAACTCTTCCAAAATATCTTTGAATTGTATATTTTCCCTTTTATACTTAATAATATCACTATCAAACAATAATTTTTCAAAATTATCTTCTTGGTAATATAAAAAATGTTCATATAATGTTTTAATTCTATCAGGATTGTTTTGTCTTACATCCATAATATTTAAAGAGTAAAAATAAGTAAATAAACATTCTTTCAATGACTTATTTATTGCATAATCAGAATCACAACTTGCACAAGCACCAATACCATAATGCATTTTATTTTTGTTACGCTTATATATAAGTGATAAATATATTGGGACGTTAAAATCATAGTATAGTTTATAAATTTTAATATTATAATCTAATTTGATTAAATTAATTAAATCTTTGTTTTTTCCATTTATAGTGTTTATATCGATTTCTGGTGGGTTCAACCTTTGCATAAAATTTATCATAAGTGCATCTCGCTCTATCAATTCCAATAAACCGCTCATTATACAATCGTTTAGAGAAAAGCCGGCAGCCATACCTGTAGAAGTTGTTTCAGCAACAACTTTATTTATGTCAAATGGTAAATATATCAAACTAGCAGGCCAATACATAAACTTTTCTTTTTGTTCTATATCATAAATTTTAGTCCATTCAATACTATCCGAATTAGGATCTAGAAACTCATCTGTTTTTCTGTATTGTTCAGCACTATATGTAGCAAAATCAGAAAAAATATAGTTTTTATCTAATTCACTTTTTTTGCATGTTAAAATTTCTTCTTTTGGAATAAAAGACATACAATATCTTTCTAACGCCTCTGCTAAACAACTGGTCATAGCATTTTTCTTATCCTCGTTCACCCCTAATCCACCGCTTGAAACATCACGACTGATATTGAACAAACTTTTTGTGTTTGCACTCAAGCATTGATACATAAACAAACCATACTTATCAAGTTCATGTCTTTCTAATATTGCATTGACAATTCCAAATTTATCACTAAAAATATCAGAAAGCCCATAATATTCCGCGTCTAAGATTTTTAATATTTCTTCTCTATGCAAAATTAATTTATTCTTTTTCATAAAATCCTCCTGGAACTTCTATTATCTTATGCCTAGTAACTTCGCCGTTATTAAAAACTTCCAACACTTCATTACTAAGTAAAAGTTTTCCATATTTTTTTATTAGTTTCTGACATTTGCAACGCCCTGCTTTCTTATATATGTTTATCGAGTATATGCTGTTAGACATTAACCTTTTATAAAACGAATTATTATCAAAATCATCATCTATTAACGGCCCAATTAAAAAAGATTTTTTCGTTTTTGATATAAATATCTTTTTGTTTAAAACTTTATTGTTTTTTAGATAATCCGAATAGAATAAATAATCACTTTTGATCATAATCTTTTGTCCTCACTTTGTTTATATCATTTTCTTTCACTATATTCATCATATCAATTGCTGTTTTTTGAAATTCATCTAAATTCATTAATAAATTATCTTTATTTTTAGAATTGTTTTTAACAGAAATAAACCATTTCCCTATACTTGTATTCATAAATTTATCTATTACCTCTGCGGATCTTACTTGCTTATTTTTAAATAAAGGATCGCATACTATAAATTTTTCATCTTCATAACCTGTTATTAATACAGCATGATATCCTCCGGAAATTTCTCCTGCAAGAACAACCAATTTTCCATCCTCAAGTTCTTGTTTAATCAATTTCGAATCAATTTTAATACCGTTGACAATGTTAGTTCCTTTCAATTGGGCTCTGTTTAGAATGCTTTTATACTCATCCATAGCAAAATCAAAATCTTGACTCGATAGAGCTTTCTTTTTATTGTTAAATAAATTTTCATCTTCATGATATAAGTTTGTAACTAAACCGCTTTTTGAAAAGTGATACGCTATTGCAGAAAATGGTGTTCCATTCATATATTTTGAACCATATATCCTGTAAAATCTTCTTTCATCATACCAATTTGCTTTTTCAATCACACCAAAATATTCTAATACCATCATCATACAGCAAATTGCACAAGTGTCACCTCTTTGTTTATACGGCTTAACATTTTTATCCATGTAACATTTCCTTTCTTCTTTTAATTTTTCAAGTGCAGAAACAATTATCTCCTTATTGTATTCATATATAAATCCATTGTTTTTTAAAATTTCACTTTCATTTAAATAATCTAATATTTTTTTTCTTAATAAAAAACCTGATATTCCAATTAAATTACTCGCTATTAATTTCTCATTCAAATTATCATATATAATAATATCTCTTATTGCTCTTCTTTCTGGATGTTCCAAAGTAAAATAAAAATGCTTCACCTTATATTCATTTGGAATGCAATATTGTTTAATTTCTTTTAACAATTCAGTCCTTGACATATTTAATTTTAAATACTTTTCAAATCTTTTCTTAAACCTTGAATTAAATATTTCCTCATCACCAGCATGATACTTATATAATAATTTCTTTTTAAAACTTGATGATTTTTCATTTTCAAATTTTATCAGATATATATAAAATAAATGGTCAATTTGATATTGAGCAAAAAAAGTTTCGATAGGCGGAGTAATTAAAAACTGACTAGCATCTTCTTTATTTATATCTTCAGTGGTTGTTGAAATAAATTTACAGTTGTAATCCAAATATTTCTTTATTGCTCCTGACATGACAAGCGTAGCTTCATCCACACAACATGATGTAGAAAATATTCTGATTAACTCATCTATTTCGGTCGGTGATAATTCTTTTTCCCTATTTCTAACTATATCAGTAAATGATGGCTCTAATAATAGTTCATAAAATAAATTATGCCAATCCCATCTGTCTCTTAATCTTTTCAAAAAAACTTCAGGACCATTTAACAATTCTTTATTCATCAATTCACTGATTTTTGGATTTGATTCCGCATAATATCGGTTTGCATTAAATAGCTGTTGTTCCAATATTACATCTATATCTTTTTTCATTGAATTTGGTATAATTTTGCTCTTTATGTTTTCCATTTATTTACCTCCTGTTAAGGTCATAGTATTAAACTATGACATATTAATGACAAATTATGCTGTGCAAAGCATATCGTATTTTCTATTAAATTTTTTCATTAATTTTCTCATAATATCACCTCCTTTTAGTTTTTTGATGAGATCACTATAAACTCAATAATATCACTTCTTTCTGAATTCTCTTATCTTCTTTTTAGCGTGAGCAGTGTATGCTAAATCTTCCCATCCATCCCTTGATCCAAATGATAATGGATCAGTGATGATTTTTACTCTATCATTGCTTTTTAAAACATAATCATTACTAACTGATTTATCATTAACTAAAGCTCCAACCATAGTATTACCTATATCTGTATGAATTCTATAAGCAAAATCAATTGGAGTTGAGCCTTTAGGAAGCTCTATAACATCGCCTTTTGTTGTATAAACATATACCTTATCTGAAAATAATTCATTTTTAACTTGTGAAACAAAAGTTTCGTTATCTCTATACATTGAATTTATTTCAGTAAGTGCTGTAAAGAATTGAAACTTTTCTTTTAAATCTTCCTGCATCACATTTCTAGCATTACCTTTTTCAATATCCCAATAAGCAGTAAGTCCAAAAGATGCAATCTTATCCATGTCAAAGGTTCTAATTTGGGTTTGGACTAATCTTTCTTCAGGTCCAAATACTGTTGTGTGTAAACTACTATACATGTTTGTCTTAGGGTTACATATATAATCTTTAAATTTACTGTTAATAGGATGATATAAAGAATGGACTAGTCCTAAAGTTAAATAACAATTAGCTATGTCATCAACCATTACTTTAAGTGCTAATAAATCATGAATATCTGAAAGCTTATTTCCTTCACTCAAGCGTTTATATATACCATATATATTCTTAGTTCTAACTTTAATTTCATTAGGAATACTTTTATCGTTTAATAAACACTTTATTTTATATAACATCTCTTCTAATATGTTATTATCTTTTTCTTCTAGTTTTTCTTTTATCTCTTCTATTTCTTTATATTTATCAGTTCTTAATTGTTTAAATGATAAGTCTTCCAATTCTGACTTTATACGGTAAGCCCCTATACTATAAGCAAGTGGTACAAATATTTCCATCGTTTCAATAGAATTTTCTTTTCTTTTGAATTCACTCTTATATTCAATTGTACGCATATTATGAAGTCTATCTGCAAGCTTAATAATAATTATTCTAACATCATTAGTTATTCCTGTAATTATCTTTCTAGTATTAGCTGAATTTTGTTCTTCTTTAGTTGAAAAATTCATTTTAGCCAGCTTTGTTACACCATCTACTAAATTAGCTATCTCCTGATTAAAATCATGTGCTATATCTTCTTTTGTAGTTTTAGTATCTTCAATAGTATCGTGTAAAAGTCCTGCACAAACTGTATCTTTATCCGCATGCATTTCTGCTAAAATATAAGCTACATTTAAAGGATGAATTATATATGGTTCTCCACTTTGTCTATACTGACCTTCATGTAGTGTTTTCGCATACTCATATGCTTTTTTGATAATTTCTACTTCAGTAGGATTATATTTCCTTACTTCATCTAGTAATTTTTCTAACGTAATACTCTCCATCTAAACACCTCCAACTAACAAAAAAGCGGCATAAAACAATTAATGTTTTACTACCGCAATTTTTCCGCAAGAAAAGAAGAAGTGTTTGTTTTTAAAAATAGTATTTATGTAGTTCATAAAACCACTCCCCCCTCAATTAAATTTAAGTTAATTCTACCACTTTGAAAATTTTTGTCAACTATTTTTGACAAATTTTGCCATTTTTTTGAAATAAACTTGTAGTTTATATAGTTTTTTTATTTGCAAACTAAAAGATAATAGTCTATTATATTTATAGGTGGTTTTATGAATGAAAAAAATTTAATAGAATATTATAATAAATTTAATGAAGATAAAAGATTAACAAGAAGACATGGTATTGTTGAATATGAAACAGCTATGAAATATATCCGTAAATATTTAAAAAAGATAAATAGTCCAAAAATTTGTGATATTGGTGCTGGTACTGGAAAGTATTCTATTGCGCTTGCAAATGAAGGGTATGATGTTACCGCTGTTGAACTAGTTAAACACAATTTAATGACTTTAAAAAATAATAGTAATAAAGTTACTGCTATTCTAGGGAATTCTACTAATTTAAAGATGTTAAAAGATAATACCTTTGATATGGTATTATTATTTGGACCTATGTATCATTTAATATCTGATGGTGAAAAAATTAAAGCTTTAAATGAAGCAAGAAGAATTACTAAAGAAAATGGATATATATTAATAAGTTACTATATGAATGAGTATGCGCTTATTAAGCATGGTTTTATTGATAGAAATATAAAAGATTCTTTAAAAGATAATTTAATAGATAAAAATTTTCATATTACACCTAAAGACGATGATCTTTATAGTATGGTTAGATTAGAAGATATCAATAAATATAAGAAAGTTACTAATCTAAAAAGAGTTAAAATATTAGCACAAGATGGTCCTACTGACTATATAAGAAGAAGTATAAATGAACTCGATGAAGAAGAATTTAATTTGTATTTAAAATATCATTTATCTATTTGTGAAAGAAAAGAGCTTTTAGGTGCTTCATCTCACATTTTAGACATATTAAAAAAATGACAAAAATTTGTTTTGTCATTTTTTTATTTTATTTTAACTTTTCTTTTGTTTTTATATTATTTCCATTTCTAATTATATCTAAGTTGTATTTATATTCCATTAAAACTCTTCTAACAGTTTCTCTTACTGTTTCCACCTCGTCATTAAAAAGGATAGCTATTTCATCAGAAGTATAATATCTATCCATACATCCATACTTAAGTCCTATTATAGTTGCTTCTTTAGGACTAAGTACTTTTAGCATTTCTTCAAAAACCGGTTTAGATATCATTTCTAATATTTCTAAATATTCATCTCTATTAACAATGTTTTCTTTAATAGTTTCAATTACATCTTCTAAAGAACTATTATCTCTAAATTTATTATCAATTTTTATAGAATTTAATTGATTCATATCACTTAATAATTTTTTTATATGTAAAGCAGTTCTATTATAAAAAGCAATTCTGCAACTTTCATTCCATTCAGGACTAGTTATAGGATTTTCTAAATCATCACCATATCTTAACTTAATTAATTTTTTATCTTCTTCAGAAAGATTAGCAATAGCACGTAAAACTTCATCCTTAGAACAATATCCAAAAAGTTCAAATATCGTTTGAATTTTTCTTGGATTACGTTTCATATTATTATTTTTATTAAAATTTTTAGAATAACGAAGACTTTGATTATTTCTTTTAGTAAATTCCTTCATTTTATTTAAAACTTCATCTTGATTATCTGAATATATAATTAAATCTTTTGTTAATGAAAATTTACGTAATTTTCCTAAAGCATTAGCTTCATACTGACGAGCTCTTTCTCTTGTAACACCAAATTTAGTTCCTATTTCAGTTAAAGTTTCACAATTATTATTATTTAAACCATAACGTAAGATTAAAGTTTCTTTTTCACGTTCTGTTAAACTACTTTTCTTAAATATTTCGCTTATTTTTTCTTTTAAATTGGATAGTTCTATTTCTTTTTCTGGTATATTAAAATCTGTAGAAATAAAATCTCCAAACTCATCACTATCTTCATCATTATTTATTTTATTATTGATACTGACAGTCTCTAATTCTAGTTTGGCAAGTTCTATAACTCTATCAACAGAAATATTCATTTTTTTAGCAATTTCTTCATATGTTGGTTTATGTGTTAAACTAGCTTCTAAATCTGCTTTAATCTTTTTAAATTTATTAAGTAAGTTATATGTATGAACCGGTATTCTTATATTTCTTGATTTATCAGCAAGAGCACGAGTTATACCTTGCCTAATCCACCAAGTCGCATAAGTTGAAAATTTATACCCTTTTGTTACATCATAATGATCAATTGCTTTTATAAGGCCTATGTTTCCTTCTTGTATTAGATCAAGAAGACTCAAGCCTCTACCTGTATATCTTTTAGCAACACTTACAACTAATTTTAAATTACATTCAATAAGTAATTCTTTAGCTGCAGTATCACCATCATTTATTCTAAGAGCAAGATTTCTTTCTTCTTCTCTGCTTAATAATGATTTAGAAGAAATTTCCAACAAATATTGTTTTGTAGAATCCTCTATACCACTAAAATCAATCTCATTATTACTTAAATTAACTGTTTCTATACCATTAATAAGACAGTAAGACTCAATAAATAAAATAATTGTACTATTTTCACTAATAGTATCGATTTGATTGTTTTTAATAACGTTAAGATTAGCATCTACAATTTTCTTTAAGATATCATAAAATAAACGATTACTATTTAATAAATCTATAATAATATCTGTAGTAAGATCTAATTTTATCTTTTCAAAAAAGACAGCTAATCTATTTAATTGTTTTAAAGCATCATTATAGTTACTATTATCCTTTAAATTATTCTGCATATAATCTAAAACCATTAATAATTTTTCATTTTTTTCATCCATTATATCACCACTTACCAACAAATAATGTTTATATAATAACACAATAAGGTTCAATATTGCAATTATATTTCATACAAAAAAATAAATAAGCACTTATTACTTACTTATTTATCAAATCTATTACAACTATTTCTGGTTTAAATAAAAAATCTAAGTTACTTATTTTGCTAGCATGTGATAACTTTGTTATTCCAGAAGAAATAATAATATCTAAATTATTAAGTGGTAGATACCCGTATCCATTATTAACAAAAAATTTCTTTTTATCAGGACTTATAAAGATTCTATTTTTTAAATATCTTTGTAAAAAATTAGGTGTTAACCCACCATGAGTATGACCACATAATACTAAATTAATATCTTTAAGGGCTTTTATTACATTATCTTCTGTAATTACTAAAGGACTATGACATAATAAAACATTATATTTTTTATTATTTATTTTTTTTAGTAGCTGGTAAGCTTCTAAGAAATCTTTACTATTTTCACCATTATCATTATCATAATAATATTTAAATCCTAAATTAAGTCCTATAAAACAAATATCATCTATTACTTTTGTTTCGCTATCAAGTAAATAAAGATTTCTAATACTTCTAATTTTAGTAAATAATTTATCGTTATAAACATAACCCCTATCTTTATCTTTAACAGTAATATCATGATTACCTAAAGTTATTACGACCTTACATATTTTAGCAAGTTTCTTTAAAAAGAAAACAAACAAATCTTCATCTAAGATATTAGCTTCATCTATAAAATCACCTGCTATACAAATATAGTTAGGCTTTAACTCATTTATTTTATTATAAATATTTTCTAATTTATTTAAATCTTTTCGACTATAATAGTGTATATCAGAAATTAAAACTATCGTTTTATTAACTTTACTTTTAATTTTATAGTTAGTTATTTTTATGTTTGCCACTTTCGTATCTCCTCTTAAAGTTTTCTTTATATTCTAAGAAATTATCATTTTTTATAGCTTCTCTTATTTCTTCAGTAAGTTTAATTAAAAATCTGATATTATGTATTGAAAGTAATCTAGCACCAAATGTTTCATTACTAGTAATTAGATGACGGATGTACGCTCTAGTATAATTTTTGCAAGCATAACAATCGCAATCACTTTCGATTGGTGCAAAATCATCTTTATATTTAGCATTTTTAATATTCATTTTACCATCACGAGTAAAAGCATTACCATGACGAGCAATACGGGTTGGTAAAACACAATCAAACATATCGATACCACGTTCTACACCTTCTAAAATATCAAAAGGTTCTCCTACTCCCATTAAATATCTTGGTTTGTCCTCTGGAAGATAACGAATACCATCCTCTATCATTTTATACATTACATCTTTACCTTCACCAACACTAGTTCCACCAATACTATATCCATCAAAACCTATTTTAACAGTTTCTTTCGCACTATACTCACGTAGATCAGTATATTCTCCACCTTGAACTATTCCAAATAAAGATTGACGTTCATTATTAAACACTTCTTTACCACGACGTGCCCATCTAAGAGTTCTTTCTGTACTTCTTTTCGCATATTCGTAACTAGCAGGGTATGGAATACATTCATCAAAACTCATTGCAATATCACTATCTAATTTATTTTGTACCTCTATTGAAATTTCTGGTGTCAAAAATAAATTAGAACCATCCAAATGACTTTTAAACTTAACCCCTTCTTCACTAATATCTTTAGGTTTTGCTAGAGAGAACACTTGAAAACCACCACTATCAGTTAGTATTGGACCATCATAATTCATAAATTTGTGTAACCCACCTGCTTTTTCTACAATATCTGCCCCAGGTCTTAACCACAAATGATATGTATTAGATAAAATAATCGCACTATTCATTGCTTTTAATTCTTCAGGAGATAAAGTTTTAACAGTTGCTTGTGTTCCAACTGGCATAAACATAGGGGTATCATAAACTCCATAGTTAGTATGGAGTTTCCCTAATCTTGCTTTAGTATTTTTTTCCTGTTTTAATAATTCGTATTTAATTTTCATCTAATCACCCGTTCCTAAGTAATTATATATTATTTATAAAAACTTCGCAAGAGATTTGACTTATTAATTATTTTTATGTATAATACATTTCGCATAAAAAGGAGGCTCTGTATGAATTTAGATTTTATTAATAGTGTTATTCTTATTGAATGGTTAGAAAAACATGATAAAACAAGACTTGAGATTGCTAAAAAGACCGGAAGAACTTATGGTAATAAATTTAATTCCTTATATACAGAAAGTTATTTTAAAGTCCAAAAAGGTTATGAAATTGCTAAAAATAATATTTGTAAAGATTTTAATACCTTAGAAAAATTAATTGTTATTTCTAACTGTTCAATACCAAATGATAGCGAGTTTGTTAAAATATTATATTGTTACGGATTTGATAATGAAAAATGCATCGAACTTAATAACTTAATCAAAAAGATGTTAATTTTAAAAAAGAATAAAAAAGCCATAAATCTTGACTTAAGTTTATTAGAGGAAATAAATAATATTTCTAAAAGTATATTTGGTTTTGCTTGCCCAAGTGTTATTATCAATCGTATAAATGATGTTTATGTAACAAGAAAAGATTTATTTGAAAAAGAATCAGTAAAAAAATATTAGAGCCACGCATCTAATATTTTTTTGTTAAATAATTTTTAATTTCTTCTAAATTCATTCCTCTAGAGCCCTTTATATATATTACAATATCACTAAGTTTATTTTTATCTAAATAATTTATTACTTCTTTATTACTATTAAACTTTAGAGAATAACTATTCATACTATATTTAGTATCATCACCTACTAAAAGAGAATGATACTTATTTTTTTCTAATAATTTACCTATTTTGTGATGAATTTTTTTACTATATATTCCAAGTTCTAAAATATCGCCAAAAATAATTAATTTATCACATGCATAATGTCTTAATTGTTCAATTCCTGCTTTAAATGATTCATAAGAGCAATTATAACAATCATCAACTAAAATAATATTGTTTTTTAATTTTAAAACATTATTGCGATGTTCACGAGGTTTGTAATTCTCAATACTTTCTAATATTTTATCTATTTCTATATCATATTTAAGACCGATAGCAATGCTAATCAAAATATTACTAACTAAATAACTACTAGGAATATTAAAAATAACATTATATATTCTATTATTATAATTTATATTAAAATATAACTTATTCTTAGTAGTAACAATATTAGTTGCTACTAAATCGTTATTTTTACCAAGCCCAACTTTATACTTATTTTTATACTTAATTTTTCTTAAATACTTATCATCACCATTAATAAATAGCGTACCATCTGTCATACCATCTAATATTTCCTTCTTAGCTTTAAAAATATTCTTTTTACTTTTTAAATAACCAATATGCGAAGTACCAATATTAGTAATAATACTATCATTAGGTTTTATAATCTTTGATAAATAACTAATTTCTCCTAAATGATTCATACCAAGTTCTAAAACACATAAATTGTAACTATCATCTAACTTAAATAAAGTTGTAGGAACCCCTATTTCATTATTCATATTACCTTCTGTTTTTAAAACTTTATATTTATTTTCTAATACCATTGATATTAATTCTTTGGTAGTTGTTTTACCAACACTACCCGTAACTGCTACTACATGTTTATCTATGTATTTCTCCCTTAAGTCTGAAGCTATTAAACCAAGAGAATTAATAATATTATCTACCTTTATAATATTAACACCATCTCTTGTAATATTTTTATCTGTAATAATAAGTTCTGCGCCCTTTTTTATTGCCTCTTCAATATACTTATAACCTGTATTTATGGCAATAAAAGAATCACCATCTGTTATTTCTTTACTATTTACTTTAAACTTCCCCATAAATTTTTTGGTAGCAATTCTAGAAATAAATTTTCCCTTAATAAGTTCACATATATAATCATAATCCATCTTATCACTTCCTACAAATTGATATAAAATAATCAAATAATCTACGTTCTAATATATCATATGAATACATATTTTCTGGGTGCCATTGAACTCCTATAAAAAATTTCTTTTTTTTATCTTCAATAGCTTCAATAACACCATCATCACTAATTCCCACAATATCTATATCAACATCTTTCACCATATCTTTATGTCTACTATTGACTTTTATTTTATCGCACCCAATTATTTTATATAATTTAGACTTTTTATCGATGTATACTTCATGGACATATTTTTTTAATGGTTGATAATGATTTTTACAACTAACAACTTTACCATTAAAAAAATGTCCTAATACCTGCATACCTAAGCATATTCCTAAAAGAGGGATATCATTATCGTAAGCATGTTCTAACACCTTTATATCATATTCATAAAAACTATCGCCACCCTGCATAATTATACCATCACATTTGTTAATTAAACTTTTCATTTCATCATCAAATTTATCTAAACATTCACTAGTTGAAATTATACCAAGCGGTATCCCACCACTTTTTATAATACTAGTTCTAATGTCTTCATAAATAACCATAACCTTATTACCACTAGCTAAAGTATCAGGCCTGCCAATTATTCCTATAATAGGTTTCATTAAATCACCCATTTTATTATATGAAAAAAAGAAGCTAATGCTTCTTAATCCATATATTTAGTCATTTGTTTCATCATTTGATTAACTTGCTTTTGACTAGGAGTTCTACCCATTCCACTCATCATTGCTTTAATCATTTGTTCATTAATAGGTGGATTTTTTTTCATATATTTCTGCATATATTTACGAGCAATAAAGAAACCTATAACAGCTCCTACCACTAATCCTCCTAAAACTTTTAATATATCTAATAAAAACGCTACCCAATTCATTTTATAACCTCCTTTATCATTTTACTAAAATTTACAACAAAAGTAAAGGTCTACACATAACTATATTTTTTTGTATTATTATTTATTCTTCTTTTTGTCAAGAAAAAATAATCTTTATTTTCAAAATCACATACAAATAAGTATTTGTTATAATAATTCATTGCATTAAAAACGCTAGGAAAATTCTTATTACATTTACATATTATACAAGAATAATGAATATTAAAAAGCGCTAAATCATCATTTGTGCATATCAAATACTTATTATTGTTTTTCTTCGTACATATTGAGTTAAAATAATTCTTTAATCTTTTAACTTCCATAATATTACATATTTGATTATACAAACTCATTCCAAAAACTAAATCTTCTTTTTTCAGTTTATATAAATTTTCTAATGTTTTATATAAAATATAAGGATTCTTACTATATAACTCACTATACTCTCTTTTTATAGCAAATAAATAATATTTACGCATAATATCACCATCTATATTATAAAAAAGTGACATACAAAATTATGTCACTTTTTGTTATATATATTATTAATATTTTACACAGTTAACTTGACAAGGCCCTTTGTTTTAACTTAAGTTAGATTTTAAGACAGTTATAACCGGGCGAATGCCAAAGCCGTTCGAAATGTCGGCGATGCCGTTGCCAACGCTGTCGGTGTAAGACACACGCCAAGCGTTGTTAGAGTTAGACGCATTAGGGGAACCATACATAGACTACACAAACTTTTATAGCGTTATCCCAATTATAAAATATCTTTTAAATATTTATAACCAAATTCATCAGTAACTAGCCGATTTGAATTCTCAAATCGGCACCTACCTAACGGCAAAAACTAAAGATTTTTGCCTATTACAAGCCGAACAAGTTCGACTTACCTTTTCATCTATCGATACTTTTTATACATCTTTTTATTTTTTTATCCAACACTATCTTTTCAATTACCTTTATGAGAGATTAGATTTTGAGACAGTTATAACTGGACGAACGCCATTGTTGCTGTCGTAGCCGACGTCGTTGTAGCCGCCCAAGTAGCCGTCGTAGCTCACACCCCAAGCGCCGTAAGAGCGAGACGCAATAGGGGTTGATGTCCAATAACCGTATGGTATACTACTATTAACTTTTAAATTTCCATATAACCATGTTGATAATCCCGAAAATTTATTACCCGCAGCTTTATATATTTGATCATATGAAGGTAAGCTTATTTGTGATTCTGTTAATTTTGTCCATGTTTTTGTATTTTTCTTTAACGCTTTTTCTGCTGTAATTGGCCCAAATTTATTATTTCCAATTCTTCCATAATCATTTGATGTTCCTCCAGCAGCTAAATAGTCTTCTTTTGTTACCCAAGCCACTGTATTACCACTCGTTGTACCTTTACCATTTGAATCTATGTTCTTATTCATAATCAATGATACGTTATCTCCATTTGTTTCTAATACAAAGAATGTTTTTTCTTCATTATCACCTAATTCACATGTATATTCATCTCCATATGCAAATTTACCTTGTGGAATATTTCCATTTGTAGCAGTTGTTACTGCTTTACATAAAACACCTTTATATAGTTCTTGAGCCTGTTGTTTATTATTATCTTTGTCATAACTTACTATATAATCTCCTATTTTAACATTTGAATTATCTTGGTCTACGCCATTATTTTTTATTGTAATTTTACCTGATGTTGGTTTGTTTCCACTCATATCTATTGTTACTGGCTCTGTTAAACCATTTCCTGTTAAATTTCCATTACTATCTATTGTATATAGTCCATCTGTTAGTGGATTATTTTCTAGTTTTTTCTCAGCTATTGTTGTTTCTACTTGTTTGATATAGTTATCCGCTGTTCTTTCTGCTGCTCCTTTCTTTGCATTCTTAATTGTATTCATTACTATTGGTGTTGCGATTAGTGCTATTATTGCTAGTACTACTATTACCGCTAGTAATTCTATTAAAGTAAAGCCTTTTCTTTTCATATTTTTTTCTACCTCCTATACTTTACACTTTAATTATACCCTATTTTATTTTGATTAAACATCTAGTCATTATACAACTTTTTATATATTTTTTTACTTATACATCAACTCCATTCTTATAAAGGACATAGCAAAAAACACAAAGAAATCTAGACCATCAAATAAGTCTAGAAACTTTGTGTTTTCTTTATTATTTAATATTATAGTATGATTAAATAACCCCCCCCCAGGTTGGGATTTCTGCTAAAATTTTTGAAGCTATGTTAACCATACTAACACTTTCCTTTACTATACTAATTATACATAATTACTTTTTATAATGCAATATTTTTGTAAAGAAAAAGAAAAAAGTCTAAAGACTTCTTCCTCTTAGGGCTGACTCTGATATTTCTGGAATACCTCCGTCCATACTTAAGTTTAAATTATTTTCATTTCTTTTTTCATCTAACCATTGTTGATATTGTTGTGTTTCTTTTTGTTGATGTTTTTCTTCTCCTTTTGATGCATAAGCAAGTCCTGCTACCATAGCGCCTGCTAGTCCAACAGCAGCAAGTGCTGCAGCAGTACCAGAAATAACTAATTTCTTAATATTATTTTGTTTTACTATTATAGCTCTTTGACAGATAGCATCAATAGCTAAAGCATTTGGGTCTCCTTTTAAAATGTTTTCTTCATCAAGTGTAATTTTAATTATTTCTTTTGGTTGGTTTTCACTAGTACCATAATCAATTAAATAACTAACTTTACCATTATCATTACCTAATTTAAGTTTACTTCCACCTTTAATATGTTCTTTATTTTCTGTTAAGGCAGTGATTAAAGCTGTTTGTGTACATCTAACTTTTGAACCATCATCTTTAGTACAAATAACTTCATTTATACTTGAATCACCAACAAATACATATTTTTCTAGTTCTATATTATTCTTTTTCATAGTATCAACTCCTATTTTAATATACTATTTTTTATCTTTACTGTCAATGTTAAAATCATCTAGAAAATCATCGATTGTCATTATCTTTTCATCAACAGATTTAAGTGATACTTCTTTTTTCTCTACGTTTTTAGAAGTATCTAATTTTTCTTCTTCATAAATTTTTGTTTCTAATAATACATCATCTATATTCTTCTTAGATAATGAAGAACCGGTTGAGTATCTATCTAATATTGGCAATTCCGTTACTTTTACAATCTTATAATCATTACCTATTTTTAAAGCTAGAGAATCTTTATGAGAAATAATAAAAGTATTTAAGATATAATAAGGATTAGTTTTTACATCTCTTATAATTAGTGTTCCTTTACGAGCACGTGTTAATCTTTCAAATTCGCTTATTCTAACTCTTTTACCAGTGGCTTTACAAGTTATTACACTTATATATTCATCTGTTTCATTAAACATATTAGCGCTTACTACATAATCATTCTTTAAAGCAATTGCTTTAATACCAGCAGATTTAATTCCAGTAGGAGCGACTTCATTAATTAAATAACGAAGGGCATAACCTAAATGAGTAACAATAAATATTTCTTGTTTTTTACTATTAGAAACAGAGATTAATTTATCATCATCTTTTAGTTTCATACAAGTC
Source organism: uncultured Mycoplasmatota bacterium (assembly GCA_900544605.1). GTDB lineage: Bacteria > Bacillota_I > Bacilli_A > RF39 > UBA660 > SIG204. The sequence goes on along the minus strand of UQVP01000007.1, from coordinate 9,925 downwards.
ATTGGTTTTGAATAACGTGATACTTTAAATTCATCTAATTTAGTACGTTTTATCATACCATTTTTTGATACCATTGTAATATATTCTTCTTTTGCAAAATCAGTAACAGGAAGTGAATAAATGATATTTTCTCCTGGATCAATTTTTATAATATTACTAATATGTTTTCCTAAATCTTTCCATTTTAGTTCAGGTATATCATGAACTGGAATAAATAAATAATTACCAAGGTCAGTAAATACTAATAAAGTATCAAGGGTATTAAGTTCATATAAGCCAGTAACATAGTCACCATCTTTTAATCCTGTATCACCATCAGCAGCTGTATAACTTCTTTTTGATACACGTTTTATATATCCTTCACTAGTTACAACAACAATACAATCTTCTTTTGGAATCATACTTGTTGTATCTATTTTTATTTCTTCTACTTCATCTTGAATCTGTGTTTTACGTTCGGTTGCATATTCTTTTTTTATTTTTCTTAGTTCTTCTTTCATTACATGCTTTAACTTTTCTTCATCACTTAAGATAGCTTCTAGGCTCTTTATAATTAGAAGTAAGTTTTTACGTTCTTCTTCAATTGCAACAACATCAGTATTGGTTAACTTATAAAGTTGTAAGTTAACTATCGTTTCAGCTTGAATTTCGGTAAAACCAAATTTATTCATTAAATTTACTTTAGCATCAGCTTTATTTTCACTAGCACGAATTGTTTTGATTACGTCATCTAAGATTGAAACCATCTTAATTAAACCTTCAACAATTTCTAGTCTTTTTTTAGCATGATTTAAATCAAACTGTGTACGTTTTACGATTACTTCTCTTTCATGTTCAATATAAGCATCTAAAAGTCCTAAAACGCCTAATGTCATAGGACGTTTATTGATAATTGCGACCATATTATAAGCATAAGAAATTTGAAGATCAGTATTTTTTAGAAGATAGTTTAGAATCATATCTTTATTAGCTCCTGCTTTTAAATCAATAACAATTCTTAATCCTTCTCTATCACTTTCATCACGAACTTCAGCCATGCCTTCTATTTTCTTTTCGATTCTAATTGCATCTATCTTATTAACTAAGTTAGCTTTATTAACATCGAATGGTATTTCAGTAATAACTATTTGTTCTTTACCTTTTTCTTTAGTAAACTCTGTTTTACTTTTAACAATTACCTTACCACGGCCATTTGTAAAAGCATCAATAATACCTTGTTTACCACAAGCTATACCACCGGTAGGAAAATCTGGTCCTTTCATAATTTCTAAAATTGTATCTAAACGACAATTAGGACTTTCAATTCTTTTTATAGTAGCATCAATTACTTCTCCTAAGTTATGTGGAGGAATATTAGTTGCATATCCTGCACTTATTCCGTTAGCTCCATTAACTAAAAGATTGGGAAACTTAGCTGGGAGAACGGTTGGTTCCATAAATCTATCATCAAAGTTTGGAGCCCAATTGACAGTATTTTTATCTAAATCTTTTAAAAGTTCACTACTTATTTTAGCAAGACGTGCTTCTGTATAACGATAAGCAGCAGCACCGTCACCATCCATTGATCCATTATTACCATGGATATCTACTAAAATATGATTTTGTTTCCACCACTGACTCATACGTACCATGGCATCATATACTGATGAATCACCATGAGGATGGAATTTACCTAACACATCTCCAACTGTAGCAGCACATTTAATATATCCTTTTTCATGCGTATTACCAGCTTTATACATTGCATATAATATTCTTCTTTGAACTGGTTTTAATCCATCACGAGCATCTGGAATAGCACGGTCTTGTATAATTTCTTTTGCGTAATTTCCAAAACGTTCACCCATGATATCTTCTAGTGAATAGTCATAGATTCTTTTTAATATTTCGTTCATAATTCACCTCTAAAATTTTGTTTAATTAAAATGTATATTGTTCTAAAAATAATTTTTACATCCAATTTAAAACTTATTTCTTTAACATATATAACATCATATTTTAATCTTTCTTCATGTGTAATATTTCTTCTACCTTTAGAAATAGCCAGAGATATTAAACCTGGAGATACTGTATAAATAATTTTATATGGATTTTTAGGAAGAACTTCACCGGTTATAAAGGGACGTGGTCCGATAAATGACATATCACCTTTTAATATATTAAAAAGTTGGGGAAGTTCATCTAATCCTAAGCATCTTACTTTTCTCATTACCATTGGTGTTCTTGTTTTATAATCACCATCTATATCAAGCATTGTTTTAAATTTATACATCATAAAACTTTTTTTATGCTTTCCATCTCTAGGTTGTTTATATATTACATTTCCTGTATATATTTTTGACATTACACCTACAATAATCATTAATGGCAAAAGCAAAATAATTAATAATAGTGAGAAAAATATATCTAGCAATCTCTTAAAAATATTTTTATACATTATAACCCTCTTTTATATCTCATAATTATCTTCCATTGTAAAAATAACATTTTCATTAATCCATTCTTTACGTGGTTCTACTTTATCACCCATTAAAACATTTACTCTTTTTTCGGCAAGTAAAGCATCAGTAATATTAACTCTAATCAAGCTTCTTGTATCTGGATTCATAGTTGTTTCCCAAAGTTGATCAGCATTCATCTCACCTAAACCTTTATATCTTTGAATAGAATACTTACCTGTAAATTCACGTTTTAATTGTTCTAATTCTTCATCAGTATAAGCATATACATGTTTCTTTCCTGACTCTATTTTATAAAGAGGAGGAAGAGCAATAAATAATTTACCGGCTTCTATTAATCCTCTCATGTAGTAATAGAAGAATGTTAAAAGAAGAATTTGAATATGGGCACCATCAACATCGGCATCGGTCATAATTATTACTTTATCATAATTAGATTCAGTAACATCAAAGTTACTACCAATGCCCGCACCAATAGTATGAATCATCGTATTTATTTCTTCATTTTTAATTATTTCTTCCATCGATGCTTTAGCAGTATTTATTACTTTACCACGAAGAGGTAAAATAGCTTGAAACTTCCTATTTCTTCCCCCTTTAGCACTACCACCAGCTGAATCTCCTTCGACTAAAAATAATTCATTTAGTTTAGGGTTCTTACTTTGGGCAGGCGCTAACTTACCAGAAAGATTTTTTTCAATCTTGTTTTTAGTTTTGCCATTACGTGCTTCCTCACGAGCTTTACGTGCGGCTTCACGAGCTAGTTTACTTTTAACCATTTTATCCATGATTAATTCAGCAATAGCGTTATTCTCTTCTAAGAAAAATTGTAATTTTTCACTAACAATACTATCAACAACATTACGTGCTTGTGGAGTACCAAGTTTACCTTTAGTTTGACCCTCAAATTGTAGTAAATTTTCAGGTATTTGTAAACTTATAACCGCACTAATACCTTCTCTAGTATCACTACCTTCAAGATTTTTATCTTTAGCTTTTAAGTAACCATTATTTCTAGCATAATCATTAAAAACACGTGTAAGGGCGGTTTTAAAACCAACCTCGTGAGTACCACCATCACTAGTTTTAACGTTATTAACAAAAGATATCAAGTTTTCACTATAAGTATCAGTATATTGAAAAGCTATATCTACTTTGATATTATCTTTAATTCCACTAAAAGCAACTACAGGATGAAGTGTCTTTTTATCTTCATTCATATATTCAACAAATGATTTTAAACCATGTTCATAATGATATACTTGATGTTTATCATCTTCTAAATCATCAACTTCAATTGTTAAACCACTAAGTAAAAAAGCACTTTCTTGCATTCTTTCACATATTGTTGTAAAAGAAAATTCTGTCGTTGAAAATATTTCTGGATCAGGTAAAAATCTAACTTTAGTTCCTGTTTTATTAGTTTTTTCTAATCTTTTTAATGGTTTATCTAACTTACCACCATCTTTAAAACTAATAAAATATTCATAACCGTCTCTTTTGATAGTTACTTCCATCCATTTGGATAAAGCATTAACAACACTAGCACCAACACCATGAAGACCGCCAGATACTTTATATCCACCTTCTTCAAACTTACCACCAGCATGAAGTACCGTATATATTACTTCCGGAGTACTCATTCCACTAGAATGTTTTCCAACGGGAACTCCTCTACCTTCATCTTCAACACTAATACTTTTATCATTATGAATAGTTATTTTAATACGATTACCATAACCATTTATAACTTCATCAATACCATTATCAACAATTTCCCACACTAAGTGATGTAATCCTCTTTTATCAGTTGATCCAATATACATACCAGGGCGTTTTCTAACTGCTTCTAACCCTTCTAGTATTTTAATTGAACTTTCATCATACTTTGCCATATAATCACCTATTTAGAATTATAACACATCCAAGGAGTAAAAATCTAGTTTTCCACGAAAAAACTACCTAAAAAGGTAGCTTATTTCTTATAAATCTTATTATTTTCTAAGTTTAATAATTTAATAGAATTATAGATTTCAATTAACTTTTCATCCTCTATATTCTCTATCATTTTATATAAAATAGATTGATATAATAAATCAGTAGTACTAATATTTTTTATTTCTTTTAATACTTCAAAATTACGTAAAACACGATTTCTTGAAATAACAATATCATTTATTTCATAAGTCAATTCATCACGTTTATAAAATTCATCTAAAGTTTCTATTAATTTATTATTTTTAGTATCTTCACTAATAATAGTTCGTGATTGGTGCTCTAAAGCTTTAACACATACAGGATTTAGATACATATTTTGACTATCTATAATGTAATTGTCATATTTATCTGGTGATAAATAAAATTTATTTCCTGTAGTTACTTGACCAATTAGTTTTAATGAAGCATTCACAGGATTAATTCCTAATAAATTACAAATCAAAATACGTTTAACCACATTCTTACTATTATTGCTATTTAAAACTTTTTGATTGTCTTTTAAAGTATCATATAAATCAAGTTCAATAAAGTTATCAATAATATCAAGTAAATTACTATCAATTAAAATTGAACCATTATTATTATCATCAAAAGTAAATTCATACTCTTTTAAAATTTCAAACATTTCTAAAAGAGTATTATTAGGAAGTAAAAATACTTCACTATTATTTTTTAATAAAATATTTAAATCTATTCCCGCCATAGTTAATAAATTAAGATTTTTAGTAAAATTATTATATTTTTCTTCATTAAATAAAATTCCAAGATTTCTGATAATAAAATTTTTATCAATAATCTTATTTTTTAAGGCACAATCAATATTTTTTATTCTTTCTTCTGTTGACAATAAGATTAAATTAGTAAATTCTTGGTGATATTCTGTTAAAAAGAATAAATCTGAATATTTCAAAGAAGCAAGTAATGGTTCAATATCTTCTAATTCATTTTTAGCAATAATTTTCTTTTTTTCTTCTTCATTTAAATTATTAAAGTTTAAACCATATTTAGTAAATAATAATTCTAATTTGGTTATCTCATTATTTTTATATTTTCTATTTTGAAGTTCTATATCTTCAGATAAATTTAAGTTATGTTCCAAAGCAAATTCAGTAAATAAGTATCTTATTTCTGGTTTGAATAAGTATTCATCAAAATTTTCTATTTTAATAACATTCTTAAGATTTATATACCTTAATTTAAAGATAAAATCTTCTAACTTTCTGATACGTTTATTATTAACTGATATTTCATTTTTTACTTCTTCTTTTACTGCCGCATAATGTTTACGAATTTTCTCATAATTTTTATTTACTGTAAGATTAGGATATTCATTAATTACACTTCTAAATAGAGTCGTAAACATCTTATCCTTTTCTTTGTTTTTTAATTTTATATTTTCATCTGAACCAATAGTTATGTGGTCATTTACAAATGAATTATATACTTTTCCTATTGTACCTTGTACTTTTTCTAATATAAATCGTAAATCTAAAAATGATTCTAATTCCTTTACTTGAGGAAGCGCTTTAAAAAGTTCTATAAAAGCTTTATTTTCTTCTGCATGATATTCTTCTTTACAATCTATATTCAATCTTGAAAATAGCTTTTGACTACAAACTTTATATTCTCTATATACTTCGTTCTCTTTTTCGTTAAAATTTTTATCATTTAACTTATCTAAAAGTCCTAAATTATAAAGTTTTTCTAAAGAAATTAAATATTGTCTATATAAAGTATCATCAAAAAAAGGATAATTAACAAATTCTTCTAAGGTAACAGTGTAATGCATTAAATCTTCAAATGACATATCAATGTTATTAGCAAATAATACACAAGTTAAATATGATATAGGAGTAACTTCTTCATAAGACTTAGGGTCATAAACATTAAAAGTTTTTAAGAATTCATCTAAATAGTGATATTCGTTAAGTCTTTTTACTTCTTTATCATTTAATTCTGTTAATGTATTTCCTACCTCTTCACACAAAGCTTCTACTCTAGTCATGTTTAACACCTAATTTCTTTACTTTATCTTCTTTATTTAAAATTTCTATTACTTGCTTGTAAACTTTTCTGTTTTGTTCTAAAAAATCTTTATTATCTAACAAACTACTAATTACTTTACTATTATCTTTATATAAATCATATTTATTTTTTAATGAAGCTTTATATGCTGCATCAGATTGAACTTTTTTGATAAACATATCTAATATCGCATATTTATGATTACCAAGTGATATAAATGTTATACGAGCTTGATTATATTTAACTTCCATCGTATTTTGTATTTCATTATTGTTATTAAGAGCTTTCTTATTTCTAAATTTTCCATTCTCCATCTCTGTTAATAGAGTTAAAAATAAATAATAATGTTCTGGTGCTAATTCTTTTATATCAGAATAAATAGAATAATTACCAATACTAGTTTGTAAAAATATAAATTGATTTATTGGTGTATTTTTGATTTTTAAAGGCTTAGTAGCAACAACATTTAATTTTTTTAAATACTCTACTTTAAGTAATAATCCATTTATTTCATTTTTAAAGAAATCTATTTCTTCTGTTGTCATATTCTTTTTATCTTCTTGTAACATCTTTTTATAATCAATAATATCTTCAAATAAACTAAGTATAAGAATATTAACAATGTGAGTATAATTTAAACTACTTTTAGCTGGTAATAAACTTTTTATTTCATCTAAATTATCGCAACTTTTTATTCTAGTTATATATTCTTTGGCATTAATATCTAAAGTTATAACCGTATCATCTTCTTTAATTTCTTCTTTTTTAGGAATTACTAAAGGTTTTCCTTCTTTAATAGTTAAAACCTTAGAAACAATTCTTTCTAGCTTTTTATTTTCTTCTTTCATTAAGACAAGCATTTTATTATTATAATCATATACTTCTCTAATTATTTTACATTTTTCTGAAATATCTAAATTTTGTTCATCAAGATAAGTACTAAGTTCATCAATTTTATTTATAAAACTACTATCTTTAGAAAAATGTTCTAAAATATACTCAAACATATAACCCCTCTTTTCGTGATGTATATTCTATCATAAATATTTATTTTGTCAAATTTTAAAAAATAAAAACCGTTGAAATACAACGGTTATTTATTAACATGGTGTCCCAGAAGGGATTCGAACCCCTGACCCACGCCTTAGAAGGGCGTTGCTCTATCCAGCTGAGCTACTGAGACAAATGCTCTTCAATCAAGAACATTTAAATTATACTATACTTTTTTAAATTATTCAATAGTTTTGAATGTAGTTTTGTAAATTTCTTCATCATCTACTTTAAAGACTAATTCTTTTACATCATAATTATTCGCTACCGATAAGCTTATAGTATGAATAACTTCCTCTAATATTTTCTTTTCACTAGAATCATTAAAAATATATGAATTAAAATTAAGAGATAAACTATCAACATCTTGTGTTGCTGACAATAGTTTTGTATTATAATTTAAAAAACTCATAAGATTAGCTTTATAACTAGGAGAACTACTTAAATTATCAACAATAATAGTTATCTTATTTCGATCATCATTACTAAATTTAGAAACAGGAACGTAATAATATTCATCATTATATTTATTTATATAATATGTTGTGGTCATAGTTATATTGTTAGTACTAGTAATATCATATTCTTTATTAATTCCAAAACTCTTATCTAATATAGCTGGTAAATTCTTTTTAGTTTGTGGTAATTTATTTAAAATATCACCTTCAACATATATAATAACTTTATCAACTCCATCAATAGAAGTTAAAGTATAAACTATTGCTTCCACAGCTTTTTCTTCATTTTCTTTATCTATATCTAATAAATCTTTAGAAAAATCAATTTTTATTATTCCTTCATTATATTTTAAACTTAAAATTTTTGTTTCACTAGATAAAATAGATCTAAATCCATTAGGAATATGATCTTCTCCTTCACCACCTTTTATTAATACTTGAATTAAATTACGAGCTTTAAGTTCTATATCACTAGTTTTTTCGTTAAATACTATTTCACTTCGACCAAGCATATTATAAGAATCTAATAGATATATAACTTCTTTATCTACATCCTCTTCAATATAATTTAATTCATAATCAATATTTAATTTATTTTCATAAGAACCATTAGGAATTAAATATATCAAAAATAATGCGAATAAAGCTGAAAGAGATACCAAAATTTTTCTAATTGATGTTTTTTTTAACATAGGTCCACCTCTATAAAAAGATATGAAAAAAAGTGCGAAAATATGCACTTTTAATTATTACAAAGATATTTCTCCAATTTTTAAAAGCTCTACCACTGCTCCAGCACGCCCTTTTACTCCTAGTTTCTGCATAGAGTTTGAAATATGATTACGTACTGTTTTTTCACTAATACCAAGTTTATGTGCTATTTCAACAGTGGTATTATTTTTAATTAAAAGTTCAAAAACTTCTTTTTCTCTTTTAGTTAGTATACTTTTGGCCATTGTTTCCCTCACTTCCTCGTTGGGTGGTTTATATTTACTCATATTATTTTATGAATGAATATGTTTTTAGTGAGAAAATACGCCCATCTAGCTATTAAATTTTACAGAAATATACATCTGATTATCATAATTTTCTTGTATAGTACGCATTATATTATTCGCCATACTTGCATTATGTTCCTTACTATCAACTACAACTCTAATTTGATTATTATCAACCTTAACAAATGACTTTAAATTATATTTCTCGTTTATTTGCTTTTCTAATTTTTCTTCTTCACCACGTGTAACATTTAAATGTTTCATTTGTTCATAGGCATTATTTTTTTCTTCTGTTGATGCATCTGCACTATTAATAACTTTATTTAAAGTTTCTATTTCTTCTAACATTTTTTCTTCTGCTTCTACTCGTAATGCTACTAAAACACTACTTTCTTTAACTTCAACATTAGCTTCCTCTTCTTTACTAGTTACCTCTGTTTCATTATTATCACTATTAGTATCAATCATATAATTGTTTTTGTTAGTAAGCAATAACTCACTTGGCATCGTAACATAATAAACACTCAATACTAATATTAAACTAAATAAAGTTAAAAACCAAATACTTTTCTTATTTATCATATCTTATTCCTCCTAGTACTATCTAATAGATTATATTAAGGAATACATTTAATATGACAAAAAAGCAAGAATTAATCTTGCTATTAATTTAAGTTAGATTTTGAGACAGTTATAACTGGGCGAACGCCATAGCTGCGGTCGACGCGGGAGTAGCCGTCCAAGCCGCCGCCGGAGTACACAACCCAAGCGACGTCAGAGTTAGACGCATTAGGGGTTGATGTCCAATAAGCGGATGGTTCACTAATATCATTTAAATTTCCATATAACCATGTTGATAATCCCGAAGTTTTATTACCCGCAGCTTTATATATTTGATCATATGAAGGTAAGCTTATTTGTGATTCTGTTAATTTTG
>UQVP01000006.1 GCA_900544605.1 uncultured Mycoplasmatota bacterium | reverse complement strand
ATTATAGTATGATTAAATAACCCCCCCCCAGGTTGGTATTTCTGCTAGAATATTTGAAGTCATGTTAACCATACTACCACTGTCCTTTACTGTATTAATTATACGAAAATGTTTTTAAATTTGTCAATAATTAGTTTCTAAAATGACCAAATTTAGCTCTTTCTTCATAGTGCTCATTTAAAAGATTTAAATCTTTTATAATATTTCTTGGCTTACACTCTTCATATAATTCCTTATCAGCTTCTACATTACCTAAATTTGTTTCAATATAGATTGCTAAAGGTTCTTCTATTCCTATTGCATATGATAATTGTACTTGACACCATTCATATTTATCATTTGAAGATACTATTTTTTTAGCTATTTCTCTTGCTTTGTAAGCACCACTTCTATCTACTTTACTTGGATCTTTTCCAGAGAATGCTCCCCCACCAACATTAGCAAATGATTGATAACTATCAACAACTATTTTTCTTCCTGTTAATCCTGCATCACCATCAAAGCCACCAATTTCAAATCTACCAGTAGGATTTATTAAATATGTTTCTACTTCTACGGTGTATTCCTTACAAATTTTATCACAGATTTCTTTTATTATTTCATCTGTTTTTTCTCTTTCTTTTTCAGTATTTTGATAGCATACTGTAAAATCTTTAATTTTTACTAGTTTATTATGTTCATCATAAACACCTGTAATTTGAGCTTTTCCATCAGCACAAAATCTTTCATCACTATGAACTAATTTATCATATTCTTGACTTAGTTTTTGTAATATTACCATGGCTTTTGGCAATAATTCTTTAGTATCTTTGCAAGCATAACCAAACATCATTCCGTTATCTCCTGCTCCACCTACTTCTGTATTAGTTCCAAGCGCAATATCTTGACTTTGTTTTCCAATATTGTCGATAATTTCGTAATTATCACTATAACCAATATCCCTTAGTACTATTTTTACAATACTAGTTAAATCAAATTTAGCGTCACTAGTTACCTCTCCAGTTACAAATATTTTACCTTTTCCCCCTACTACTTCAATTCCACATCTTGAAGCTTTATCTTGTTTTAAACACTCATCTAAAATAGCGTCACTTATTTGGTCACATACTTTATCAGGATGACCTCTAAATACTATTTCATTACTATAAAATTTCATCTTATCTCCTCCTTTGTAATCTTACAAAAAAACACTCAAGATAACTCTTGAGTGTAAAAGTTATCTTATCGTTCTAGCTTTACCACCTAATTAAATAGGTTGGTGTGACTTCATCGGGCTAGTCCCTCCATCACTCTTCATAAGATCTAACTTAAGTATATATTTTTTAAGTATAAATGTCAACATTTTTTGACATTAAAATAATTTAAAATATTAAGAAATATAATATAACTAAAACACCTAGTATAATACGATACCATCCAAAGGCTTTAAAATCATGTTTTTTAATATAGTTCATTAAAAATTTAATAACAATAATTGAAACTATAAATGCGGTTAACATTCCTATTAACAAAGTAACTATTTCTCCAGTTGTAAAAGCAAAACCAAACTTAACAAATTTTAATAAGCTTGCTCCGAACATAACAGGTATACCAAGAAAGAAAGTAAATTCAGCAGCTACAGCACGAGAAGCACCAAATAAAATTCCTCCCATAATTGTTGAACCAGATCTACTAGTTCCCGGAATGATTGCTAAAACTTGAAACAAACCAATAATTAACGCTAATTTATAAGTCATATTATTAACATCTTTTACCTCTGGTTCTTTATTTTTATTTCTATTTTCAATAATAATAAATAATATTCCATAAACAATTAACATAATAGATACTGTAATCCAGTTATAGAATAACTCATTCATTTTATCATCAAATACAGAAAATACTACAGCAGGAATACATGCTACTGCGACTTTAAACCATAAGTTCCATGTATCTTTTTTTTCTTTTGTTGATTTCTTAGGTGAAAATGGATTAAGTTTATGAAAATATAGCACGACAACAGCCATAATAGCACCAAGTTGAATAACAACTCTAAACATTTCCATAAATGAATCACTAACATTTAATTTAATAAATTGTTCTAATAAAATTAAGTGTCCTGTACTACTAATTGGTAACCATTCAGTAATACCTTCTACTATCCCAAAAAAAACAATTTTAATTAATTCAATTATTTGCATTCTTCTTACCTACTTTCTTTTCTTTAAAACTATTACAAATAATAATGATACTAATGATACAAATCCCCCAGCGTATAATCCTCTAGGAATGTAACTAAACTCTATAACATGTTCGCCTTTGGTTACATCAATTCCTATTAAAGAATTAAAGATTTCAATTTTATCTACTTTTTCACCATCTATCTTTATCGTCCATCCTTTATCAAGTGGAATAGATGTGTAAAGTATTTTATTGTCACTTTCAACATTAATATTAGCTTTAATATAATTTGATTTAAATTCTGTGATATTTAGAGCTTCGCTTTGTTGTAAATCATTTATTTGTGTGGCGAAATTTTCTTTATTTAAAGTGTAGAAAACAACATCATTAAATTTAATTGAGCTATCAAGTAAAATGATTTCAAAATCTACTTCATCATCAATATTATATTCACCAAGTTCTAAAATATTATATCTATAATCATTTTGATCAGAAGTATCAATTATACTTTTACCATTTACTTTAACATCTATTTTTTTGTTGTAATCAGAAGAAATGTAAGCATATAATACGCCTTTATTTTCTACTTTTACTTTATATTTTATACTAGCTGCGTAATTAGTATTTATAGTGTTATAAATAAACGGTTCTTTTGAATTTTCTTTCAATTTAACATTATTTAAATTGTAAGTAACATTTTTATTTTCTAAGAAAACATCAATATCATTTCCAGTCATAGTTTTTAAAATGTTATTTTGATTTTCAAATGGTTTTAATTCTTCAAGTTCTAATTTTTTTAATTTATCACTAACCATAAAACCGAGTGGTAAATTATATTGATTTTTATAAACATAAGTATCTTCATTATCAATTTTATATGAATCTATTTTATCATAATAGTTTATATCGTTGTTTAAAATAACATACTTAATACCAAAAAGAGAATTAGTTACAGGTGTTGAGCCATGATAATTAGTAATATAAAATCTATTAAATATTCCTAAATAATCACCTAACAACTTATTGTTATTACCTTCATAAGTTGAACTAAAGTGGGAAATGCCATTATAGTTTAGTAATAAAGAATCGTTAGTTGAATACAAATAATCTTTTTCTAGTCTATAAAAACTATTGTCATTTTGTTTTATCTTATCAACAATTTGACCATAATCATTAACAAAATTTACATATTCCTCTCTATTTTGATATTTCATATTACAAACAACAAGTAAACCATTAACAGTCATTTCTAAAGCTATTAAAACAGTTATTATTTTATTAATGTTTTGTTTTTTACTATAGTATAAATATAAAATATAAATAACCATTAAAACTCCTGAAGCTATTATTTTATAGTACATATTTGAATTATACATAAGTTTGTCCATGATTAAGGTTATTATAATAACTGCTGGTAATGATTTTTTAAACCATTTCTTATCTACTTTATTTATATTTATATAGCTTTTATAAGCAATTATCAATAATATAAAATCATAAATAAATGAATATCTAAATGGGAAACCTGCTGGATGTTGAAATGTGTGCCAAACAATATCAATTGAATAGAATGTAAAACTTGCTATAAAGAATAATATCAATATTAAACTTGCTTTTCTTTCTTTTCTTGGAATTTCATTATTAAAGAAATAAAATAATACTAACACAATCATAAAGAGTGAAATGAAAATATTTGGACATCCTCCAGACAAATCACTATTATTAAATGAACCAATAAACATACGTGATATTAATTCAATTGATGCATATGTTTGTTTTGGAATAAATTCACTTAAATTACTTTCTGCTTTTCCTGCCATTAAAGAAAAAACAGAAGGAAGTAAAATAATCATTGTTGTACCAACAGCTAGTAAAGCATACTTAAAGAAATAAAGAATATCTTTTTTATTATCTTTTAAACTTAGTTTATAATTATTTTTCAAATAAAGCTTATATATAAAATAAACTAGAGACGCTATACAAGTCATATAGCCAATATAATAGTTACAGAATATTGTTAATACAAGCATACTATAAAATAATAGTGGTTTTTCTTTTTCTATTAATCTATCAATTCCTAAAAAGACAAGTGGTAATATAATTACCCCATCTAACCAAAGTAAATTTTGACTATAAACAATATTATAAGCACATAAAGCATAAACCAAACTAAAAACTAAAGGAATAAAACTTTCATCTTTAAATGTTTTTCTAAAATATGTAAATGCTGTTAAACCACATAAACCTATTTTTATAACATTGATTAAGAAGATAGCTTCCGTAATATTAGTACGATTAAATAATAATAAAATTAAATTAATAGGACTTAATAAGTAATAAGTAATAAGTCCAAACATATTACCTCCTAATGTTTTACTGAAAGAATAAAAAATTCCTATTCCTTCAGTAAAAATATTTTTATAAGCATTAAAGAAAGCAACATATTGACCTGCTAAATCGACCGTTAGTAATGATTTTTTACCAAATGGGTATATACCAATACAAGCATATATTACTGTAATTAATAAAGCCGGTATGAAAAAAGATAATAAATAATATAATATTTTTTTATTTTTCATCAAGTACACCTCTTTTTCTTAAACGTAAATAAATAACAAATACAATCATTGTTATTATTGATACAATTTTTGATAATTTTTGAATTTTTGTACCACCATAATATACATATATTGTTCCCTCTTCATCATTAATATCAACACCAACCAAACCATTATTAGTTTGATATACATTTAGCTCTTTATCATTAGATATAGCTTTATAACCTTTATAATAAAGAAGAGGTAATTCTAAATTATTATTTCCTTGATTATTATTATAATTAATAGTTAATTCTAATTCATTACGTGTGAATGAATGCTCTAAAGGATATGTTGTTGTTATAACATCTTTTCTTTCTAGAATATAATTTTTATCAGCACTTAATGGCATATATTCTCCGAATGAAATTTCATAATCGCCAACCTCTTTAATATTTTTTTCAAAGAAATTAACAGTACTAATAGTAATAACTGGAATTAAAAATAAAATAAATAACACTGTAGCACATTTATTAATATCTTTCGTTGACTTTGATAGCATCAATCCTGAACCAACACTTAAAAGTAAAACCGATATAAAATAGAAACGCCAAGGAAATTGGATTGGTGATAAAATATTTTGAAATAAATTCCAAGGAAATATATTAGTTGCACAAATTAAGAATATCATGGCTGTAATAAAACAAAAATGAATAAACTTATCATAATTTTTAAAGTTTTTAAAATAATAATAAATTAAAACTATAAAACCTATTCCAATACCTGTTGGAATCCATAGTTTTCTTAAAACATGGTAAGGAAATTCTATAAATATCGACCAAATTGGTAAAGAGCGTTCCAATAATTTACTAGTTTCATCTAAGTTATTAAAAATGAATTTACCACTCAACATTTGTTCTAACATTGGGAAAATAAAATAAGCAGTTAAACATACTGTAGCAAGTGCTGCTAATACTAGATAGAGTATTCTCTTTTTTTCTTTGAATAATTTTTTAATATTTACAAGGCACATTATTACTAAAACAATACCAATTAAATAAGTACTTATCAAATGACTTAATATAAGGCCACTCATTCCGATTGTTAAAATATAAAATTTTTTATAATCACCATAAATAATTTCATACATTCCATAAATGATTATTGGTGCAAAAACAAAAGCTAAAGTTTCTCCTAAAGCAGCACGTGTAAACATATCTATCAAACGATAAGATGCAAAACCATATATAAAAGATGATATTAAAGCACTTTTTTTATTTTTACTAATCCCCTTAACACAAATATATATAGCTCCAACAGAGCAAAAGGAAATTAATAATAAAAATAATTTATAAGAAGTTATAACACTTAATCCTAAATAGGAAAAAAATGCAGGTATATAAAGAAATAAATCTGGATAGAATAAACCATTCCCGTAACCATATCCTCCTAAATAATTAGGATAAATATATCCCCCCACTATACCTAATTTTAAATTATCTTTGATAGCAGATATTCTAGATAAATGAAATGCAAGATCATGTCCTCTACTCATGTTAGGAATTAAAAACAAAGTAATAGAACTAATTATCGCTATTACTAATAGAAATAAAACAATATTTTTCTTTTTTGAAATAGTTTTATCTAAAAAACTCATTTGAATCACCATATACATTTTACCACATATTACTTTTTTTTACATCAAAAAAAGTAGAACGAATCTACTTAATTTTATTGAATAGTTCTTGATATATATTTTTCAATTCCATTCTTTGTTCACTATTTAATGCTGTATAAGGATCTGTTTGTGAATCAACAGTAGATAAATGATTACCCATTATTTTTCCATCTTTTACAAAATAAATATCTGGTACATATAAAGTTTTAACCCCTTCATCATTTTCTTCTAAATAATCATTTAAAATACCTGTAAGTTTTTGGTAAGCATCATCCCCACCATTTCTTATTTCACGAGGATTAAAATAATAAATGGTATCTATATTATTTTCTTTAGCTACTTCAAATAAAACTGGTATAACATTTCTACACCAAGGACATCCTGGAAAACCAAAATATATAACACCTGTCTTATTATTTAAGATATCAACTACTTCGTCAAATGTAACATATTTAATAGGATTATTTTCACTAATATCCATTTTTACAGATTGACTATTTAATTCTTCATACTCATTTTTAAATTTCAAAGCATCACTTTTTTTATTATTTCCACAACCTGTTATCACAAGCAATAACATCAAACAACTTAATACACCTAAAATCTTTTTCATAACTTCACTTATTTACACTTATACCCTTCTTCTTCATATTTTTTTATTTGATTATGGTTTAAATCAGTTAAATTATATTTTTCTTTAATCGTACTATCTAAATCACTATAATTAAAATTATATGTAACAGTTAGTTCTTTATCTTTCTCATTATTAACAGTTGCTAACACATTACTATTATTTAAATTATTAGCTTCTGATGTATAACTATTTTTCAAAGCTTTAAAATAATTATCATTACCATTATTGATAATAGTATCCTGAAAAATAACTACTATTACATTATTATTTTCATTTTTTATAACACGTTCTTGGGTTATAGAGATATTATCTTCATCAATCGTTTTAGTGCATGTTTTAGTAATAATTCCACTACCTGTTTCACCAAAACAACCGGTCATTAGAAGACTAATTAATAATATTAAAATAATCTTTCTCATTTTATCATCCCCTATTTGGTTCAATCAATGAAAGAGCTACTTTATTTTTATCTATAAATATTTCATCTACATAACAATCAACGATATCACCAACACTAACGATATCCATAGGATCTTTGACAAATTCTTTACTTAATTTTGATACATGAGCTAGTCCATCATTTTTAAGTCCTATATCAATAAACACACCAAATGGTGCAACATTACGAACTGTTCCTTGTAATTTCATTCCTACTTTTAAATCTTCTAAATGTAAAATATCACTTTTTAAAAGTGGTTTAGGCATTTCATCACGAGGATCACGCAATGGATTTTTTAAACATTTGACGATATCTTCTAAAGTATAAGTATCTGTATTTAATTCTTGCGCTACAGTGTTAATATTTAATGAATTTAACTCTTCAATTAATTTTTTTGAACCTACATCTGCAATGGAAAAATTTAATTTATCCAATAATTTTAAAGTAACTCTATAACTTTCAGGGTGAATTCCCGTTTCATCCAAAATATTTTTGCCATCTACAATTCTTAAAAATCCTATTGCTTGTTCATATGTCTTTGGGGTTAATACTTTTTCTAATTCAGTACGCGATAATATTTTTCCTTTTGATTCTCTCAAATTTATTATTTTATCAATAACTTTACTAGTAAGTCCCGATACATATTTAAGTAAAAATGGACTTGCAGTATTAACATTTACACCAACCTGATTGACCGACTTACTAACAACAAAATCTAAGGATTCTTTCAATCTTTTATTTGATACATCATGTTGATAAAGACCAACACCTATACTTTCAGGATCTATCTTAACAAGTTCTGCTAAAGGATCTTGAAGTCTTCTAGCAATACTTATAGCACTTCTTTCTTCAACATGTAAATCAGGAAATTCTGCTATAGCAAGTTTACTAGCTGAATAGACACTAGCTCCAGCCTCACTTACAATTATATATTCAAGCTTTTTCTTAACGTTAGATATAACATCAGCAACAAAAGCTTCACTTTCGCGACTAGCAGTACCATTTCCTATAGCAATAATATCAATGTTATATTTGTCAATTAAGTCAAGCATTATCTTTTTTGCTTCTTCATATTTTTTATGTGGTTCATGAGGATATATAACTTTAATATCTAACTTTTTACCAGTATAATCAATAACTGCTAATTTACAACCTGTACGATATGCAGGATCAAGACCTAAAATCATTTTATCTTTCATCGGTGGTTGTAATAATAATTTTTCTAAATTTTTACCAAATGAATCAATTGCTACTTCATCAGCTTTTTCAGTAAGTTCACTTCTTATTTCTCTTTCAATACTTGGAGCAATTAATCTTTTATAACTATCTTGGATTGCATCACTTACAATATCAACAACAAATGATTTGTCGTTCTTTATAATATTTTTACTTATAAATGAAATAATCTCTTTTAAATCAATTTCAATATTAACATTTAATACATTTTCTTTTTCACCACGATTTAAAGCAAGAACCCGATGTGGTTTTATATACTTGACACTTTCTTTATAATCGTAATACATTTCATATACTTTATTATCATCTACGGCACTTTTCTTTTTCTTACTTGTAATCATACCACTATTAAAAGTTATTCTTCTAATATTTTTTCTAATATATGCATTATCACTTATCCATTCAGCAATAATATACTTAGCTCCCAATACTGCTTCATCAATATTTTTAACTTTATCATTAAGATATGGTTTAGCAAGTTCAAAAATAGTTCCGTTTAAAGGAAAAGACATTATTTTTTTAGCAAGTGGTTCAAGCCCATTATTAATCGCATCAGTAGCTTTTGTTTTTTTCTTTTCTTTATATGGTCTATATAAATCTTCTACTTCAACAAGTTTAGTACAAGCCATTATTTTACTTTTTAAATCATCTGTTAATAAACCTTTTTCTTCTATTAGTCTTATCACATCTTCTTTTCTTTTTAATAAATTAACCTGATAAACATAGTATTCATTAATTGCTCTAATTTGTTCTTCATCTAAAGAACTAGTAGCTTCTTTACGATACCTAGCAATAAATGGAATTGTATTACCTTCACTTAATAACTTTAAAGTAGCTTTAACACTACTTTCTTTTATATTTAATGTTTTACTTATTTCTTTTATAATTAAATCGTTCATAACTCACCTATTCTATGTTGTTATTTTGAATAAATTCTTCTACTTTATAATCAGGTGCATATCCTAAAATAGCATCTTTAACTGTACCATCTTTTACATACATCAACATTGGTATAACAAATGAATCATCTGTAAATTCATTAGCGTCGATAAATTTTTGTTCATCATCACCAGTTACTTCTGTTAAGTCAAGCTTATAAACCGTTATTTTTTTATTGTAAAAATTAGAACCTATAACATCTTCAAACTCTTCTTTCTTAACAGCATCTGCTTTTGTTACATAAATAATCCCTTCATTGTTTGAATTATAAAAACTAACATACTCATCTACAGTCATATCTTTAAATTTAAATTCTGGTAACCAAACAAATTTAATAAATAGAAAAATAGCTACCGCAATCAAAAATGGAATTCCAATTAATTTAAAATACTTTTTCATATCATCACCACTTATATTTTAACATTTATTATAAAAGATGTAAATCTAAGAAAGCAAAAATTAACATATATTAAAAATATTTATAATTTAACAAAAATTATTGATAAAAGAACAAACGTTTGGCAAAATTATAATGGGACATTTAATAGTTTGGTGATGCCTCTTTTCATAAGGAAGGAGATGATATGACGTCAAAAAAAGATTTTTTAATCTTTACTTTGATTGTCATTATCTTTTTACTTATGGGTTTAATATTTATAATCATAAAATGAAAAAATCACCTAACTCAACAATGATTTAGGTGATACCATATTAACAGGCAACACTCAACATGTGAAATTAAGTGTTCCTTTTTATTTTATGCAAGTTCGCTTGCTACATACGACCTTTTTACAAGTCGTTTTTATGCTTGTTTTTTTCATCTACTCTGTTCTAAGAGCAACTACAGGATCTTTTTTTGAAGCAATACGAGAAGGAATTAATCCTGCCACTATTGTAAGTAACATACTAATAATTACTAAGATTATGGCTGCATTAAGTGGTACTTTTGTAATAATACTAACACCTGTTATCATGTGAATCAAACTATTAATTGGAAAAGTAAGAAGAATTGTGATTAGTATACCAATAATGCCAGATATAAAACCTACTATTAGTGTTTCCGCATTAAATACCCGAGAAATATCTTTTTTAGAGGCTCCTATTGCTCTTAAAATACCTATTTCCTTTGTTCTTTCTAATACAGAAATATAAGTTATAATTCCAATCATAATAGATGAAACAACAAGTGAGATAGCTACAAAAGCAATTAAGACATAACTAATAGTATTAATTATTTGACTAACTGATTTCATCATTGTTCCGATAACATCAGTATAATTAATAATATTTTCTTCTTTATTATTATCTTTCACAGTTTTATTATATTCTTCAATAATATCTATCAAATTATTCTTTGAAGCAAAATTCTTAGGATAGATACTAATACTTGCGGGAGAAGATATATCTACAGAACCTAACTTTATTAAATTACTCTCATAACTAGAATTTTTATTATCTCTATATGCTTTCATAAGCTCAGCAAGCTCATCACTATTTAATTTGCCAAGTTTTATTTTTTCTGCCTCAGATAAAGAGTTATAATCAAAATCACTATTTAATTCATCTTTTGGAAATTCTAATCCTGTAAAAATATTTATCTCTTTATTTTCTTTTTGTGCTTTTACAATATCAGAACTATTTGTCTTATTAATAACATACTTCGTTAAATCACTAGTATACCCTAT
This sequence comes from uncultured Mycoplasmatota bacterium, assembly GCA_900544605.1. Classification (GTDB taxonomy): domain Bacteria; phylum Bacillota_I; class Bacilli_A; order RF39; family UBA660; genus SIG204. Next base: position 38,504 of record UQVP01000006.1, on the reverse strand, counting down.
TTGACCACTCTTAGATGTCGCCGTTGAACTGTCATTTTGTTTTATTATACCAACTACTTTTATTTCTTCAGCATCTTTAATAATTTGTTTCATATAGAAATCATCTTCTGACTTATCAATCCATAAGTTATTAGTTTTTACATAATAATCAGAATTTAACACCAATTTATATGATAAATTCAATAAATCATCATAACTGTAAACCGTCTCTTCACTAGGTTTAACTGTCTCACCATTTTGAATAGCTTTCATTTTTGATTTTAATTTATTTTGATCTTTTAGACCAAGTGAATATAATGTATAATCACTAATCTCATTATTTTTTCCTACAATCAAAACAACCTCATTATATTTAGTTGGCCAAGAACCAGCTAACAAATTGTATTGTGACTTTAACAATTCATCATTGTCAATTAATTCTTCCCATACATTGTTATTACCCATCATTGCTGATGAAGGCATCATTTGACTATAAGGATTGGACGTAGTCATTCCAAGGGTTTCCATAACGGTACTTGGATTTACTTTTACAATACCATCATCAGTATTACTTTTATATAAATTTATATCAAGATTATAACTATACTTAATTGCGTTACTGTTTTCCCTTATTTTACTAGTATCTGATTCAATATATTCTTTTAAAGCCTTTAAGTTATTAGTAGATATTTTACTAGACAAACTTGCTATTAAATCATTCATAATATCAGATGAATATATTTTTCCTTCTTCTCTTTTTTCAGAATTTTTATTTTCACCCATCATTGTATCAATCATACTACTCATATCGATTGTTGATTCTTCTATCGTTAAAGGATATGAAGATAGTGTATCTTCTTCTACTTTATTGATATAATTTTGAACACCAGTTGATATAGCAAGAATTAAAGCAATACCAATAATTCCTATTGATCCTGCAAAAGAAGTTAAAATAGTTCGACCTTTTTTAGTCATTAGATTATTTAAACTTAAATGTAAAGCCGTTAAAAATTTCATAGATGTTCTTCTTTTATTATCATGTGCTTTTTCTTCCTTCGTAGCTTCTTTTAAAATATTAGAATCATCAATTATTTTCCCATCTAATATTTTAATAATACGACTTGAATATTTTTGCGCTAAATCAGGATTATGTGTAACCATAATAACCAATTTATCTTTAGAAATATTCTTTAAAATTTCCATAACTTGAATACTCGTCTTTGTATCGAGTGCCCCGGTTGGTTCATCAGCCAGAATGATATCTGGATTATTAACTAAAGCTCTTGCAATAGCAACCCTTTGCATTTGTCCTCCAGATAACTGATTTGGTTTTTTATTTATTTGCCTTTTTAATCCTACTTCTTCCAAAGCTTTAATAGCTCTTTTTTTTCTTTCTTTTTTTGATACTCCAGAAATAGTTAAAGCTAACTCAACATTAGATAAAACAGTTTGATGCCCTATCAAATTATAATTTTGAAAAACAAAACCTACTGAATAATTTCTATAACTATCCCAATCGCGGTCTTTAAAATACTTTGTTGATTTACCATTGATAATAAGATCTCCCGAAGTATATCTATCAAGACCACCAATAATATTTAAAAGAGTTGTTTTACCACAACCACTAGGTCCTAATATAGAAACAAATTCTGATTTTCTAAACATAATACCAACATTATCTAAAGCTTTTAATTTTTCATTGCCACTATTATATACTTTTGTTATATTTTTTAATTTTAACATAAAACTCCTTTCATATTATAAGTTTATTTTTTTAACACTCTTTAATCACATTAAAAATTATATCAGTCTTAAAAATTATGTCAAACTAATATTTTTCAAAATGATAAAAGTTATCTAAATAAATATCTATTTTTCTTTCTATCAATATTAAATTTTGATAATAAAAAAATGTAACAAAATTTAAGTTTATTACATTTTCTTTATTTTTTCATTTGTTATTGATGATATATTTAACAGTGCCTCTTTTTCAATTCTTTCAACTACATTACGATAGACATTATCTCTATTTATTTTTTTATCTTTATAGAAGTCTAAAAACATATTTATATATACTTTTAATAATTCATCATTTAGTTCGATATACCCATCTTTATTTAGTTTACTAACCAGTGATTTTTGTTCTTCACTCACTACAAAGTCATCAAGTAAAACATAACTTTCATCATCATTATATGCTTTAAAAAATTGATTATATGTTAAATCTATTAAATATGGTATAACTCTATTATTTACATTAAAAACTATTACATTTGAATAATGTGTAAGTGGTATTTCCAAATCTTTACTTATATTTAATAAAGAACCATTTAAACCACTTCTTAAAATCATCTCTGTTCCAACATCCATCGTTGTTAAAAAACAAACTTTATAATCCCAGCTATTAAATTTATCTATAACATTTTCTTTTTTTATTCTTGTACAATAATAATCTAAAAAATATCTTGCTTCTTCTTCTGTTAAAACTATTCCATTACGAGTTTTATTAAGAATATCATTTATGTTCATATAACCACCTCTTTAATCTTATCATATATTAAATAATTTGTCTTATTTTATTGAGACAAATTAACTATTTAATTCATATAATGTAGTGGTGATAATATGAGTAACAAAACTTTTAAAGCTTGTTTTTACACTGCTTTAACGCTTCTTATTTTAATTTTTTATACTAAGGACATCAATCTTTTTGGTAATAACTATTACAAAAATATTAAAACTATTACCGAACCTGATATATATTTAGTACTAGTTAACAAAGAATATAAACTTCCCGAAAACTATGTTCCTAGTAAATTAGAACTTATATCTAATGAGTTTGCAAACGAAAATAAATATTTACGAGAAGAAGCTAGAATTGCTTTTGAAACTTTAAGTAAAAACGCTAAAGAGTTAGGATATAGAATTATTGCAGTTTCTACTTATCGTGATTATGAATACCAAAATAAACTTTATAATATGTATGTAGAAGAAAAAGGCTTAGATTATGCTGATAAATGCTCTGCTCGTCCTGGACATTCAGAACATCAAACTGGTCTTGCTGTTGATGTTGAAGGTTCTAACCATGATTACGATGAGTTTGAAAATTCTAAAGAATTTATATGGATGAAGGAAAATGCATACAAATATGGATTTATTTTGAGATATCCTAAAGGTAAAGAAAAAATTACTGGTTTTAAATATGAACCTTGGCATTATCGTTATGTAGGATTAGATACTGCTAAAACTATACATGATGAAAATTTAACTCTTGAAGAATACTATGATAAATATATTAACTTAAACTAGTATATAATTTAATTTATTTTCCACCATAATAAAGGTGATATTATGTACTATTTAAACTATTTCTTTCTTTATTCAGTTATTGGATATTTATTTGAAACAATATTTTTATTTTTAATTCACAATGATGGAAACAGCGGTTATCTATATGGACCATGGACTCCTGTTTATGGTATAGGTATTATTCTTATTATACTTATTTCTAATTTTGTGTTTAAAAATATAAAGAAAAATAAAATTATTCAATCAATAATTATTTTTCTTTGGGTATCACTTGCTCTTACCATAATTGAATGGATTGGTGGCATAACAATTGAATACTTATTTCATATCTCATTTTGGAATTATAGTAAATTCAAACTAGCTATGGGAAAATATGTTGCTATTGAGATTTCTTTAGTTTGGGGTGTTTTAGCCCTAGCATTTATTTACCTTTTTAAAGATATTAGTGATAAGCTGATAAATAAAATTCCTAAATGGCTAACTTATACTTTGGTTATATTATTTATTATTGATAACATCTTTTCTATTTTAAAATATACAAAATAAAAGCACCTAAATGGTGTTTTTTATTATTTATAATTAATTTTTAGTGCCTAAAATTCTTATTATAATGAAGCATACTCATCTATTTCATTTCAATTTCTTTTTCGTCAATATACTCATAACTTAATATATTATTGCTAGTAACTACACTCTCACCAAGCTCGTTTTCTAAATCTTTTCTTGTATTACCAGCAATTTTACCACCTCGCCTTGCCACTTCAATATTTTCATTTAAACCTTTTGGATTTTTCTTTTTAGCAATCTCTCTAGTTGCTATTTCCCCTAAATCTGCAAGTGCCACTTCTATATCAGACATATTGTCTCTTAATGATTCTTTCCTAAGTCCTTTAAATGATTTATACTCTTTTGCAGTCATGCCAGACCATTCCTTATAAATTTCATTTGTAAGGATTGCATATTCTTTTGATTCAGTTATTCCACCATCTTTCCATACATCAGTAAGTTGTTTTCTATCTTGAATACCTTTAATTCTTTTTGCAATCCATTTTTCATCATAACCTTTAGTGCGATATATATCTATAGCTCTTTGTGCTGCAAGTGATGGATCAAATACTTCATCTATTCTTTCACTTCCTAATTTAGCTAACCATATCTTTATTGGTTCTGCATTTTTACTAGGAATAGATTCAATTATTCTAAACATTCCTTCAATATCGACAACATCTGTTAACCTATATTTACCATCCTGAGCTTTTAATTTCAAAGCGTGACAATTTGTCACGGTTTCATTTCCTTCTTCCTTTAACCTCTGCTTTAATTTTCTCCAGTAAGACTGTTTATCTTTGCTTTCAGATATTACTCCCACTATATCAACAACACTAATATAATATTTTTCATCTTCTTTATCCCATACTGTTCTTATTGTTTCATTATTAATAATTTTATTAATTAAATGCATTTTATCCTGATTCATTCGTAACCTCCTCGTTCTTATATTGACTGTTTTTTTATTATATTTCTTCAATTCATACTAAAAAATTTTCAAAGAATAATTATTATCAATAAGTTTTATCTATATACATTATCTTTCAAGCAATTAAATTGTATCAAAGCGAACAAATGTTTGTCAATAACTTTTTACATTTTTTATAACTTTTCTAATATAAAAATAAAAACACTAAATAGTGCTTTTTTCGTATAATTAAATTATTTACAATCATCTATTGCCTTTTTTAATTCATCTTTATCTTCAGCGCTGAAATACCACATAAATGCTTCTTGAACTTCAGCGATAAATTTTTCATCATTTGTTTTTAAAACATAGCTATACACATCATATATTTTAATTTTTTCTTCACCTACTACGTGTAATAATTCTGATAAATACCATGAGTCTTTTACTTCAATATAATATTTAGCTAATTTTAAATAATCAAAGTTATAATTAGAAAAAGTAAGAGCGAGTCTCCATACCTTTTCTCTTAAATCATTATTTTTGCAATAATCAATTAACTTATCTAGTCTATCTTGTGTCATATCAATATAAAAAGATAATGTTAAATGATTATCTAAATCCTTTAGTATTTTTTCATCATCCATATATTATCATCCTAAGAAAAATCTTTTGCCAAGTTTTCTCCTTTATAATTTTTAAATTTTTCGCTTAAAGATATTTTTTTATTTTTAGAAATACTAATAATCTTTTTATCATTATCTCTAAACTTTCCTAAGTTTCCTAAATTTCGAATTTTATTTTTCATGTAACCAGCTCCATTCAACTACAATATATTTATTTATTATAAGGTTTGATACCTGTTTGTAATGATTTAAATAATCTAATATTACTATTTAATTTGTTAAAATTTTCTAAATTGTCAAAATTTAATTTAACAAATTCTTTCTTACTCAAATTTAATGAAACAAGATAAATTTCATTATACATAATATTAACAATAATATTATCTATTGAATCATTCAAATCATTTCCTAAAAATAAATTAGTAAAACCAAATGCTATCTTAGGAAGCAAAATAGTAAATTCCTTTTTTATTTCACTATCTTTATAATAATAGCTAGCAATTTCATTTTTTGATTTAAGATATTTACAATGTGAGAATTCAAAATATTCAATCACATCATTCATTTCTATTTCAACAAGTAAAATTTTACTTTCAGAAGTATAATCAAGATTTATGTTAGAAAACATTTTAGTTTCATGTTCATTTAGATAATTGGTCATTAGCATTGTCAAATATTTTTTTTGAGCTTCTTCTTCTCTTGCAAAATAATTTCTTTTAAATTCATCAATATTTTTATTTTGTTTTTCTATAGATTCTTGCTTTTTCTTCTCTTCCTTTTTAAATTTATTTAAAGCAATTTCACGGTTAATTTCATAAAATTCCTTTCTTTCTTCAAAATCTTTTTTGTCTGCATCTATTTGATTTTGTTTTTGAATTTCTTTTTTTATTCTATTTTTTCTAAGTGATTTAAATATTTTTTCTAGCTTTTTTTCCTCAGGAACAAAAATATTACTAGCACGATCAATATATTCAGGTTCTTTTTCATAATCAAACACCGCAGGAATATATTTTTCTTTTAATAACTCAAAATCAAAATATGTTTTTTGTTTCATCATTATTGCCGCATAATTAAAGCACATTTGTTTTTTCTTTTCTAACCGTCTATTTTCCTTTTGTTCAAATTCATAGCCATTATTATACATTTCTTCTTTTAATGCTTTTTTATGTTCTGCTTCAATACTTCTTTGATATTGATTTCGTTGTCTATTAATTTCTCTGGCAAATCCTCTTGCCCCATAATAAATCGGACTTCTCATAACTTCACCTACTACCTATCAATATTATATCAGAAAACATCACCTACAAAAATATTTATAATACAAAAAACCAATGATTTTTTCATTGGTTTTAATTGTTCTATACTTCATCCACATATTCTAATAATTTTAAGAATAATTTCATATATTTCTTATCTAAACCTTTAGCTTTTAATTTTCTGATTTCAATTCTTTTTTTCTTATTAGATAACTCACCAAACAAAACTTTATCCAAATTATTTTTGATTTCTGTTTCTATTTGTAAATCACTTATAATTTCAGCAATATCATCATTTACTATTCTCATTGCACTTACTTCAAGATTATCACCTTGTAAATTAATAGTAATGTTTCCGATAGAATTAACTTCAGGAATTTCAACCACATAGTCATTAATATCCACATATGTCATAAATCTAAGAGGACTACCATTAAATGTTACAGAAATTTTAGATGGCTCTTTAGTATTTCTAAATCTAAATTTATAATGACGGGTATCTGGTACTATTCCTGATTTACCTTCAACAGACTTCATAACTAATTTATAATCATTGACCGAATAATTATATTCAATATTTGTTAATAAATAATAATCTTTTAAATATAAGTCGGTTGTTCCATCATCCTCATATATGTTGTAAGAGTTACTTCTACCTGGGAAAACATGTATTTCCATATTTTGAGGTGGATTAGTATCATTAATCTTTTCACTAATAGCCAGTGGAATAATAGCCCCAGCTTTAGCAAATACTGGATAATCTTGGTCTTTAAAGAAACCAACATAATCTTTACCGCCAGGGAATTTCTTTCCTGTTACAAAATCATACCAAACACCTTCTGGAATATACATTTTATGAATTGATCTATCCATCGTATAATCCTTTTTCTTAGTTATAGGAGCAATAAATAATTCACTACCAAAGTAATATTCTTTAGAATATCTATCATCATCATACATTTCAGGATATTTATAATAAAGTGGTATCAACATAGGATCTCCAAATTTGTGATACTTATATGCTTCTGAGTATAAATATGGGATTAATTGATGACGTAAAGTTAAATAATCTTTTACAATTGTATATGTCTTTACACCCCAACGCCATGGTTCTCTTTTGTAATATTTTCCTCCATCACTACCAAATTTTAAAATAGGAGAAAAAGTTCCTAACTGTACAAATCTAATATAAAGTTCATTATCTTCAATCCCTTTATAATAACCTCCTATGTCATGACTCCAAAATGTCACTCCAATATTAGTCGCATTTAAATTATAAAAAGGCATAAGTGCTAAAGAATCCCAACTAACAGTTGTTTTTCCTGCATATAAGACTGGATAACGATGAGCAGCCAAATTTGTACCTTTAGCTAAAATCATTGGTCTTCTTTTATAATTACGCATCATATCATAGATGTGATAATGTTTTAACATTGTAAGTTCTTCATCAGTTGTTTTACTGCTATTTTTTATCCAATAAAAATCAACTTCTAATGCATCTAATGGATGAATATATAGTTTTAAATAAACATCTATAAAACGTGGTGATAAAGCATTAAAAGGAATTGTTCCTTTTTCATCAGCTTGCAAATACTTTTTTGCTTGTTGATAAAATTCATCATTAGAATAGAAACCTTCTGTTGGATTAACACTAAGTCCTAGCTTTATTCCTTTATTATGAACATAAGAAATCATTTCATAAGGAGCAGCAAATAACTTTTTGTTAAAGGTAAAACCAGCTTCTTTTCCTTCTATTTGCGTATGCCAATCATTATCAAGTAAAAGAATTGATAAAGGCACATTCTTTCTTTCAAAATTATCTATTAATTTTTTTAAAGAATTATCATCGTATGCTAAATGTCTACTCCACCAGTTACCTAAAGCATATCTAGGAATTAAAGCAGGATAACCGGTTAGGTAGAAATAATCTTTTAAGGCTTTTGTAAAATCTTTTAGATAAGCAAATAAATAAATATCAATTTCTTTTTCTTTTCTTTCTCTTAATGTTCCATCTTCTTCTACAACTTTAGAGTTAGAATCATTAAAACTAGCAAAGCCATCTAATGAATATAAACTTTTTGAAAATTTAATCTTACTATCACTACTATTAATTTCTGATGAAGGAGAACCATAATTTTTTACTTCTGGATGACCGTAATACCATACTGAATTTGAATTTAATATTTCTACTTTTAGATTAGAATCTGGAGAAATTTTACTACCTTTAAAACTTTTCTCTTTAGTATATGATATTTTAAAATAAGATGTTGTTATTTCTAAAAATTTAGAATCTTGCTTAATACTATAATTTACATCTGGAAAATTACGATTCCAAGCAAATTCTGTTGGCAAATCTTCAAATATTCCAGACTCGTTATATTCAAATCTTATCAATCTTTCTGTTAAAATACTAATACGATATTTATTACCTCTAATTATATTTTTTTGATTAGTAGTTGGATTTACTTTTAATTTAAAATTATCTCCTAGTGGATACATTAATCCCACCCCTTTTCTTTATAATTCTTCTATTTCAATAAAATTAGTATGTCTAACTTCTTTAAATGGATAGCCACCCGTAATTATTATCTTGTCCCCTTCTTTTATATCAATATTATCTATAGCTATTTTTTTAGCCTGTTTTACAATATCATCTAAAGATTTTAAGCTTTCAATATATATAGGACATACACCAAAATAGATTGCTAAACTTCGCATTGTTTCACGGTCAGTACTTATAGCTATAATAGGACATTTAGGTTTAAAGCGGCTCATTTTACGAGCAGTATAACCACTTACGGTTGGCGCAACAATAGCTTTACAGTTTAATCTATCACTAATTTCCGCTACTGAACACGCTATATTACCTGTTGTATCTTCATTTTCTGTTGCAATTGCATTTTTTAAAAAATGCGCATAATCAATATCTTCTTCAGCTGATTTAATAACCTTTTCTATTTCGTTTACTAATTCAATAGGATATCTTTTATTATGGGAATTATTACCAATTATAATAGCATCTGTACCATCAAGTACAGCATTAGCAAGATCACTAACTTCTGACTTAGATAATAATTCATTATCTAAGTTCAATTCTGATTCAATAGAAATAATACTAACCTTACCACTATCATGACATTTATTAATTATATTTTTTTGAATACTTGGTATTTTTTCAACAGGAACTTCCATCCTAAGTTCATCTCTAGAAATTATAATTCCTTCATTCATGTTAATGATATCATCTACTTCTTCTAAAGCAAAAGCATTGTTAATTTTTGTAATAATTCCTAAATGATTATTTTCCATATCTATTAATAAATCGTTGATATCTAAAACATCTTCTTGTTCTGTAACAGAATCTAAAATAATATAGTCAATTCCTATTTCTGCGGCAAACTTAATCATATCTTTATTATACTTTGTTAAGAATTTTTTATTAATTCTTATATCTGGAATATTTAATTCACTATATTCATAAACAATTCCACCTTTTTTTACAGAGCACAATATAAAACCTTCATTTTTATCTAGTACTTCTAATTCAACAGAACCATTAGTTAGTTTTATTATACTGTCATATTTTATTTCATTAATAATCTCGTGATAATCAACAGATAGTTTAGTTTCATCACCTACAGTATGGTCCATATAAATTCTAATCTTATCATTCTCTTTTAAATTTGCACTACCATTAATAATTTTGTTTAAATGAACTTTATTATTTTTCAATTCTAAAATAGTTGCTACATTAGTTTTTAATTCTTCATTTAAATCATTAATTTTATTCATTATATCTAAGCATAATTCTTTGTTAATTTTATTTAAATCAAGCAAAAATAAATCAACACCATTTTCAATTAGTGCCTTAATAAACTCTTTCTCATTGTTACTTTGTGTTATTTCGGCAATTACCTTAGTTTTATTCATATTCTCACCATTATAATTATACCAACTTTTGCTAATATTAAAAAGAGTTTTTTTATAAACTCTTTCTTTTTTGTAAATTTATTTTTCAGTTGTTATCTTTAAATTATTTGCACTAGTTGAAGTATTTACTGTTATGTAGTTTGTTCCTTCCACAGTTTTAATTTGTGGTAAACTGATTGATTCTTCTGTTGGAGTAGCTAATGGATATATAAAAGTTGCATTTTTATTTGCCAACAAAGTTTTGAAATCACTAACATTTATATTTCTATTTATAACTATCCAATCAACATTAAGTATATTATGTGTTAAAAAAGTATTATCATTAGCACTGGTCTGGGCATTTTTATTTTCTCTAAATAAATTACTATATATTCCAGTAATATCATTATCACCATGTGATGGAGTTTTTCCATCATCCCACTTTGCTAATGCAACATTAGACCCAAATTGATACCACTCTTCATTACCATTAAATGTTTTTAAATTTGTGTTTCTAACAATTTTACCATTTGAATAGTCTATATAATCTACATAATCCCCTACTTTTCTTAATGGTTCATCTAAATAAATATTGGTAGTTGCTTCTCTATATAACTCGTATGTTGTTGCACTGCTACCATATTCAAGCTGAATGTTGGAATATGTAACTTGAGTACCTTCCACTGAATTATAATTACAAAAGAATCCTAACGAATATATTTTACTTTCTGGTACTGTAAATGTCGATGTCCCAATGCCAGACGAACTTCTATTTACTAAATATTCCTGTTTTTCTAAATCATATACTCCATACCCACCATTTAAGCCATCGCTTTGAGTAAGATTTCCTGATATTGTATAAGTTCCAGCTTCAAGCTTTATTTTTGTAAATATAGATGATGTATTTTTAGTTCCAGTTCTTTTAAAACTAAAAGTATTAGAACTTTGTGTTAAACCTGTCGAATAAGCTCCTGCTTCAAGTTTTGATATATCAAGTATATTTTTACCAGTTGCTTTTACTTGTACTACATACTTGCCAACACTATTACAAGCATCACTGCCATAACTTGCACAATTATCTTTTGTTATTAAATCTCCTGTGTTATTTATTTCACTTGGAAATTCTGGACTTGGCATTGCTCCATATTCTTCATATTCAGTTGCACTTGATCCTTCTTCTATTTGAATATTATAATTATTTAAATCACTTATAGTGTCAACAAAAGTAAGACCTTTGATACCTAAATATAAATATTGTGTAGCAGAGCTAGCAATATTAGAATTTCTTGACATTGTAAATGTATATTTTGCAAAACCATTAGTATTAGAATACTGAACACTACCATATCCATTTCTTGCATTAGAAATTTTAAACCAAGTTATTGGAATATTAGAAGAAAAAGTATAAGTTTTTCCTATTTCTAAATTGGTAATATCAAACTGTACTATATTTGTAGAATCCTGGCTATAATTATTTTTATCAAACAAATTCTTTCCACTTCTTGTTTCTTGTGTAGAATTACCATATATTAAATAATTTTTTATATTTCCATTGTTAATTGTAATTATACTTCCTTCTGTAGTTTCATAATTATCAGTAGCAAACCAATTACACTCTTCTTTACTTGTCTTAGTAGCATATGGTGACTTATTTTCATAATCTTTTGTTACACAATAACCATTTAGATAAGTATATATACGTGATTTACCATCCTTATTTATTTCTACTTCACCTAAATCAGGTTTATTGCCACTATAATTTAATTTCTCATCTAAAACACTAACTTTTCCGTATCTACTTTTTGTTTGCAAAATATAATATTCTGCTGACTTTATTAAATTATTAGCACTTTCTATTACTGCACCTTTTTTAGATTTTTCTATAGTATTCATTACTATTGGTGTTGCAATTAGTGCGATGATGGCTAGTACTACAATTACTGCTAATAACTCAATTAAAGTAAAGCCTTTTTTCTTATTAAATTTCATTTACTTCACCAGTACCTTCTTATTAATTATACCCTGTTTTATATAATTATTATACACTTTTTATAACCATACAGCAAACAATACTGCTGACATACCCAAAATTGTACCAACAACTAGAAACATTTTAACGATATCTGTTTCAGCCCATCCTAATTTTTCTAGATGATGATGAAGAGGAGCCATTAAAAAAACTTTTTTATTAAAATATCTTCCAGCTATCATCTGGATAATACTACATAATGTTTCAATTACAAATACACCACCAACAACAATTAATGTTATTTCATGACTAGTAATAATAGCAACACTTGCTAAAGTGGCTCCTAAGGCAAGTGAACCAGTATCTCCCATAAATACTTTAGCAGGATATGAATTATAAACTAAAAATCCTAAAAGTGCTCCTACTAAAATAAAACAGAATATACCAATTTCTTCGCTTCCAGCTATCCAATAAGAACCAAAGCTAATAATTCCAAATGACAAGAATGCTATAGCTGAAAGTCCACCAGCTAAACCATCTAAGCCATCAGTCAAATTAATTGCATTACTACTTGCAACTAGAACAAATAGAATAAAGAAACCATATAACCATCCAAAATTAATTTTTATACCTAATGTATGAATATCTAATACAGGTTGTCTTCCACTTTTCATAAATATAAAGAAGAAAATAACAGCAATTAAAATTTGCCCAATTAATTTTTGAATTTCTGTTAATCCTTCGTTATTGTGTCTTTTTATAATTAAATAATCATCTATAAAACCAAGTAAGGCATAAGATAAAAAGACAAACATAATAATAAATAAGTTATCAGTCCATTCTAATTTATTCATTAAAATTAAAATAATCATAGAAATAATAGTTGGAATGATAAAGATTAAACCACCCATTGTTGGTGTTCCATCTTTCTTTTTATGTTTTTCACTTAAAAAAATACTTATCTTTTGATTAGCTTTTATTTTTCTTAAAAAAGGTATTAATATAAGTCCAAAAACAACAGATATTATAAATGCTACCATAAGTGCTAGAGCAGATTTTGCTAAAATTAACATTATATCATCTCCTATATATTATCTAGTACAATCTTTTTATCGTCAAAAAATATTTTCTCTTTATTTATTATTTGATAATTTTCATGACCTTTACCAAGTATCATTAGTATATCATTTTCTTTTAGTAATTGTATACCCCTAATAATAGCTTTTTTGCGATTTATTTCAATTTCATAGTTATTTTTGTCAAGATTTTGTACGATATCAGCAATTATTTTATTTGGATTTTCACATCTAGGATTATCACTAGTAAAGATTACTAAATCAGAATTTTCTACTGATATTTTGCCCATTATTGGTCTTTTTGTTTTATCTCTATCTCCACCACATCCTATAATGGTGTAAATGTGGTTAGAATTTAATTCTTTAACAGCACGTAAAGCTTTTTCTACAGCATCAGGAGTATGAGCATAATCTATAATAATTGCATTATTATTATAGATTATTTTATCCATTCTTCCTTTAGGACTATCTAAATTCTTAACTACATCATATATTTTATCATAATAAAATCCTAAATTAGTTAAAGTTGCTATAACTAAAGTAAGGTTATAAATATTATATTTACCTATCAATTTGGTATCATAAATATCACAATCATTAATAACAAAATGACCACCATTAATATTATAGTTATATTTTGTTATTTGATAATTACAATCTTTAAAACCATAGGTTTTATTATTATTTTGTTCCATAATAAACTCTTTATAATATTTATCATCAATATTAATAAGCGCTAAAGAATCATTTCTTAACATTGTAAATAGTTTTTTCTTTTCATTCAAATAATTAGTTAAATTTTTATGATAGTCTAAATGATCTTGTGTTAAATTAGAAAATAAAGCGATATCAAACTCTAAACCTTTAACACGATTTAGACTTAAAGCGTGACTACTTACTTCCATCACAACATACTTACATTTTTGTTTCTTTGCTTCAAGTAACATTTCATATAACTCTAAAATATCGGGTGTCGTATTATTTAAATCCTTTATTTTATCATCAATATAAAAACCTATTGTCCCTATATAAGCACACTTTTCCCCTAGCATATTTAAAGCTTTATGTAATAAATAACAAGTAGTTGTTTTCCCGTTAGTACCTGTCATTCCTATAATTTTTAAGTCTTTTATTTGGTTCCAATAATTATCTTTTAAGTAGTTAATCAAATATTCATGTGTATCTTTAACTATTAAAGTATCAACATTATATAACCCGTGTTCTACAACTACTTTACTAGCTCCTCTTTTTATAGCATCAAGAACATAATCATGCCCATCATTGACATATTTTAAAGCAATAAATGTATCACCTTTCTTTATTTTACGTGAATCACTTTTTATATTCAAAAAGAACACCTCCCGTGATATTTTATGATAAACATCACAAGGTGTTCTTTGCATCTAAACACTTTGTTTTTTATATTCTATATAAGCAAGCACTTCTTTTTTATCATTAAAAGGTATTTTTTTATCTTTAAAAATAATAAATTCTTCATGGCCTTTACCAAGAATTAATAAAATATCATTATCTTTTAACAAATTAATACCTTTATGAATAGCTTTTTTACGATCTAAACAAACTTCATAATTGTTAAAAGTTATTCCATTTAACATATCTTTAACAATATCACTAGGATCTTCATCATGAGGATCATCTATAGTTATAATAGCTTTCGTTACGTTTTCTAAAACAATATTGGTCATAATAGGTCTTTTTGTTTTATCACGACTTCCTGTGCACCCAAAAGTAACATATAAATTGCCTTTACATATAGGTTTTATAGTTTTGATGATGTTAGAAATAGCATCAGGGGTATGGGCATAATCTACAATAATTAAATTATTATTATAGTCAATTCTTTCCATTCTACCACTAGGCATATTTAAATTATCTAAAACACTATTTATTTTATTTAAATCAAGTCCTAATTCATGACAAATAACAATAGCTGTTAATAAATTATAAATATTATATTCCCCTATTAAATTTGTTTTAATTTGATAATTTTTATTTTGGTAAGAATAATCTAGCACAGAATATTTGTTAGTAAATTTTAAATCATCTATTTTATAATCACCATTTAAACCAAATGTTATATTATTATTATCTTTTAGTAAATAGTAATCTTTATACTTATCATCAGCATTTATAATTGCCTTACCATCCTTTTTTAACTGCTTAAATAATTGTTGCTTAGCAAGACAATAATTATTCATTGTTTTATGGTAATCTAAATGATCCTGTGTTAAATTTGTAAATGCTGCTATATCAAAGCTTATTGTTTTAAATCTATCCATAGATAATCCTTGACTACTAACTTCTAAACATACATATTTATAATCATTTTCATAAGCTTCAACAAGTAATCCATATAAATCAGCTATATCAACTGATGTGTTAGGTAAATTTCTCACTTTATCTTTTAAATAAAAACCTATTGTTCCTATATAAGCACATTTTATTCCTAATTTATTTAATATTTGATATGTTAAGAAACAACTAGTTGTCTTACCATTAGTACCTGTAATTCCTATTATTTTCATATCATTAATTACATAACCATATTCTTGTTTTAATAAATCATTCAAATATACTCTTGTATCTGGAACGATAACTGTAGGAACTTTATATTCACCATGTTGTGCAATTATTTTAGTAGCACCATTTTCTATCGCTGTCTCAATATAATCGTGCCCATCACTACTTATTCCTGGAAGAGCAACGAAAGTATCACCGTCTACTACTTTTCTTGAATCTGTTTTAATTTTTATCATAAATCACCTACTTGCTACAATCGCCAGAATTAACATCATATTTATAAGTAAAACCTTTTCCAGTATTAGTAATTGTTACATATGAACTATCACAAAAATTTTCATTTGTTTTTGGATTCTTCACATCAACCGAAATAAAACCTTCCTTTTCTAATTCGGAAATTGTTTTAGTCATACTATTACCATTTTCTGGTAAAGATAAAGGATTTTTAGCAGCCCAATTTCTAGCACCTTCTTCAATATTTTTAATTTGTAATTCATATAAATTATTTCTATTATCCTTAATTATTTTGTCAACGACAGGAACAACTATTAAACCAAGTAACCCTAATATTACTAAAACAGCTAATAATTCTACTAAAGTAAAACCTTTTTTCATATTACCACCTCTTTTTCTTGCTTTTTTTCTAAATTATTTAAAACTATAACGCATTCTTCATTTTCATAAATATTTTTAATTTTATCTTTATAGTTACTTAAAATATTGAAAACAACATCACTAACTTTAATATTGTCATCTTTTTTTAATAAAGTAGAATATAACTGAACCATCCATTTAGAAACTATTTTATTTAATCTACTAACATAAATTTCAACATTCTCAAGATACTGTCTATTTGTTTTCTTTTGATTATCAACAGTTTCTTTTTCATACCTTATTACTTCTTGTTTAAACTCTTCTAAAATAATTTTTATTTCATCTAAATCAACATCAACACCACTTTTGGCTTTTATTTCATCGGCATAAGTAAATATTTTTTGTTCAATAATATCATAATTTAAGGAACCTGATAAATAATCGAGTTCATCTATTCTTTTATTTAAAACTTCTTTATTTATAATTAAGGAATGAATATTATTATAATCTATTTTATTAAAAACAAAATGTTCATCTTCATACTCTCCTGAATTAACAGGCGCAAACTCACAATTGTTTTTCTTACCTTTTCTTCCTTTTTCTAAAGCAGGAACCATACAGTAAAAGCTAATACCATTTTTTATAAAATTATTATAAGCTTTACCATCTTTTGATACATCTTTAGAATCAACTACTGATATCCAAATATTACCATTATTGCCATTAAAGTTTCGTGTAGTTGTTATTCCTTCTTTTACTGCTTCAAAAGAAGATAGAATACCATGATTTAAAATACTTTCTAGTTTAAAGAAATCAAAGCCAATACCATGAAAACAACTATAAATTGCATCTCCTTCATATTTGTCTTTATTTTTAATATATAATATTTCTGATATTTTATAATTATAATGACTATTAATTAGCTTAGCTATTTCTGTTAATTCTTTAGAAATATCAAATCTTAAATATTTTTCTTTAAGAGCAGCTTGTGATGTCTTTTTAAATCTTTGACGATCTAAAGCATCAGCATCTTTTAAAATTTTAGCAAGTAATTCAAATTTTTCATATTCTATATCAGGATTTTCTAATTCATATCCTTCAAATATTCTTTTCATCCTAACATCATCTATACAATGCATATCACATATTGCTTTTAAGTAAGTAAAATTAATATCAGATGCATAAAACTCACCATAGTTTTTTCTAGTTTTATCCATTTTCATAGCCGTTGTATAACCATGTATATTATCTTCTATATCACTGTTTCTACCTATATCATGATAAATAGCTGCATCTAATAAAATTTTTAAGTCATTATCATTTAAATTTAGTTTCTTTCCAATTAAATATGCGAAAAAACAAGTTTTTTGTGAATGATGAAGACCATGAAAATATGAATCAAATAAAACTCTTTTATTAATACCATCTAAAATAGGTATTAACTCTCTACAATCAACTCCATTAAAATAATTATTTAAATCTTGATAGATACTATCTTTATTTATAATCAATTGCTGCAAAATATCATCCATTAAACTCACCTATCTTTGTTTCTGTTTTCCCTCTAACTCTGTTGTAACTAATATATTATGTGTCATCTTAAACTCTTCTTCAGTTTTCATAAAATAATTATTTTTTTGATTTTTTTCTTCTAATTGAGGATCAAAATAATACCAATTACCATCAATTTTAATTTTTATTGCGGAATGGTTATAATACCCTTCAACATTACTATTCATATTTTTTACGGTACAATAAACATTACGAGCTTCTACATTAATTAAATCAAGAAGATATATAAGCATATTTACATAACCCTCACATACTACCTTACCTTCTATGAAAGCACGATAACTACTATTTATAAACTTATATTTATTTTTATAAACCTTGATAATTTTTTCATCTGTTAAAATTACATTATCGCGTTTTCTTAATTCTTCTGTATCATATTCTAAATGATTAATAACATAATTATATAAAACCTTTACTTTTTCTTTTTCAGTCATTTCAGGTTTTATATTTTCTTTAATAATTTGTTGCGCTAAAGTATAGACTTTATCTATCATTGAATATGTATAAGAAAATATCTCACCTACACCTATTTTTTCCGCAAATAATAGATTAGTTTCACATCTAGCATTCATTAAATATAATAGTTGCTTTAAAGCTTTATTTTTAACAACATAACTAAATAAACGATAATCTAAAATATTAACTCCTGTTTCTTTAGTATTAATAATATATTTAGTTAACCATTCTTTATTTTTTATACTATTACCTACTATTACTACATGTTTCAAATTTTTTAATTTATCTAACCCTATTATATTTTCTAAATTTTGATTTGAAACTAAGATTAAAATTTTTAATTTTTCAAGATTACTTATATTTAGTTGTCTTGCATGATAATCATTTATGACAATAAGTGATTCTAAATTATTTAAATTATTAATTTCACTATAATCAATAACTTCATCTAAAGCATATTCACTATGTGATTGTCCTATAATATTTAAGCTTACTAAATTTTTTAATCTAGAAATAGTTGTAATAGGCGTTAAAGAATTAATAGTTAAAGAAGTTAAACTTTCTAACATTTCTTTCTTAAAATAACTAGAATCAACAGTATCTCCTAGTTGACGTGACAAAGCTTCACTAATAAAATAATCTAACTTATTAATGTCCATATCATCACCTCTATGGTAATTATATCACAACAAAGAAAAAAAGCACAATTATGTGCTTAAACTATTTCTAATATTTTAACATCATATTGTCCATTTGGACTAGACACATGAGCAATATCCCCAACTTTTAATCCCATAATTGCTTGAGCAATTGGAGATTCATTAGAAATTTTATTTAAAAATGGATCTGCTTCTTTTGAACCAACAATAGAATATTCATCAGTTTCTTTATCATCAACATATTCTATTTTTACTTTAGTTCCTATAGCAACCTCATCAGTTGCTTTCTTTTCAATAACAACAGCATTTTCAATCATTACTTCAAGTTCAGCAATTCGACCTTCAACAATTGCTTGTTCTTGACGTGCTGCATCATATTCAGCATTCTCACTTAAATCACCTAAAGCTCTAGCGTCCTTCAAAGCGTTAATAACTTCTGGTCTCTTTTCAAATTTTAAATGATCTAATTCTTTTTTTAGTTCATCTAAACCTTCTTGTGTTAAATATATTTCTTTTGCCTTTGGCATAATTATCACCTCTGTTTTTATCAATCAAACTGACAAAATAATACTACACTTTATTCTATTTGTCAACTTCTTTTTTATCTTTTTATTCGCATCATACAATTCTTTGTTAAAGGACTATCAACAATAAGTTTTACACGTTGTTTTGGATGTCTTACAATCTCAATTATTTCATCATTTTCATCTATTATTTTATCTATCTTATATGTAAATGTATTAATTTCAGGTCCAAAAAATTCCACGATATCGCCTTTTTTAAAATAGTTTCTTTGTTCTAATAAAACTTCATGTGTTTTTTTATTATAATCTATTACAATACCTAAAAAGTCTTGATTAGATATTTCTTCTCTTCCATTATAATATCCAAATGTATAATCATTTTTTCCGTTAAAAAATTGAACAATAGAATCGCGATTAGAACAATTATCTAAAACTTTTTTATCTTCACTATTATATTCATAATTATCTTTATTGTTACAGTATTCATCAATTAATTTACGATAAATATTAACTACGGTTGCTATATAATAAATAGAGCGCATTCTACCTTCTATTTTAAATGAATCTACGCCTAGTTCGATAAGTTCAGGAATACATTCCGCCATTGATAAATCCTTAGAACAGAAAGTAAAGGGTTTATCACCTACAATTTCTTTTTCATCACCATATAATTTAAAATCCCAGCGACATATTTGACTACATCCACCACGATTAGAATCTCTAGCTGTCAAATAATTTGATAGTACACATCTACCACTATACGAAGCACACATAGCGCCATGAATAAAACACTCTAGTTCTATATCAACTTCATCTTTAATTTTTTTTATTTCATCTTTTGATGTTTCACGTGCTAATACTACTCTACTAACACCTTCTTTTTTAAAGAATTTAATAGCTTCTTTATTAAGCGTTGACTGCTGTGTAGATAAATGAATTTCTAAATTAGTGTTCTCTTTAGCCATTTTAATTATAGCTGGATCACTAACAATTATAGCATCTATACCTATATCATCAAGTGTTTTTAAATATGGTATTAAATTTTCACCTTCTTTATTATGAAGAACAATATTTACGGTAACATAAACTTTACTACCTTTGGAGTGAGCAAATAAAACCCCTTCTTTTAATTCATCCAAACTAAAATTAGTAGTGTTTGCTCTAAGACCAAAATCATTTCCTCCTAAATATACTGCATCCGCACCATAAATAACTGCTATTTTTAATCTTTCTAAATCACCAGCCGGTGCTAAAAGCTCTGGCTTTTTTAATATCTTATTCATTTTATTTCACCTTATAAACCGTTTCTTTATATAAAAATCCCGAATCTGTGTTACCAAACATATTATTTATTATTTCACTATATTCTTTTTTGTTTTTATCATTTACATTATTAAATAATTCTAAGACAATTTCAAAGCAATCCTCTTGAATTTCATAACTATTTAAAACAATATATTCAATATCTAAAAGTTCTAAACTTTCTTTTAAACCATTTAAAATATTATTAGAATAAACGGTTGTTCCTCTTTTATCATCAACAATAAAGTAAGTTTTATTTTCCTTTTCAATATAATATTCTTTTTTAGGCTTTAATTTATATGTTTTTAAATAGTTGTCAACTAAATGACGATATGACGTAAACATAGGAACATACCCAAATAGTTGTAGCATTAAAATACTTTTAGTATTCTTCCTAATTTCTTTTATCTCATCTAACATAATATCATTAGATAACCAAGTATAATTAACATCATGTTCATACCAATAATTTACTGTAAAATAACTATTAGTCATATGTTCTTGATTCCATACTAGATTTAAACTTAAATTTAATTCTTTCGTTAAATTAACTATACTAATATCATAAAAAATTATTCCTTTTACTTTTGTTTTATTCAATTTTAATAAAACTTTTTTTAAAGGTTCCAAATCACTATCATGCATATTTTTATTTAAACTAATAAAAATTTCTTTATCACTATATTTTTTTATGATATTTACTGCTTCATCTAATTTAAAATAACAAGGCATATTTACACTTAGGCCATCTATTCCTATAATATACCCATCTATTTTATTTTTAAAACGTCTTATCATCTTTAAATTAGATGGAATAATCAACTTTTTAGACATAGTTCTCACCTCGCTTAAAATTATAGCAAAAAAAAGTAGATATTTCTACTTTTATTGTGGATAAGTTATTATTTCTTTTGAAACAATGATAACAGGACGAATTCCGTATGTTAAATTAATTTTGTCACCATTATCTTTATATGTTCCTACCTGATGAGTATTATTTAAAGACATTCCTTTACGATTGATTGCATAGGCATAATTTACTCCACCATTATGAGGAGAAGGCGTTGATGTCCAATAATTCGCACTTGCATCAGAGAAATTAGTTACCATCCAACTAGCAGCTTGACCTGTGCTACCATTATTTGCTTTAACTAAAATATTTCTATCAGGAAGTACAGTTCCAACTTCCCAATCTTTAGTTTTATTTGCTAAAACTTCTTTTGCTGTTACAGCACCACAATTATTGTTATTATTACCTTTACACCAGTTTGTAATACTATCTTTAAATGTTTTATTCATAATTAACATCACAGTATCATCGTTTTCGTCTAACACATAAAATTGATTTGACTCTTTTTCATTAACAAAACATTTATATTCAGCTCCATAAACAAATGGGTTAGACGCAGTTGGAACAGAACCTGCACCAGATATTGTTAAACTTGTAACTGCTTCACATTTGGCGTTGCCTTTGGAAACTGTAACATTATATTCCCCATTTAAAGCTGTAACCAATAGTTTATTTCCTTCATCAGTATAAGATTTAATTAATTTTTTATCTATATAATTTTTTTCAGCTAAAACATCTACATCTACCACAAAGAAATTTTTATTAGCATACTCATTTTTATTTTCCTCTACATAATTTTTAGTTGCTGCTATTATAAGCTCTTTTTGACTATCACTAATTTGTTTTTTACTACTATTTATTTGATTTAATAGTGAAGGAAAAGCCACTAATGCAATAAGGCCTAAGATAACTACTACACCAATTAATTCCACTAAAGTAAAACCTTTTTTATTCATTATTAACACCTACCCTTTTACTAATACTAATGCCATCGCCAATATCATAAAATTCTGTTTTAAATTCCTTATTATTTTTTAAAAATTCTACATAATTATTTAATTTTCTTACTAATCCTCTAACATTCCTACTAAGCTTTTTTTCATCTTCATGAACAAGCCCATGAAAATTTAAATTATCAGAGATAATAACTCCATTATCATTTAAATTATTTTTAAATTTTTCAAAAAATTTAATATATTGGCTTTTGGCAGCATCAATAAATATTAAGTCATATTTATCATCAAGTTCTACTTCAAAAGCATCATTAAAAATTATATTAATCTGATTTTCTAAACCAAAATCACCAATATTTTTGATAGCTTCTTGATATCTTTCTTCATCTCTTTCGATGGTTGTAACTTTAATATCTTTATCAACTAAAGACATTCTTATAGCAGAATAACCAATAGCTGAACCTATTTCTAAAACATTTTTTATGTTATTTCCTTTTATATATTTTAGTAAAAACTCTATTCCATCACTTAACATAATAGGAATATTATTTTCATGTGCATAATTTTCTAAATCTAATATTCGTACCATAAACCTTGACTCTTTAAAGAAGCAACTGTCGACGCATGTTCTTCATATGTTTTAGAAAAATATGTTTTTTTATTTTTATCAGCTACGAAATAATAATAATCAGAAATTGTTGGATTAATTGAAGCAGAAATAGAATCTAAACTTGGAAGACATATTGGTCCTACAGGTAAACGCCCTGCCATTTGACTACTTCTAGTATTATAAGCATTATATTCATTTATTTCTCTTTGATATAAGTCTCTTTCGTGTAATTCAACTTTAGCACCATAGTAAGTTGTTACATCACTACCAAGTGACCATCCAGATTTTAAACGATTGTAAAAAACTCCAGCTACACCACTACGATCATTACTATTTCCTGCTTCTAATTCAATAATAGAAGCAAGTGTTAAAATTTCATGAATAGTATAAGTACTGTCTTCTAATTGTTCTTTATATGGTGATAATTTTAAAGACATATTATCAAGCATCATCTCAAATATTTTCTTAACATTATCAGTTTTATTAACACTATAAGTGTTAGGAAATAAATATCCTTCTAAAGAATAATATATATTTTTATTTTTTATCTCATCAGTTATAAACCAATATTTTTTGATAAGTTCATCTAAATAGTTAGTATCAGTTAAAGTTACAAAAACATCTTCTTCAGTATTTTCTGTATTATCAGCAATTATTTTAGCAACATTACGCATATTAATACCTTCTTTAAAAGTAAGAGAAACAACATTAGGATTGTATGTACTACCATTTGATAAAACATTTACAATATCTTTAATATTCATGTTTTCGCTTAACTCGTATTTTCCAGCTTGTAAAGAAGTTGGTTTATGAATTTTAACATATAGTTTAAAGAAAAATTTAGACTTAATTAAATTATTCTCTTTTAAAACATCAGATATAGACATATATGTATTACCTGTAGTTATTTCAATTTCTTTTAGAGTCTCATCTTTACTAACTCTTCCAGTTCCTATTTTATAAATACTAATACATAAAATTACAAACAACAAAATAGCAGAAATAATAATTAACGCTAATTTTACTTTTGGTTTTAATCTTCTCATAAATAAACGAGCTATTGTTGCTCGTTTCCTTTTAAACTTTCTTTTGCTTGTTGTTGTAATTCATCTAAAATTGTTTCAATAATTTTCCATTCTTTATCAGTTTCAATAGGAATTAAATTAGTATTTTCTTCATTTGGATTATATATTGAAGCATAAACTTTAGTGTTTCCTTGTTCATCTAATGTATTATCTGTATATACAATATAATTTTTCTTAGTTTCATCTGACTCAAAAGTAAATAAAACTTCACATTCTATTTCTTTTCCATCGTCTCCTAATATTTTAAAAGTCATTTTTGTATTTTCCATATTATTTTCCTTTCTCTTTATCTAAATATGTTTGTAAAATAATATTAGCAGCTAAGCCATCTATTTTACTTTTTCTTTTTTTTCTTGACATATCAGCTTCTAACATATAATTAGTAGCTTCTACAGTTGAAAGTCTCTCATCCTGCATTATAACCTCAATATTCAAGTTATCTTCTAAAAAACTTTTAAAAGATAATGCTCTTTCTCCACTTTCACCAATAGTATTATTCATATTTTTAGGAAATCCTAAGATGATTTTTTCCACTTTAAACTCTGTAACTAAATTTTTTATTTCAGGTAATGCACTATTAAACTCTCCTTCTTCAAATCTAATAATCTTTAAAGGAGATGAAATTGTATGTGTTACATCACTTAGCGCAACACCTATTGTTTTAGTACCTAAATCTAAACCTAAATATCGCATTATTGATTTATAAAATATTTTACTAACACTTCAAGTATTTTATTACGATCAAATTTAGTTATTTTATTACGAGCTTCTTTATGACTAGATATATACCCAGGATCTCCACTCATTAAATATCCAACTATTTGATTGATAGGATTATATCCTCTTTCTTCTAATACTTCAATAACTTCTTTTAAAGTCTTTATTATATTAGCGTCAACAAACTCTTCACTGTCATAAATCTTTGTCTCATCCATCTTATCACCCACTCTATGAATACATTTTTATTGTATCATGGATTGGCTTTTTTATCAAGGACATAAATCAAAACAAATTTTAGTTTATCTTGCCTTATAGTAAGACTTTTCAGCTTTATAGAAAACTCACTATTATATAGACAAATATCAGATAATTATCATTTAAAACTTTATTCTGTCTTAATTTTATTTGTTTATATCACCTATTAATTTTTGATTATCTAATCTTTCTATTCCAATAACATTATTATCATTTATTAAAATTGCCATTTGTCTTTTGGCAGTCTCATTTAATTTTTCAATTCTATCTTTTGAACTGATATTATTTTCTATCATACTAGCATTTAATACTTCTAAATTAGATAAAATGACTAAGTGTAAAATATCAGCATAATCTCTAATATTGCCTTCTTTACCAGGGTTATTTTCTCTCCATTCCTTTGCAGTCATTCCAAATAATGCCACATTAATTACGTCAGCTTCAGTTGCATAAACAATTAATTTTTGTTTATCTGTAAGTGTTGGAACTATATTTTCTTTTATGCTGTCAGTGTGTATTCTATAATTTGTTTTAGATAAACTTCTTCTTACTGACCATTCTATTTTTTCTTGATATGCCTCATTACATTTTAATCGTTCAAATTCTTTAATTAAATATAACTTAAAAGCTGGATCTATCCATGAAGCAAATTCTAAAGCTATATCAGGATGAGCAAATGTTCCTTTACTATATTTTCCACTACTTGGTATTATACCGATTGCATTAAATTCTTTTTTCCATCTGTTTGGTGTCATAGTAAATCTGTTATATGGAACTTCATCAATTTTAATTCCGTGTGATTTCACTGAATTAAAATCAGAATTGCTCAATTCCTCCCACAACGAATAAAATGCAAACGAATTTCTTGTTGACATCCAATTTCTAATAACTCAAGATGGATCTTTAGGATTAGAGTAAGATGCTAAATCAGTCAAAGAAATATAATCAACATTATTTACTCTCATTACATTAATCAAATTGTCTTTTACATTCATTTTAACAGTTATTTTATTATTCATATAATTCATTTCCCTCCTATATTTAATTTTAATTACTATTATAATTCATGAATTTCATACAACTTCAAATTGATAATCTAATATTTTTAAATAACATAACTAAGTTTCTGTACAAATTATATCATGCAAACATATGTTTGTAAAGGACTTTTTGCATTTTTCATTTTTATTTTTGTGAAAATAATTATTGGCAAACAAAAAAGAATTATTAACCAATAATTCCTTTAAGTAAACCAAATGATAAAATCATCATTATAATGCCTGCCATTACAACTCCACCAATAGCCGCAAACATTGATTTTTTCTTATCCATACCAAGTAAAGCAGCTATTAAACAACCAGTCCATGCTCCTGTTCCAGGAAGTGGAATACCAACAAATAAAAGAAGTCCCCAATATTTTAGTTTTTCTATTTGATCTTTCTTGTTCATTGCTTTTGTTTCTAATTTATTTACTAATTTACTTAGTTTTTTTGTTTTCTTTAGTTTATCAAAAAGTGGTGTAATAAACCAAAGAATCAAAGGTATAGGTATAATATTACCAATTAAACAAATGATAAAGCTTTTAACACCAGATAGTCCTAAAAGTGAAGCTGCTATTAATCCTCCACGTAACTCTAATATTGGCATCATTGAAATAATAAATACTAATATTTCACGTCCAAATTTTAAACTTGTTAATCCTCCAAAAGTTGTTACAAAAAAATTTACTAAATTATTTACCATGATTTCCTCCTACTAATTTTATCATACTGATATTCAAAAAACTCATCGGTCATACCAGCTATATAATCTATAACAATTCTAACATCGTTTGTTTCATTTAAATATTTTTCATTTTTATCATTTAAGAAAATTTTATATATATCACTATTCTTATCTTTTGCTTTTAATTCTTTAAGCATTGTATCAAATACTGTTCTAAATTTTTCTTCAACATATTTTATATCAATTTCAGTATTAGCTTTACTATAAACAGCTTCATAATTAAAACTTTTTAATTTATTCATAGCTTCGTATATTTCTTTCGACATTGCTATATAATTTTTATCAATGCTATTAGCTATTATATCTCTTATAATAATGTTTATTATAGAATCATTGTTATCTCCTATAATTTTTGAAACGTCTTTAGGAAAGTCGCTTCTATTTATAATACCTAAACGCATCGCATCTTCAAAGTCACGACCTATATAAGCTATACCATCACTAACTCTTACAACACACCCTTCTAATGTCATTGGAAGTAATGTGTTACCAAATTTTTTATCACTATAACACTTTTTATAATCAGCTAAGAATTCTTTAGGTGTTTTGTTTTTATATTCATATTTAGGTAAAAATTCTTCTCCATTATGACAAAGTATTCCATCTAAAACCTGAACACATAGATTTAATCCTTCGCCTTCTCTTTCAATATTCATAAGTGTTCTTACACTTTGAACATTGTGCATAAAATTTCCTTCATTATGTTCATGACTAATTTTATCTAATATTTTTTCTCCAACATGGCCATATGGAACATGCCCAACATCATGACCTAATGCGATAGCTTCTATTAAATCTTCGTTAAGTGATAAAGCACGACCAATATGACGAGCAATTTTACTAACAAATTGAACATGAAGCATTCTCTTTGTGATATGATTGTTTTTTTGTTTAGTAAAAACTTGAGTCTTATCCATATATCTTGCATATGACATAGAATGAATTATTCTGTCAATATCTCTAAAATAATTAGGCCTATTATCAGGAACAAAATCATCAAATCTTATCGCATCTTTATCTTTGCATGCATAAATAGATAAATTTTCTTCTCTTAACAATTTATTATAAATAACATCTTGCTTCATCATACCACCTTGTCTAATTATATATGTTTTATCTTTTTTTTGCAAGTCAAGAAAAAAAGAATGTTATAAACATTCAATTTTATTTTAACTTAAGTTTGATTTTGAGACAGTTATAACTGGACGAACGCCATTAACGGAACTAAGAGTAACTGGAGCATTATAAATTGAGCCATGGTCATCATCACATACAAACCAGGCTTCATTATAATTAGCAGCATGAGAGGAGGCTGTCCAATATCCAGCACCAGTATATAACCAAGTCATTGATAATCTTGAAATACTTGAACCATCAAATGTTTTCCCTGATGCTATTGCTATTTGACTTGCACTAGGTAAATTCACATTTACTTTTGTACCAAAAGTATCTTGTATATGTTTTAATGGCGTTCCTTCTTCTTTAGAATTTATATTTTGACATGTTGTATTATTATCTCCACCATCTATACACCAAGCAACTTTTGATACAGTATCATCTGTAAAGTTTCTATCCAATATCAAACTTACATTATCACCAGAAATTTCTAACACATAGAATGTTCTGTCACTATCTAAATGACATGTATATTTTGACCCTATTGTTTGACTTGGTCCCTCTTGTAAGTCACATATTAATGATGTCTTCCCCTTTTCTGTTGCTTCATAATTATTTTTTTCTTGATTATATTTTACATTATAATTTCCCACTGTCATCGTTGTATCTGTAGAAGATACACCACCATTTTCTATTTTAATTATCCCTGATGTAGGTTTAGTTCCACTCATATCTATTGTGATTTTATCTTTATCATTTTCTCCACATCCTGATGCTGGACATAAATTACCATCTGGTTGAATGTTATATGTTCCATTAGCTACTTTTGTTCCATCAATTCTTGATTCTGCTACTGCTGTCTCTACTTGTTTTATGTAGTTATCTGCCGTTCTTTCTGCTGCTCCTTTCTTTGCATTCTTAATTGTGTTCATTACTATTGGTGTTGCAATAAGAGCAATGATTGCTAATACCACTATTACCGCTAGTAATTCTATTAAAGTAAAACCTTTTTTATTTTTCATAATATTCCTCCTTCTTTTATTTAGATTTACTTTATTTTGTAAAGGTACAACAAAAAAACACAAAGAAATCTAGACTACAAATAAGTCTAGAAACTTTGTGTTTTCTTTATTCTTTATTATTATAGTATGATTAAATAACCCCCCCCCAGGTTGGTGTTTCTGCTAATTTTGTAGATACTACTTTAACCATACTACCACTTTCCTTTACTATATTAATTATACATAATTATTTTTTGTAATGCAAGACTTCAATCTAATTATTTATACCTTCATTTTCTATTTCTATCAAAAACTTATCAAAATCGGATTCAAATAATTTATCTTGTACAATTCTGTATTTTTCAAATTCTGATAAAGCAAAGCTTTCTGCAACTTTATGCATTACTTTACCAGGATTATTTAAAACTGCCCTTTCATTAAATTGTAAAAAGATATCTAATCTTTTTTTCCAATCTTCCATAGTCATTGGGATATGTCTTTCGGCTTGGTCTTCTGCATAATCTAAATACATTGTAACTATTCTTTCTAACGATTTTAGTTCTTCTTTTGTTAAATAGTTTTTAGCAGTTATAACATCAGTTGCCATTATTTTACCATTTGGAGAATTTTTCCAATTAGTAAGACCCATATGCTCTTTTTCATAATTTGCCCTTTTTACTATAACTTCCGCAGCAGTATTACCATGAACAGCGTAGTGCATTTTGTTCTGCACAGTTTTAAAAAATTCTTTAGTAATTGAAGAATCTTTATTATAATCTAAACTAGTGGCATATATGTCTGTTATTTTTTGATAAAAATTTCTTTCGCTTATTCTAATTTCTCTTATTTCTTGTAACAATTCATCAAAATAATTTTCATTCAAGAATGTCCCATTTTTGAGTCTTTCCTTATCTAAAACAAATCCTTTAACAGAATATTGTTTTAATATATTAATAGCCCACAATCTAAATTCAATAGCTCTTTTGCTATTAATTTTAAAACCAACAGAAATAATAGCATCTAAATTATAATATTTGGTCTTATAATTTTTTCCATCTTCAGCAGTATGTAAGAAATCCTTACACACTGAATTTCTATCTAATTCATGCTCTAAAATATTATTTAAGTGCATTGTAATATTGTTCCTAGTTGTTCCAAAAAGTTCAGCAATCAATTTCTGACTAAGCCATACTGATTCATCATCTACTATTACCTCAATTGTTTTCTCTTTGTTTTGCTTCGTAAAAATTAAAAATTCTGCTGTTGAATTTCTTATTTGCAGTGTTTGCACCAGTCCACCTCCTGAATGATTTTATATGATAAAACTTCTACATATCTTTAATATTAATCTCTTCTTTTATAAAATTATAAAGTTCATTTTGAATATCTTCTATAGTTCTTATATCATTTTCTATATTACATTCTATAGTTTTAAAGCCATATCTATTTGCAATTTCTATATAAGCTCTTTCAGCATCTTTTAAATGATTAATATCTTTCTCATTTTCATCTAAAGCTTCTTCTCTTCCCATACGAAGTTTTGTTGCTTGCTCAACAGGAAGGTGTAAAAAAACTTTAATATTAGCTTCTGGAAGTTCTAACAAATCAAATTCTAGTTTATCTAACCAATCATACATAGCAAATCTTTCATTACTATCTTTTATTTTTCCACCTTGATGAGCCATATTAGAATATACATATCTATCTAAAATAACATTTACACCATTTTCAAGCAAGAAATTTATTTTATAAATATTATATTTTCTATCAGCGGCGTAATATAAAGCTGCTACTTTAGGATCTACTTGTGGTGCTCCTTCAGGGAACCAACCTTCACAAATATAACTTTTTCCTAAATAAGGACCTCCTATTATTTTTCCGGTTGGAGATTGATAGTTAGGAAAACTAAATTTTTCAACCTTTATATTATCTGTATGTAAATTGGTTAATAAAAGATTTGTTTGCGTTTCTTTTCCAGAACAATCAGTCCCTTCTACTACAATTAATTTACCTCTCATATTTTTTCACCTTTTGTAACTCTCTAGGTTCTTGTTTTTTTCCACAACTCATTTTTCCTTCAGGACAAGTACCAAAAGCACATTTAGCTCCTGCTTTCGCAAATAAGTGCGGAGCAACTTTCAAAACCAAATCTAGCATTTGATCTGCCACTTCTTTAATTTCCCATTGAGCTCTATTACAGCATCTTTTTTCAAAAAAATTAATTAAGCTTCTAGCATTCATTGTCATTACCAACTTAGTTTCACAAGCATTAGGTAAAGCAAATCTAGCATCCTCTAAAGCTTTTTTAGTAGCTGCTCTTTCATTCATACCTTCGTTTATGTATTTATGTGATAAGGATGCGGTTATATCCACATAAGCATCATAATCATTCATAATTGAATCTATATATTTTTGTTTTATTTCCTCATCTTGTTCTATTTCCGGAGGTACTATCACCTTAATAGTATCTTTAAGATCAACATATCTTTGACTTTGTTGTGAATAACTAGCAATTCTATGTCTTACTATTTGATGAGAACAAGCCCGACTAATACCTTCTATAACAAAAGTAAAATTAGCATGTTCAAATGGACTATAATGTCCTAAATTACTTAAAGTGTTTAAAAATTTTTCAATATCTTCTTCAGTCATTTTTTCTAATATTTCTTTAGCTCCAACTTTAGAATAACAAAGCTTTCCAGCAGCGGCAACAACTTCTTCTGGACCACCACCATTGATAGTTTTAGTATATCCTAATAAGCTAACTTTTGCATGTACATTTTCCATATATCTTACCTCCAACATAATTCTATCAAAAACATTTGTTCGTGTCAATATCTATTTATTTTTCTTTCACTATTAATTCGAAATAAATCTTGTTCATTATAATTTAATTTTTTATAATAAGCATGAATATCATCACGCATGTTACGACAAGTTAAAGCACTATCTGAATGAGAAAATTTAAAATTACTACTATTTTTCATGGAAAATAATAGTGGCATGATATATTCTCTAATATATCTTCGGCGATTTTTTAATTTTTCTTTATCTTCAACATAAAAAGTTTCACTTTCTGTTAAATCAGCCCAATGTTTATTATTAACAAACTTTTTATATTCATCTAAACTTTGAGAAAAAGAATTATAATCAAATTCTGCCATAATAATTACCCCACTATATTATTATTTTCAAATTTAATATCAAGAAATTTTTTACTAGCTAAATAATCACACATATGAACAAATTTTTGATATTTATTATGTGGTAAAGGTAAAACGACATTACCTTTAAAATCTTTATTAAATTCTCCCATATGAGTTTCTATCATCGAACACAACAAATTTAATTCATCATCAGTTAGTGTTAATTTATCTTTATTATCTTGAATTAACTTCGAAACAATAAGAGGATGATTTACTACTGTATATTGTCCATGAGTAAGACCTGATTTACAACCATCATGCATAAGAAGTGCCATAATAATTAAATCTTTTTCATTATCATTAAAAACATTACCAATACAATTATCATTTAAAAGCTCGTAACCAATTCTTACAGCAGCTTTAGTGTGTCTTACAAGACCACCTTCTCCCAAAGCAAAAGATGGATGATATTTTCCTGTAGATGATGCTGGTATTTCAAAAAAATAATCTGGTAATAAATTCACTAGCGTCTTCAAATTTTCTTTTAACTTTGTATTAAATACATAATCTATTTCTACTTTAAATATTTCTTCTTTGTTCATAATTTCCTCCTAAAAACTCTATTAATATTTGATTAGATGTATAAATATACTTTGGATTTATAAATATATTATCTTCATCTTCAAACACTTTCTTTTCTTCTTTTAATTTTTTTATTATATCTAAACTATCAATATCTATTTGATATTTATCATAAAATTCTTTTTTATTAATTCCTTTAAATTTTCTGAAGCCTAAAATAAATTCATTTTCAACTTTCGTATTAAAATCTATTTTTTCCTCACCAAAACGATAATTACAATCTAAATATTTGTTAATACTTCGTGTATTATCATAACGAATATCATTTACATATCCACTCGCACCTACACCAAAGCCATAATACTCTTCATTATTCCAATAAGTTAAATTATGTTTTGATTCAAAATTATCTCTAGAAAAATTACTTATTTCATAATGATTATATCCATTATCTTTTAATATCTTACAAATATAATTATACATCTCTAAATCTAATGTCTCGTCAATATTCTTAACACTATTTATATATAATTTGGTGTGAGGCTCTATCATAAGTGAATAAGTTGAGATATGTGGAATATCTAAACTTAAAAAGAAGTCTAAGTCTATTTTTAAATCATCCATACGTTGTTTTGGTAAAGCATAAATTAAATCAATATTAATATTATTAATACCTTCTTGTTTTAATAAATCAATAACCTTAACAATATCTTCTTTAGTGTGATGACGTTCTAGAAACTTAATATTTTTTTCTACAATACTCTCAACACCAATACTTACTCTATTTATACCATATTCTTTCAATAATTTTATCTTATCTAAATCTAAAGTTTCGACATTAGCTTCAATCGTATATTCATAATTATTACTTAATTTTAATTTTTTTATTATATCTAATAAATATTTTAATTCATTATAATCAAGTGATGTTGGTGTTCCTCCACCTATATATATCGTACTTAATTTTTCACCTTTATAATTTAGATCTATTTCTTTTTGCAACTGTTCTAAATATTTTAAAATCCATTTTTTATTATAATAAAATTTACAAAAATCACAATAGGAACAAATTGTTTTACAAAATGGAATATGGATATAACACGACTTCATAGGCATTCTCTTTTCTATAACCATTATAGCAAAATGATTATTCTTAAGCAAATATAATAGTACATATTAGAAAAATATGATAAAATAAAGTAAGGATGTGTTATGTATGGATAAGATAGAGAGGCTTAAAGAACTTAAGGAAGCACTTAGGCAAGCAGATGCGAATATTAGCTTTGAAGAAGTAAGTGTTGACATTAAAACAAAAAATAGTGGTAAAAAAAAGACTAAAGTTAAGGATGGTTATAATGGAAAAAGATCATTGGGATGATTATTTAATTGAAGGAACGAATGTTTTAAAGAATAATTTAAATATTACTGATAGTGATAAATTAAAAGAAATAGAAAAAGACATTACTAGAACAACAATTGCAGCTTTATATTTAAAACCAATATGTAAAAATTTTGATATTGAAGATTTGAAAAAAATCCACAAATTTGTTTTTGGCAAAATATATCCATTTGCTGGAGAAATAAGATTATGTACTTTAGGAAAAGATAGAACAAGTTTCTGCGATCCTAAAAATATCATAAAATCTTTAGATGAAATTCTTAGTGATTTAAATAAAATCAAAAATATTTCCTCAATTTCAGAATTAGCTTTTTATATTGCTCCATTCTATCATGATTTAATTATGGTTCATCCTTTTAGAGAAGGAAATGGAAGAACGATAAGAATATTTATAAGAGAATTTGTTTTAGAAAAAAGTAAAAGTCTTCCTTGTGGTCCACTAGATATTGATTATACAAAAATGGATAGTAAAAATCTTTTAATAGGAACAGTAGAAAGATACATATATCCTAGTATGTTAGAAGTTGAATTTATGAAAGCTATTGTTCCAAAACAAAAAGAAAATAGTCATCAAAAGTGATTATTTTCTTTTTGTTTTTTTATTTTCTCCATATAATGTTAATAATTGTAAATACAAATCAATACCAAGATTATCGATTGTAAATAGATTATATAATGTAGAATAATTAGTTTTAGTTATATCAGCTATTTGCCTTAAAGATAAATTATTTTTAATAGAAAACATAGCTATTTTTTGAATTTGTTCTTTTGGTAATGTTGTATGCCCTAAATTACCACTAGTAGACTTTCCTTCTATCCAATTTTTTCTCTTTTTTATATCTACTTTTTCTTGTAAATTAGTTGGTAAAGTAATTAATTGTTCACCATTAAAATATCTAATTAAAGTTGTTTTGGAAATACCATGGCGAGTTGCTAAAGCTTCAAGAGAAATAGTTTCTTCTAAATATTCATTAGCAATTTTTGTTAATTCTCCTATTGTCATTTTTCATCCTCCATACTTAAAACAGCTAAGAAAGCTTCTTGAGGTATCTCAACACTACCTACCATTTTCATTCTTTTCTTACCTTCTTTTTGTTTTTCAAGTAGTTTTCTTTTACGAGAAACATCTCCACCATAACACTTTGCTAAAACATCTTTACGTACTGCTTTAACAGTCTCACGAGCAATTGCTTTATTTCCAAGACAAGCTTGAATTGGAACTTCAAATTGTTGGCGTGGAATTAGTTTACGCAACTGTTCAACAACACCTCTACCACGTTTATAAGCAAAATCTTTATGTACAATTATACTTAAAGCATCTACAACTTCACCATTAAGTAAAATATCCATTTTAACTAAATTACTACTTTTATACCCAATTAATTCATAATCGAAAGATGCATAACCTTTAGTTGTAGATTTTAACTTATCAAAAAAATCGTATACTATTTCTGATAGTGGAATTTCATAATGAATATTAACACGTGTAGGGTCTAAATATTCCATAGAAATATAATTACCACGTTTATCTTGACATAATTCCATTATTGGACCTATATATTCACTAGGCACAAAGATGTTAGTTCTGATATATGGTTCTTTAATATCTAATATTTTTTGCTTATCAGGCATTTTAACTGGGCTATCAATCATTACGGTAGAATGATCAGTTAAAGTTACTTCGTAAACAACAGAAGGAGATGTTGCAATTAAATCTATTTTAAATTCTCTTTCAATTCTCTCCTCAATAATATCCATGTGTAGAAGTCCTAAAAAACCACATCTAAATCCAAAACCCAAAGCTTTTGATGTTTCTGGTTCAAACTCTAAAGACGCATCATTTAATTTTAATTTTTCTAACGCTTCACGAAGTTCTGGATAACGTGATGATTCAATTGGATAAAGTCCACAGAATACCATTGGTTTCATAGGTTTATATCCTGGCAAAGGTTTACTTGCAGGATTTAAAGCATTAGTAATAGTATCTCCGACTTTTACATCATTAATACTTTTGATACTAGCACATATACACCCTACTTCTCCAGCATATAACTCATCGACTTTAACCTCTTTAGGACTATGAACTAAAATTTCTGTAATATCATAGGTGGCACCAGTTGCCATCATTTTTATTTTATCTCCAACTTTAACACTACCATCCACTACTCTAGATAAAGTAATAATACCACGGTAAGGATCATATATACTATCGAATATTAAAGCTTGTAATTTATCTTTTTTATTACCTTTAGGACTAGGTACTTTTTCAATAATTGTTTCAACTAATTCTTTAATACCAATACCATTTTTCGCACTTGTTAAAATTATTTCATCTTCATTAAACCCTAAGGTATCCATTAATTCTTTTTTTACTTTTTCAGGATCAGCATTAGGTAAATCTATTTTATTTATAACAGGAATAATTGTTAAATCATTATCCAAAGCTAGATAAAGATTTGCTAAAGTCTGAGCTTCTATTCCTTGTGCTGCATCAACAACAAGAATAGCTCCTTCACATGCTGCTAAGCTACGTGACACTTCATATGTAAAGTCGACATGTCCAGGAGTGTCAATTAAGTTTAACATATAATCTTCATCCTTATAATGATATTTAAGTCTTACAGCATTTAATTTAATTGTAATTCCACGTTCTCTTTCAAGTTCCATGTTATCTAATAATTGATCCTGTTTTTCTCTCTCATCTATTGCTCCAGTAAGTTCCAAAATACGATCTGCTAAGGTACTCTTACCATGATCGATATGAGCAATGATGGAAAAATTTCTTATATTTTCCTGCTTCATAATTTCACCTATGATTATTATACATATTTAAAATAAAATAATCAATTAAAAAAGATAGATTTTCTCTATCTTATATAGTTATTGTAGCATATGGTTTTAAATGTAGAACACGAGACTATTATAACCAGCACCACGAACCAGCATTTACAACAACGCCGCATCTGAGGTCATTAGGGACGCCCGCACTAACACCACCTGAATCAACTACTAACCTTGCAGAGCCGTCGCCGCAGTCGGATTCGTCCTCAGTGAATTGACAGCTTACTCCTTCAATTTTTGCATCTCTTAATTTTTTTAAAATTAACATATTTCCTTTATAATTAGCTTCATTTTCTGACCATCCATATTCATCATCAGTTAAACAATATTCGTTGCCTTTTAATATTGCACATGCATATGATTCTATTACTTTATTATCTTTATCTAATATATGTTTTAAATAATGATTTTTTTCTAATGTGCTTGGATCTTTTGTATATTTTGTAGTATCGCTTGGATCTATTGTATCACCTATTTTTATTAAATCTTCTGACCATCTATACACCACTGTTGATGATGTGCTTCCTTTTTCCGTCGCCTCGTACTTACTCTTCTCTTGATTATATTTTACATTATAATCTCCAACTGTCATCGTTGTATCTGTAGATGATACTCCTCCATTAGATATGGTTACTTTTCCTGATGTTGGTTTATTTCCACTCATATCAATTTCTAATTTACCATCTGGTAGTGCGGCACCTGTTAGATTTCCATTACCATCTATATCATATGTTCCATTTGGTACTGACTTATTTTCTAACTTAGCTTCTGCTACTGCTGTCTCTACTTGTTTGATGTAGTTATCTGCTGTTCTTTCTGCTGCTCCTTTCTTTGCATTTTTAATTGTATTCATTACTATTGGTGTAGCTATTAGTGCAATGATTGCTAGTACTACTATTACCGCTAGTAATTCTATTAAAGTAAAACCTT